>CAZLNO010000182.1:0-2590 GCA_964561005.1 uncultured Rhodovibrionaceae bacterium | reverse complement strand
TGATGGACAGCCCGCAGGCCACCAGGAACAGCGAGGCGGCGCTGGCCAGGCCGGTGAGGAACTGGACGATCAGGAATTCCATGGCGGCGCCAGATTAGCGCCCCTGCGCGCGATGGCCATCCCGGGCGTGCCGGGTCTTGCGCAAAGGCGCGAGGCGTAACTTATTCTTAATCATGAACGACGGAAAATTTCGACAACTGCGCGCGGGAATAAGGATGGATCATGCCGCTTGACGGGTATCACGAAGCGGTGCTGGTCGGCCTTTCAGTCGTCGTCGCAATTTTCGCCTCCTACACGGCCCTCGACCTTGCCGGCCGCATCCCCGTGGCGGGCGGCGCCGCCCGCTTTGCCTGGACGGCCGCGGCGGCCGTGGCCATGGGCGGCGGCATCTGGTCGATGCATTTCGTGGCCATGCTGGCCTTTCGCCTGCCCGTGGCGGTGCGCTATGACCTCGCGCTCACCGCCCTCTCGGCCGTGGTGGCGATGGCGGTCACCGGGTTCGCCCTGTACGTCTGCCACGAGTATCGCTTGCGCTGGTGGCGCCTGGGCCTCTGTGGGACGATCATGGGCGTGGGCATCGCGGCGATGCACTACATCGGCATGGCCGCGATGGAGATGCCGGGCTGCACGATCGCGTATCGGTCCGACCTTCTGGTGCTCTCCATCGTCATCGCCATCGTGGCCGCGACCGCCGCGCTGTGGCTTGTGAAGCGGCTGAACCATACCTGGGAGCGGCTGCTCAGCGCGAGCGTGATGGGTGGGGCGATCTGCGCCATGCATTATACTGGCATGGCCGCAGCGCAGTTCTTTCGCTTCGAGCCCGCGGCGTCCATGCCCGCGGGTGCGGCGCTGTCCCCCACGCGATTGGGGGTGGCCGTCGCCGGGGTGACGGGTCTGCTGCTCTGTCTGGCGCTGATCTCGACCTCGGTGGACCGGCGCCTGGCGCGCAGCGCGCAACGCGAGGCCGAAGCGCTGCGCCGCGCCAAGGACATGGCCGAATCGGCGAACCGGGCCAAGGATCTCTTCCTGGCGGTGATGAGCCATGAACTGCGCACGCCCTTGAACGCCATACTCGGCTTTTCGGAGATCATCCGCGACCAGCGCCTGGGCGCCAACGGCGCGCAATACGCGGACTACGCCGGGGAGATCCACCGCAGCGGCTGTCTCTTGCGCGATCGCATCGAGGACATTCTGGACATGACCCGGGTGGAGTCGGGCAAGCTGGAGTTGGCCGAGGAACAGGTGGAGTTGACGCGCCTTCTCGCGTCCTGTTGCGAGCGTCTGGCGCCGGTGGCGGCGGAGTCGGACGTGAAGCTGGAGCGGCCCGCCGCGGCGGCGCCGGTGGTGGTGTGGGCGGATCGGCGGCGGCTGACGCAGATCTTTTTCAAGCTGGTGGACAACGCCATCAAGTTCTCGCCGAAAGGCGGCCGGGTCCGGATGTGCTTGGACGTCGATCCAGACGAGACGCTGCGGCTTCACGTCGTGGACGAAGGGCCGGGCATCGCGCCGGACGAGCAGTCCCGCATTTTCGACGCTTTCGTTCAGCTTGACGATTCGGCCCTGACGCGCCGCCACGAGGGCCTCGGCCTCGGCTTGCCGCTGGCCCGGGCATTCGCGGACCTGCATGGCGGGCGAATCGAGATCGCGAGCACCGCCGGCGCCGGAAGCCGCTTCACCTTCGTGCTGCCGGCCGCGCGCGTTCTTGGCCAGGAAGAATCCAGCGCCGCGGCGTGAACTCCCGACCGCCGTCCCGGCGTGGTGACGAGACGGTGTGCGGCCGTCCAACTTGGATCGCGACGCTGGGAAAAGCCGAAGGCAAGATTCGCGGACGCCCTTCGGCGCGGAACGTCATCACACGGGGCGGTCGGAAAATGCCGCCCGGCGATCGGGCGGCACACCAGCCCCTCCTCCGCCGCTTACTGCCGGCGAAGGACCACCTCACGGGACATACCCGCGAAAAGACCCCTGATCCCGCCCTCGCCGTCGGCCGGAGGGTCGGACCCGCCCGCTGGGCGGGCAGGCGGCAAGCGATCAGTTCGCCGTGCGCGAAAGCTTGAAGACCGCGTCGGTCGCCTGGGGCTCGTGAGGCTGCAGGGCGGTGCGGTTCTCGTCGGTCCAACTCGCGATCTGGATCGCGGTCGCCTGATCCTCGCTCTCGTCGTCGTTGGCGCTTTCGAGGACATAGAGACCCCGGTCGTCCACATAGAAGGTGTGGTCGCCGAAGTTCTCCTTGAGCTGCGGCATGGCCGGATTATCCTCCGGAATTGGCTGCAGCCCGGTCTGCTCCTCGATGACCTGCACCTGGTCGTCGCTCAGTTTCATCATTCGCTCCCGGCGTCATTTCTCGGGTTACGGCGCGGCGCCCGCGCTCGCACACCCTTCAGCGTGGGGATCATGGCGCCGGGACGCAACCGTTGTCGGGCCGACGGGCGCGAAATTTTGCCACGGCGCCCCCGCCCGACATGGCGGTGAAATGGCCGCCGCCTCGCGCCGATCTAGCGGCCGTCGGGGCGCCAGGCCTTCACGATCTCCTCGGGCGGCAGGTAGTCGGCGCCGTCCTTGTACTCCCAGTCCACCAGCGCGCCGCGAT
>CAZLNO010000181.1:0-2592 GCA_964561005.1 uncultured Rhodovibrionaceae bacterium | reverse complement strand
GGCGGCAGGTAGTCGGCGCCGTCCTTGTACTCCCAGTCCACCAGCGCGCCGCGATCGCCCTTGACCGTGGTGCGGCCGACAAAGGTTCCCATGCTTGACTGCTGATCCACGGCGCGGAAGCGGATGGGGCCGAACGGCGTGTCCAGTTCCAGCCCGCGCAGCGCCGCGATCACGGCGTCGGTGTCGGTGGTGCCGGCCTTGCCGATCGCCTTGGCGAGCGCGTGCAGCGAGGTGTAGCCGACCACCGAGCCCATGCGCGGGTGTTCGTCGAAACGCGCCTCGTAGGCCTCGCGGAAGGCCGTGTGCGCCGGCGTGTCCAGGCTGTCCCAGGGATAGCCGGTGACGATCCACCGCTCCGGCGCCTCGTCGCCCAGGGGGTTCATCCACTCCGGCTCGCCGGTCAGCATGGAGACGACGGTGCGGTCCTCGAAAAGGCCGCGCAGCGAGCCCTCGCGCACGAACTTCACCAGGTCGGTGCCGAAGGTGACGTTGAAGATGGCCTCGGGCTCGGCGGCGGCCAGCGCCTGGGTCACCGCGCCGGCGTCGATCTTGAACAGCGGCGGCCACTGCTCCTCGACGAAGGTCACCTCGGGCCGCCGCTCCTTCAGCAGGCTCTTGAACGCCTCCACCGCCGACTGCCCGTACTCGTAGTTCGGCGCCACGACCGCCCAGCGCGTGGCGTCCAGCTCCGCCGCCCGCTCGGCCAGCATGGCGGCCTGGACGTAAGTGCCGGGCCTCAGGCGGAAGGTGTAGGTGTTGCCCTTGGACCAGGCCAGCGCGTCGGTCAGCGGCTCGGAGGCCAGGAAGAGCGTGCGCCGCTGCGCCGCGTAGTCGGAGACCGCCAGGCCGACGTGCGAGAGGATGGTGCCCATCAGCATTTCCACGCCCTCGCGGCGCACCAGCTCGTTGGCGACGGTGATGGCGTCGCCGGGGTTGCCGCCGTCGTCGCGGCTGATCACCTTGATCGGCCGGCCCAGCACGCCGCCGTCGGCGTTGATCTCCTCCAGGGCCAGCTTCCAGCCCTGGCGGTAGGGCACGGTGAAGGCGGGCAGGGCGGTATAGCTGTTCAGGTCGCCGATCTTGATCGGTTCCGCCGCGCGGGCCGCCGGCGCGGCGGTGCTGGCGGTCAGGAGGGCGGTGGCGATGGCGAGCAGGGTCCGACGTGCGATCATCGGTGGGTGGGCTCCTCGTGCGTGGCAGCGGCAACGGCACGGCCGAGCCGGCCGGCGGCGGCGCGTCGCGGGATTTTGCACCGCACATTAGGGCAGGCGGCGTGGCCGGGCGTCAAGTCGCGCCGCGACACCGGCCGGGCTCTTGTGGACACCCTCGGCGCGCTGGCGTACCGTGCCGGGCATCGCGTCCGAGTCGTCAAAGGGAAGCTTCGGGGATCATCGTCATGTCCTTCCTCGCCAGCCGGCTTGATCGCATCAAGCCGTCGCCGACCATCGCCGTCACGCAGAAGGCGCGGGAGCTGCGCGCCGCCGGACAGGACGTCATCGGTCTGGGCGCGGGCGAGCCGGATTTCGACACGCCGGACAACATCAAGGCCGCGGCCAAGGCGGCCATCGACCGCGGCGAGACCAAGTACACCGCCGTCGACGGCACGCCGGCGCTGAAAGAGGCGATCCGCGACAAGTTCAAGCGCGACAACGGCCTCGACTATGCGCCGGAGAACATCTCCGTGGGCACCGGCGGCAAGCAGGTGCTGTTCAATGCCCTGATGGCGACGGTGGAGGAGGGCGACGAGGTCATCATCCCCGCGCCCTTCTGGGTGAGCTATCCCGACATCACGCTGCTGTGCGGCGGCGAGCCGGTGGCCGTGCCCTGCACCCAGGAGAACGGCTTCAAGCTGCAGCCCGAGGACCTGGACAAGGCGATCACCAAGAAGACCAAGTGGGTGATCCTGAACAGCCCCTCGAACCCCACGGGCGCCGGCTATCACCGGGAGGAGATGCAGGCGATCTGCGAGGTGCTGAAGACGCACGAGCATGTCCGGGTGATGACCGACGACATGTACGAACACCTGGTCTACGACGGCTTCGAGTTCTGCACGCCCGCGCAGGTCGCGCCGGAGCTGTTCGACCGTACCCTGACCGTGAACGGCGTCTCCAAGACCTATTGCATGACCGGCTGGCGCATCGGCTATGCGGGCGGGCCGAAGGACCTGATCAAGGCGATGGCCAAGATCCAGTCGCAATCGACCACCAACCCCTCGTCGATCAGCCAGGCGGCGGCGGTCGAGGCGCTGAACGGCCCGCAGGACTTCATCGCCGAGCACAACAAGGTGTTCCGCGAGCGGCGCAACCTGGTGGTCGACAAGCTGAACGCGGTGTCCGGGTTGACCTGCGCCATGCCGATCGGGGCGTTCTACGTCTATCCCTCCTGCGCCGGGGTGATCGGCAAGAGGACCCCGCACGGCAACACCATCCAGTCGGACGGCGACTTCGTCACCTACCTGCTGGAGGAAGCCAACGTCGCCTGCGTGCCAGGCGAGGCCTTCGGCCTGTCGCCGCACTTCCGCATCTCCTACGCGACCTCGACCGAGGCGCTGGAGGAGGCCTGCGCGCGCATCCACAAGGCCTGCGACGCGCT
>CAZLNO010000180.1:0-2628 GCA_964561005.1 uncultured Rhodovibrionaceae bacterium | reverse complement strand
CGTAGTCGTTCTCGGCGATCTTGCGCAGGATGCGGCGCATGATCTTGCCCGAGCGGGTCTTCGGCAGGCCCGGCGTGAATTGCACCAGGTCGGGCTTGGCGATGGGGCCGATCTCCTTGCGGCAGAGGTCGACCAGCTCCTTGCGCAAGCTTTCGCTGGGCTCCTCGCCGGCCACCAGGGTGACATAGGCGTAGATGCCCTGGCCCTTCAGCTCGTGCGGATAGCCGACCACGGCCGCCTCGGCCACCTTCGCGTGCGCGACCAGCGCGCTCTCGATCTCGGCGGTGCCCATGCGGTGGCCGGAAACGTTCAGCACGTCGTCGACGCGGCCGGTGATCCAGTAGTAGCCGTCGGCGTCGCGGCGGCAGCCGTCACCGGTGAAGTACTTGCCCGGATAGGTCGAGAAGTAGGTCTGCACGAAGCGCTCGTGGTCGCCGTAGACCGTGCGCATCTGCCCCGGCCAGGAGTCGGCGATGCAGAGGTTGCCCTCGGTCGCGCCTTCCAGGTGGTGGCCCTCGTTGTCGACGATCACCGGCTGCACGCCGAAGAACGGCCTGGTGGCCGAGCCCGGCTTCAGCGGCGTGGCGCCGGGCAGCGGCGTGATCAGGATGCCGCCGGTCTCGGTCTGCCACCAGGTGTCGACGATGGGGCAGCGCTTCTCGCCCACCACCTCGTGGTACCAGCGCCAGGCCTCGGGGTTGATCGGCTCGCCGACGGTGCCCAGCACGCGCAGGCTCTGCCGGCTGGTCTTCTTGACCGGGTCCGCGCCCTCGCGCATCAGGGCGCGGATCGCCGTGGGCGCGGTGTAGTAGATGTTGACCTTGTGCTTGTCGATCACTTCCCAATGGCGCGAGGCCGTGGGGTAGTTCGGCACGCCCTCGAAGATCAGCGTCGTGGCGCCGTTGGCCAGCGGGCCGTAGACGATGTAGCTGTGCCCGGTGACCCAGCCGACGTCGGCCGTGCACCAGTACACCTCGCCGTCGTGGTAGTCGAAGACGTACTGGTGTGTCATCGAGGTGAAGACCATGTAGCCGCCGGTCGTGTGCAGCACGCCCTTCGGCTTGCCGGTCGAGCCCGAGGTGTAGAGTATGAACAGCGGATCCTCGGCGTTCACCTCCTCCGCCGGGCAGTCGTCGGAGACCTTCGACAGCTCCTCGTGGTACCAGTGGTCGCGGCCGTCGGTCCATTCGATGCCGCCGCCGGTGCGCTTGACCACGAGCACCGACGTCACGCTGGGGCACTTCTTCACCGCCTCGTCGGTGTTGTGCTTCAGCGGGATCTTGCGGCCGCCGCGCAGGCCCTCGTCCGAGGTGATCACCATCTTGGCCTCGCTGTCGAGGATGCGGTTGGCCAGGCTGTCGGGCGCGAAGCCGCCGAAGACCACCGAGTGGATGGCGCCGATGCGCGCGCAGGCCAGCATGGCATAGGCCGCCTCCGGCACCATCGGCATGTAGATGGTGACGCGGTCGCCCTTCTCGATGCCGTGCTTCTTCAGGACGTTGGCCAGGCGGCAGACCTCCTCGTACGCCTCGGCGAAGGTGATGTGCCGCGCGTGCTCACGGGGGTCGTCGGCCTCCCAGATGATCGCGGTGTCGTCCTTCTTGTGCGGCAGGTGCCGGTCCAGGCAGTTGTAGCAGGCGTTCGTGGTGCCGTCGTGGAACCAGCGGATGTGGACGTCGTCGGCCTGGAAGCTGACGTCCTTCACCTTGGTGAAGGGCTTGAACCAGTGGATGCGCTTGCCGTGCTCGGCCCAGAAGCCCTCGGGGTCGTCGACCGACTGCTGGTACATCCGGTTGTAGGTGGCTTCGTCGATCCAGGCGTCCTTCGCGAACGCCTCGGGGACCGGATAGGTCTCAACGTCTGTCATGGCTCGGCGTCCCTCCCTGTGGAACGAATTGGCTTCGTGTAAATGACCTTGTCCCGCCACATCGTGGCGCTCGGTCCGCGTTCAATCCCTTGGACGACGCGTTCCTCCCCGCCCGGCGCGACGGCGCCTGTGCCGGTCCGCGCGTCCGCCGAGCCACCATTATTGATTCGGACCGGGCGGCAAACAACCGATTGCGGTGCACAACACGCATTGATCTGGCGCAAATTGCATGTTGCAGTGCAACAAAACCCGCGGAGCTAGCCAGCCGAAAGCCGGACCCGTCCGTCGTCGTCCAGGTGGACGGCCACGGGCGTGAGCCCGCGATCCCGACACGGCCCGGCCAGGCAGCGGCCGTCCCCGATGGCGAAACGGGCGCCGTGGGTGCTGCACTGGATGGCATCGCCGTCGGGGGCGAGAAAGGTGTCGGGCCGGAGGTCCAGCGGCGTGCCGGCGTGTGGACAGACGTTCAGGTAGCCGAACACCCGCGCGCCCTGGCGCACCACGAAGATCGCCCGCAGGGTGCCGTCATCGGCTTCCAGCTCGAAGCCCTTGCCGGCGTTGTCGGGTATGTCGGCCAGGGCACAGAGCACCGCCCCAGCCTGATCCGGCACGCGCGGCGGGCGGTGGTGGAAGGTCATTGGCGGATCGCTCCGGCCGTCGTCGGGCAGGCGGCTCATGGCGACGAACCTTTGAACCAAGGCGTGGCGCTCACCCTTCGACAGGCTCACCCTTCGACAGGCTCAGGGTGAGGGGGAGTGTTC
>CAZLNO010000179.1:0-2837 GCA_964561005.1 uncultured Rhodovibrionaceae bacterium | reverse complement strand
GGGCCACGCCCTTGCCGGCCAGGGCTTCCTGAAGCACCAGGGGATAGTTGTTGTAGATCACGTCCGGGCGCGGTGGCGCGACGGCGACACCCTGCGCCCGGAACCAGTCCCGCCAGGTGAGCCAGGGCTTGTCGCCCGCGTCCATGTGCAGAAGCGGCGCGGCCAGGAGGTCGTCGGGCGCGGCCGTGCGCAACGCCGGCCACGCCGCCAGCAGGCCCGGACTGGCGAGGGGAAAGACGATCTCGGGGATCAGCCGCGCGGCCCTCTGATTGCCCCACCGCCCGGCCCCGACGCGCACCGCGAGGTCGAACTCGCCGCGGTCGAGGTCGCGATCGGAATCCGATATCATCAGATGGACATCGAAATCCCCCAGCAGCGCGCAAAGGTCGGAAAAGCGCGGCATGAGCCATTGCTGGGCAAGCCCTGCGTGCGAGGCGAGCACCAGGCGCCGCGGTGCCTGTTCCCCGCGCAGGGCTTCCAGGGTCTCGGCCACCTCGCCAAGGCCGCGCGCGACGCTTTGCCAAAGTCGCTGGCCGTCCGGGCTCAACGACAGGCGATTGTGCGCCCGCTGGAACAGGGCCCGCCCGACCATCGCCTCGACGGTCTTGATATGGCGGGTCACCGCCGGCTGGCTCATGCCCAGTTCCTCGGCCGCGCGGGTGAAGCTGTTCAGGCGCGCGGCGCTTTCGAACACCACCAGGGCGTTGGCGTTGGCCAGTCGCCGACGCAGGCTCTTCATAACCTTGCGTTATCCGCTTCATTGAAATTTTGCGGCTTTCGGTCCGCTGCTTCGGCATGCGAGCCTTCCGCCCGGTTATGACGATCCCACGTTCGAGGTAAGTGATGGAAGCCCAGGACATCACCGTTGATCCCGACCCCGACTGCGGAGGCCTTCGGGTGACGGGACCCCAAGGCGTCGTGGCGCGCCTGCATCCGGTTTGGCTGCGCGAGCGCACGGGCGACTCGGACGACTTCGACCCGGTCAACCGCCAGCGCCTGTTCGAGCCGCCGGAGCTGCCCCTGGATCTGCGGGTCACCGGCGCGGCGCGCGAGGGCATCGACAGCCTCGTCGTCAGCTTCGACGACGGGGGCCGGGCGCGGCTGTCGCTGACGGCCTTGGGCCGGGAACTGGGGTGGTGGTCCGATCCCGAGGCGCCGCCGCCGATCGAGACCTGGGATGCCGGGAACCCCCCGATGCCGGAGGCGAGCTGGGCGGACCTGGCGAATCCGGCGGCGCTACGCGACCTGCTGGCGGGGTTTCATCGCCACGGGTTCTGCATCGTGCGCGAAACCCCCACCGCGCCGGGGAGCCTGCAAGCGATCGCGCAGCGCTTCGGCTTCATTCGCGACACCAATTTCGGGCCGCTGTTCGACGTCGTCACCAAGCCGAAGCCGATCGACCTGGCCTACACGGGCCGCCACCTCTCGGCCCACGCCGACAATCCCTACCGTCAGCCGATACCGGGGATACAGCTCCTGCATTGCCTGGAGAACGGGGTCGCCGGCGGTCTCTCGACGCTGGCGGACGGCTTCGCCGTGGCGCGGCGCCTCGCCGCCGAGGCCCCCGAGAGCTTTGCCGCCCTGACCCGGATTCCAGTGCGTTTCCGCTACGAGTCCGACGCGGCGATCATGCAGGCGCACGGTCCCCTGATCGAATGCGACGACGCGGGCCGGGTCCGGCGGGTGCGCTTCAGCACGCGGGTGGATTACGTTCCGGCCCGCGAGCCGGACGAGTTGGCGCTGTACTACCACGGCCGCCGGCGCTTTTACGAACTGGCCAACGACGCCGCCTATCAGATCCGGCAGACCTTCGAGCCCGGCATGCTGGTGATGATGGACAACCATCGTATCCTGCACGGCCGCACGGCCTTCGACCACGGCGCGGGCCGCCGCCATCTTCAGGGCTGCTACATCGACCACGACGGCCCCGACAGCCTTTACCGCGTCCTGATGCGCGACGGCGTGGCCGCCGAAACGGGGCGCGATCGCGAGGTCGGCTCCGCCGCGACGTGAGCGCCGGCGCCGGCCCGCTCGCCATCCCCGACACTTGTCTCCAACAACGACGGGAACGCCTTTCCATCATGACCGAGCACGACCGAAGCCTCGCCGGCACCGTCGCCTTCCGGCGGATGAAGGACGGGACCGAGGCGGACTACGCGTTTCTGGCGGGCCTGGAAGCCGACCACGCCCGGCGCCTGCCGGAGCGCGTCCTGGCCCAATTGGAGCGCCTTGCGCACAGCCTGTCCGGCTATCGGGTCAGCCGGCTGGAGCATTCCCTGCAGGCGGCGACGCGGGCGTACCGCGACGGCGCGGACACCGACTGGGTCGTCACCGCCCTGGTCCACGACATCGGCGACGAGCTGGCGCCGCACAATCACGATTCCCTCGCCGCCGAGGTCCTGAAGCCTTACGTGCGCGCGGAATGCGTCTGGGTGGTGCGTCACCACGGCGTCTTCCAGCTCGCTTATTATGGCGACAAGGTCGGCGCCGACCCGGACGCGCGCGAGAAATACCGCGACAGTCCGCACTTCGATGCCGCCGTGACGTTTTGCGAGCGCTGGGATCAGGCCGCCTTCGACCCGGATTACGACAGCCTGTCCCTGGACGCCTTCGCCCGCATGGTACACGAGGTTTTCACGCGCCCGCCCTGGGACCCGGCCCACCAGCGTCCCGACGCGCGGGTGCCTCTGGTCGATGCCGAAACGGCGCGGGCGCGCGGCGCCAGGCGGTGATACCAAGGACCATTGAAGTTGCTCGCGGGGCTCGCCCTTGACGCCCAAGGACGTCGGCTTCGTGTCCGACAGGCTTGTCGAAGCCTCATCCTGAGCTTGTCGAAG
>CAZLNO010000178.1:0-3022 GCA_964561005.1 uncultured Rhodovibrionaceae bacterium | reverse complement strand
TGCGTGACGAGGAGGGTCCGTCCCGCGCGGCGGGCGGGCCGGGGGCGCCTGGCCGGCGCGCCTTGTGTCCGGGCGGCGCCTGTGGCATCACCGCGCGGCGAGCTTGTAAGAACCTGAACACGTCAGATGCCACGCATACGCAAAGCTGTCTTTCCCGTTGCCGGCCTGGGGACACGGGTTCTGCCGGCCGTCAAGGCCATACCCAAGGAATTGTTGCCGGTCGTCGACCGTCCCGTGATCGAGTACGCGGTCGAGGAAGCGCTGAACTCCGGAATCGAGGAGCTGATCTTCGTCACCGGGCGCGGCAAGACGGCGCTGGAGGATCACTTCGATCGCGTGCCGGCGCTGGAGGATCTGTTGGCCGCCAAGGGCAAGACCAGGGAACTGGAAGCGACCCGCTGGTCCGCGCTGACGGCGGGGCAGGTGGCCTATACCCGCCAGCAGGCACCGCTCGGTCTCGGGCACGCCGTCTGGTGCGCGCGACATCTGGTGGGCGACGAGCCCTTCGCCGTCATCCTGCCCGACGACCTGATCCGGGCGGAGACGCCCTGCCTGAAGCAGCTTCTGGACATGCACGCGCGGGTGGGCGGCAACGTGGTCGCGGTCGTGGACGTGCCGCGCGAGCAGACCGCGCGCTACGGCATCCTCGACGTCACCTCGGACGACGGGCGTCTCGCCGCCGCTCGGGGGCTGGTGGAGAAGCCGACGCCGGAGGCGGCGCCGTCCACGCTGTCGATCATCGGCCGCTATGTGCTCGACCCGGCGGTGATGGCGCGGCTGGACGGGCTGGCGCCGGGCGCGGGCGGCGAGATCCAGCTCACCGACGCCATGGCGGCCACCATCGGTACGGTGCCGCTGCACGGGCTGCGCTTCGAGGGCCGGCGCTTCGACTGCGGCAACAAGGCCGGCTATGTCGAGGCGATCCTGGAATACGCGCTGGCCAACCCGGAGACGGCGGCCGCCGCCGAGGCCGTGATCGCGCGCCACGCCGGGCGGGGATCGCCGTGACCCGCGGCGCGCGCCGGCCATGCGCTGCCATCCCGACGATGGTTTGAGGGGGTCTGGGTCATGAAGATCGCGATGATCGGCACCGGCTATGTCGGCCTGGTCTCCGGCGCCTGCTTCTCCGAGTTCGGCACCGAAGTGGTCTGCGTCGACCGCGACGGCGCCAAGATCGAGCGCCTGCACAACGGCGAGATGCCGATCTACGAGCCCGGCCTGGACGCCCTGGTGAGCCGCAACGTCGAGGCCGGCCGGCTGCGCTTCACCACCGACCTGGCGGCGGCCGTGGCGGACGTCGAGGTCGTCTTCATCGCGGTCGGCACGCCGGCGCGCCGCGGCGACGGCCACGCCGACCTCAGCTACGTCAAGGCGGCGGCGCGGGAGATCGCGGCCGCCGCGCCCTCGGGCACGGTCGTCGTCACCAAGTCCACGGTGCCGGTGGGCACCGGCCGCATGGTGGCGCGCCTGCTGGCCGAGGCCGCGCCGGAGAAGACCTTCCACGTGGTCTCCAACCCCGAGTTCCTGCGCGAGGGCGCGGCCATCGGCGACTTCATGCGCCCGGACCGCGTCATCATCGGCGCCGAGAGCGAGCCCGCGCGCGAGGCCATGCGCGCGCTCTACCGGCCGCTGTTCCTGATCGAGACGCCGATCGTCTTCACCTCGCTGGAGACGGCGGAGCTGACCAAGTACGCCGCCAACGCCTTCCTGGCGACCAAGATCACCTTCATCAACGAGATCGCCGACCTCTGCGAGCGCGTGGGCGCCGACGTCCACGACGTGGCGCGCGGCATTGGCCTGGACGGGCGCATCGGCCGCAAGTTCCTGCATCCGGGGCCGGGCTACGGCGGCTCCTGCTTTCCCAAGGATACCCTGGCGCTGGTGCGCACCGCCGAGCAGGCGCAGTCGCCGCTGCGCATCGTCGAGACCGTGGTCGCGCTCAACGACAGCCGCAAGCGCCGCATGGCCGACAAGATCGTGCGCCACTGCGGCGGCGACGTGGCCGGCAAGACGATCGCCGTGCTGGGCGTCACCTTCAAGCCGAACACCGACGACATGCGCGAGGCGCCGAGCTTGTCGATCATTCCGGCGCTGCAGGGTTCCGGCGCCACGGTGCGCGCCTTCGACCCCGAGGGCATGGAGGAGGCGCGCAAGTTGCTGGCCGACGTGGTCTGGTGCCAGGATGCCTACGAGGCGATGCGGGGCGCCGACGCGCTGGCGATCCTCACGGAGTGGAACCAGTTCCGCAACCTGGACCTGGCCCGCGTCAAGCGCCTGCTGAACGCGCCGGTGGTCGTCGACCTGCGCAACATCTACGATCCCGCCGAGATGGCGACCGCCGGATTCGTCTACGACTGCGTCGGCCGCCCGAGCGGCACTGACGCCCCCGACGCCGAGGCCGGCGCCGCACCGGCGCACATTGCAGAGGCCGAGCGATGAGCACGCAACCCGCCGCACCTTCCGCCCACCGCTTCGATCCGACCATCCTGCGCGAGTACGACGTGCGCGGGATCGTCGGCCAGACCCTCTTCCCCGGCGATGCCGAGGCCCTGGGCCGGGCGTTCGCCACGATCGTGCGCGAGGAAGGCGGGCGGCGCGTGGCCCTGGGCTTCGACGGCCGGCTGTCCTCGCCGGAGCTGGCCGAGGCGACGGCGACCGGCCTGCGCGCCGCCGGCCTCGACGTGGCCTGGATCGGGCGCGGCCCGACGCCGATGCTGTACTACGCGGTGCACCACCTCGACACCGACGGCGGCGTGCAGATCACCGGCTCGCACAACCCACCCGACTACAACGGCTTCAAGATGATGCTGGGCACGCGCGCCTTCTTCGGCCGCGACATCCAGCGCCTGGGCGAGATCGCCGCCGAGGGGGCCTATGCCGAGGGGCGCGGCGAGCTGGCGGAGACCCCGGTGCTGGACGCCTACGTCGCCCGCATGCTGGGCGACTACACGGCGGGAACGGGGCTGAACGTCACCTGGGACGCCGGCAACGGCGCTGTCGGGGATGCGCTGGTCAAGCTGGC
>CAZLNO010000177.1:0-3111 GCA_964561005.1 uncultured Rhodovibrionaceae bacterium | reverse complement strand
CGGGCAACCCACCGTATGCCGACGCCGATGGTGGCTTGCTTCGCGGAGCCACCCTACGAGCTTAATCCCACTGTCTTTTTAAGCTGGGCGGCCTTCAATGACGTTACGTCCGACCTGGTAGCAATGAAGCGCGCACGGAAAGAACCGGATTTTTACACCATCCACCTCTTTTTCGTTCGAAAGCGTCCGGGTTGACGTGCCGACTGGGAGTTCTTGACCGTTCTTCTTGGCAAATTCGATCAAGCCCTTCAACTGTTCCGGATGTTCTACGTAACGGTCTGACCATTTGATTTCATAAGCCCAGCCCGGCCTGAGCGTTGCAGGGTCCACCCGAACTAGATCGACCTCAAAGTCCTGGCGACCCTTTTTCCATCGCGCATAGTGGATGTTTTCCAACTGCTCAGAATGGAACCACTGGCTGAAGATCGCCGTCTCCGCCATGGAGCCCAGGGCATCGCTTTCGTCATTCAGCGGCGCGAACAGGGCCGCACGCATGGAGGGGTTGGTGAGATAGACCTTGAACTGGCGCATGCGCTGAAACGTCCGGCCCGAATCATCAACTCGGCGAACCCGAACGATCAGGAAGGCCGCCTCAAGGTATTCCAAGTAACGAGATATGGTGTTTTTCGCCACGCCGGAGCTGGAGGCAAGGCTATCCAGACTAATTTCCTGGCCCGAATGATAGGCGATCGTCATAAAAAGGCGATTCAGTTCCTGAATGTCGTGAATGCCGTACAGGCTTGGCAGATCGCGGAGGAGCACCTTGTCGATTATGTCCCTGCCGAGGTACCGCTGTGTATCTTTCTGAATTTCAGGGTTCAGCACAGCTTCAGGGTAGCCGCCATAGTTCAGGTAGTTCACGAACGCCTGGTTGAGCTTCTCAATATCTTTCGTACGATAACGAAGCGTTCTCCCAACCGGCTCCGGCTCGATAAGCGTCGCCTCCTGCCCGGTAAAATCGAGAAACTCTGCAAATGTGAGTGGCGGCAGGAAAAAATCTGTAAACCGGCCCGCACCAGACTCCTGGCTCTTGAGCTTAAGCGCCGCAGCGGCAGAGCCGGAGGCCACGAATTTCGTATTTGGGAATTTGTCGGTCAGCACCTTCAGGTGCGCTTCCCAGTTCTTCAGATACTGAATTTCATCGAACACCGCAACGCGCTTGTCGTTTGGATCATGCCCCGTCTGTTTCTCGAAGAGCTTCAGCAGTCGGTCCAGAGGCATTGTGCTGTACAGAGGCGTGTCAATCGGCGCAAACAGTATCTTCTTTGGATCGAATCCTTCGTCAATAATACGCGCAATGAATTGTTGGAGCATAACGGTCTTACCGACTCGGCGCGGTCCCATAAGAATGACCGCCCTCCTCACGTCCCAACTGAAGGTAAGCTCCTTGAAGCGAGGGAAATACGCACGAACGTGGTCAAACTTCGTGGCCGTCGGCGGCTGGCCATCGCTCCACCATGGGTTATCCTGCTCCAAGCTTTGCAGAATGTCTTTTTCATTGATTTCAAGCACAGCACCGCCCCGGCGTCCGACTACGATCAGTGCGTTGATGCTAACACGACAAACAGCCTTAATCCACTGAAACGTCAGAAAAATTTCTGTTGCGCGAGGCTGCTGACCCCGATCCAGCCAACAGAACAACTGGCGGTCGCGTCGTCGGGTCACCTACCCACAGCGCGTAGGGTGGGTTCGCCGCAGGCAACCCACCGTATGTCGATGCCGATGGTGGCTTGCTTCGCGAAGCCACCCTACGAGCTGGGCTTCGTCTCGTTGTCCTCGAAGGTTCAGCGCTCGATGGGCTCGGCGTAGGCGGCGGATTGGGTCATGCCCGGTCGACCTCTCCGTTCAACCGCGCGGCGGGTTTCGAGGTTGGAGCCGCCGCACGGCAGACCGGGAACATCGGCGGCATGGGGCGAAATGAAGATGTTCGGCTGGACAGCCAGGGGCCTCGGGGGCAACGTTGCCTATCGTCAAAGGAGCGGAGGGTGCCATGGCTGAGGACAAGGACCGCACTGTCGCCGCGATCCTGGCCGCGGGGCTGCTGGCTCGCGAAGCGTCGAACGTGTCGGCTGGCGACCAGGATCGCGTCCCCCATAGCGAGCGGGCAGACCATGCCGTGGCGATTTACCAGGCATGTTTGAAGAGGCTTCGAGAGGAAGGGGATCGTCGTTAGCTGGTCCCGGCGGACATCCCGGTGCGCAGCCATCGTGAGATCGATCCTATCTTGGCCTGCGGTTCCATGAAGTAGAGCGGTCGCCGCTTGTCTCCGTCGGAGCTTCGGTTCCGGGTCGTACTCGGCCGAATGCCCCGGCTCCGCGCAGGTCCGGGTCGCGCCGACGAACGGACCTGGGACTTTGCGCGGTCGCCCGGCATGCTCTGCTTGGCAGCCGCCCTCCCCTCCCGACTCGGCCGGCATCGTCACCTCCAGGGGGCTCTTGGAAAGGGGCGAGGTGGCGCATCGGGCGGCTCTGGAGAGGACACCGCGACCGCGTCGACGCCATCTCGGGGGATTGCCCACCCAGGGCGCTCCGGACGTTTCGCAGGCTTTGTTCTTGTTTTGTTCGGTGTGTTGTGATAGGGTTTTCAATGCTCTTGGACATTGTGGGAGGAGCCGTGCGCGGCTGGTGGTCGGCGGGGACGACGCCGCGTGCAGGTGTCATCATGCGTCAACATCCGGGCCTCGCAAGGCGCGGGAAACCGCCGTTTGCGAAGCGGACGCGCGGGCGCGGCCGTGTTGACGGCGGTGTGCCGGCATCAGCGTTGCTTGCGTGGCCGGCCGGGGGCTTGCCTCCGGCCCGAACGTTTCTTGCCACGGCCGCGGGCGGGGAAACGTTCGGGGCGCGGCCGGGAGCCCGCGCCCCGCCGAAGACGGAGACGCCGGCGGGGACGCGTGCAGGTGTCATCATGCGTCAACATCCGGGCATCGGACGGCGCGGAAAGTCGCCGTTTGCGAAGCGGACGCGCGGGCGCGGGAGCGCGGCAGGCTGAAGCCTGCCCTCCGAATCCGTGCTTCGGCGGGGTGCCCGTGGCGAACGCGCCCTACCGTCCGACCACCGTCGGGCCGAGGGCCTTGAAGCGGGCGAGGTAGAACGGCGGCTGGGCCTCGTCGCG
>CAZLNO010000176.1:0-3112 GCA_964561005.1 uncultured Rhodovibrionaceae bacterium | reverse complement strand
CGCTGTTGAACGCGATCTCGACGCCGCCGGTCGGACGGATCACCAGGCAGTCGTGGTTCATCGACTCCAGCAGGCGACAGGCCTGCTCGGCGCGGCCCTTCGACAGCTCGGTCAGGCGGGCCCGGTAGATCGGGCTGTTGCGTCCGCGCACCCGGCTGACCGAGAGGCGGCTGTGCCGCAGAAGCTGTGGAATGCGGTTGAGCGCCCGCGTGGCGGCGTCGTGCGCCCAGCCGGCGCGGCTATAGGCGCCCACCTGGATCGCCCAGTCGCCCTCGGCCAGGGCCAGCTCGCGCGCCGCCTCCTGAATTGCCTTGGGTCGCGCCGTGGACGGCGGCAGCGACGCGTCCACCGCCGCGGCGGCCGCCTGGTCCGTTGCCGCATCCGATGCGGCATTGGCGGGCGCCACGGCCGCGGGCTTGTCCTCGGGGGCGGGCGTCGCGTCTCCCTGCATGGCCGCGGTGCGGATCGCCCGCACCGGCTTCTGCGGCGGCGGCGCGACCACGGGGATGGTCCGCAGGCGCTTGAGGCGATCGAAGCTCTGGTCCAGCAGGCGGATCATGTGCCGATCGCGCGAACGCGCCGTGCGCCCGCCGAACACCACCGCGATCAGGCGGCGGCCGTTGCGCTTCACCGAGGCGGCCAGATTGAAGCCGGAGGCGCGGATGTAGCCGGTCTTGACGCCGTCGGTGCCCTTGTAGCGGTCGAGCAGGTTGTTATGATTGCCGTAGGTGCGCCCGTTGTAGGTGAAGCGCTCGGTCGAGAAGTAGTGATAGTATTCCGGGAAGTGGTAAATGAGCGCCCGCGCCAGCGTCGCCATGTCGCGGGCGGTGGAGAGCTGCCCGCGATTCGGCAGGCCGGAGGCGTTGCGGAAGGTCGTGCGCGTCATCCCCAGCTGGCGCGCCCGCTCGGTCATCTTGAGGGCGAACTTCCACTCCGTGCCGCCCAGCGCCTCGGCCAGGACGACGGCGACGTCGTTGGCCGACTTGGTCACCAGCGCCAGAACGGCGTTCTTGACCGTGATGGTCTGGCCCGCCTTGAGACCCAGCTTCGACGGGGTCATGCCCTGGGCACGGCGCGAGACCGGCAGCGGTTGGTCCCACCGGAGTCGGCCTTCCTCCAGCGCCTCGAAGGTCATGTAGAGCGTCATCATCTTGGTCAGGGACGCCGGGTAGTTGCGGGTGTCGGCGTTGGCCGCGTGCAGTACCTGGCCGGTCTCCGCGTCCATCACGAAGGCGGCGTAGCGGGCCTGGGCCGAACCGGTGGCACCGAGCATCGCCACGGCCGCGACGAGCAGTGCCAGGACCGGCAGGAACCATCGGAAGCCGCCGAGCCAACAAGTCGTCGACGGAATCCGATTCAAAGTGCGTGGCGCCCGATTTCGCACGTGTTTCCCCCCAAGGAAGACGCTCTGCGTCGAAAACCCCCGCGATTCTACGCAAGGCTGGAATCGATGTCTAGAGTGGTTTCTCAAGGGTTTTATAATCGTTAACGAGATTTTCCTTGAAGGCCGGCCGCCAACTTCGGCATGCCGCGGTCCGTGAAGGGAGCAAGGATGACGACATCTATGACGATGCGGGCGCTCGGCGGTCTTGCCCTGATGTTCGCGGCGGCGCTGGGTGGCTGCACCGGCACGGCCGGCCGGGTCGAGCAGCCGCTGACCCGGAAGTTCGCCTGGTTCAGCTATCTGAACGGCGACGACCTGCGGCGGCGCTGCGGCGCCGGCCAGTGGGAGGTCCGCCTGGTCTACAACGGCAACTACGACACCCAGGTTCGCGCGTATGACCTGGTCGCCGACGGGGCTGGCGGCGCTTATCTCACCGCCCGGGCGACGCCCCGGGACTATGGCTCGCTGACGCGTCTGTCGCTGCGCGACCCGCTGCGGCCCTACCGCTGGCGTATCGCGGAGGCGCGACTGAATGCCGCACAACGCGCGGAGCTGGACGCGGGATTGCGCGCCAGCGGCGCCTATGGGCCGACGCCGGAGGGCCTGCGGCTGCGCTCCTGGGCCTGGTACTGGGTGGCGGTCGCCTGCCGCGACGGCGAGGTCTTCTTCAACGCCTGGACCTATCCCTCGCCGCGCTGGGACGAGCTGCGGCTGCGCGAGGCCTTGCGCCCGC
Source organism: uncultured Rhodovibrionaceae bacterium (assembly GCA_964561005.1). Taxonomy (GTDB): domain Bacteria; phylum Pseudomonadota; class Alphaproteobacteria; order Kiloniellales; family Rhodovibrionaceae; genus CAZLNO01. The sequence goes on along the minus strand of CAZLNO010000176.1, from coordinate 995 downwards.
ACGACGAGACCGGCGTGCCCTTCACCGAACCCAAGCGGGCCGAGCCCTTCAGGCCGCGCGGCGCGAATCCGGACGAGAAGGGCGGCAGCCCGCACTTCGAGCTGCGGGTCGGCGCGAACGGGCTCAGCGACACCCTGGCCCTCTTCTAGCGCCGCCGCCCGGCCCGCGCGGCGTGCCGGAACAGGCGCTGTTCCGCCTGGCCGAAGAAAATTGTGCACTGCACAAAAACGCATTGACATTCTCAGCGTGGCAGCCATATCTAGAGCATGTTGCAGCGCACAATAATGGGTGCGGCAACACGGGACAGCAAAGCGGCGGCCGGGACGCTGCCGCAGCGAACGGACTTCCCGGTCCAGACGCAGACATGAAAGGAGGCCATCATGGCCGCCCAGAAGCAAACCACCCAGCAGAACGTGTTCAAGCCGGTCGAGGAGGCCGTCAGCGCCGGCCAGGCGCAACTCGAAAGCGTCGTGAAGGCCGGCAGCGAGGCCGCGGCGAATCAGTACGAGCAGACGGCCAGCCTGGCCCGCGAGCAGTTCGAGAAGACCTCCACCGCCCTGTTCAAGGGCTGTGACGAGGTCACCACGCTGAACAAGGCGAACGTCGACGCCGTGGTGAAGGCCTCGACCGTGCTCGGCAAGGGCTTCGAGAGCCTGGGCCGCGAGCTCATGGACTTCGCCCAGGCGCAGTTCGAGACCAGCGTCGAAACCAGCAGGAAGCTGTTCGCCGCCAAGTCGGTCAACGAGCTTCTCGGCCTGCAGACCGAGTACGCCCGCGCGAGCCTGGACACGTTGCTCACCGAGAGCGCCAAGGTCACCGAGATGGGCGTGAAGGTTGCCAACGAGGCCCTCGCACCGATCCAGACCCAGACCAGCGCCACGGTCGAGAAGGCGATGAAGGCGGCCGCCTGAGGCGTCTTCGACCCGCCCGTCGCCCTCGGGCGACCCGCCTTCCGGAACCCGGCGGCCGCACGGCCGCCGGGTTCTTCGCGTGCG
>CAZLNO010000175.1:0-3162 GCA_964561005.1 uncultured Rhodovibrionaceae bacterium | reverse complement strand
GGCGGCGACGATGGCGAGCTGCATGGCCTGCTCCTGGAAGAGCGGCACGCCCAGCGTCTTGCCCAGCACGCGCTCCAGGTCGGCGCTGGGGTAGGCGACCTTCTCCTCGCCGCTGCGCCGGCGCAGATAGGGATGCACCATCTCCCCCTGGATCGGGCCGGGGCGGACGATCGCCACCTCGATCACCAGGTCGTAGAAGTCGCGCGGCTTCAGGCGCGGCAGCATGGTCATCTGCGCCCGGCTCTCCACCTGGAACACGCCGAGGGAATCGGCCCGGCACAGCATGTCGTAGACGCCCTTGTCGCCGGGCGGCACGCTGGCGAGGTCGTAACGCCGGCCGTGGTGCCGGGCGATCAGGTCGAAGCCCTTGCGGATGCAGGTCAGCATGCCCAGCGCCAGCACGTCGACCTTCAGCATGCCCAGCGCCTCCAGGTCGTCCTTGTCCCACGCGATGACGGTGCGATCCGCCATCGCCGCGTTCTCGATGGGCACGACCTCGTCCAGCCGCCCGCGCGTCATGACGAAGCCGCCGACATGCTGCGACAGGTGGCGGGGGAAGCCCTGGATCGCCTCGATCAGCGCCAGGGCCTGGGCGAGGCGCGGCTCGTCCGGGTCCAGGCCCTGCTCGCGCAGCGCCTCGGCCGGGTCCGCCTCGCCGCCGCGGCCCCAGACGTTGCCGGACAGCGCCGCCAGGGTGTCCCGGGACAGCCCCATCGCCTTGCCGACGTCGCGGATCGCCGCCCGCCGGCGGTAGCAGATCACCGTCGCCGCCAGCCCGGCGCGGTCGCGGCCGTAGCGGGCGTAGATGTACTGGATCACCTCCTCGCGCCGCTCGTGCTCGAAGTCGACGTCGATGTCCGGCGGCTCGTCGCGCTCGGCGCTGACGAAGCGCTCGAACAGCAGGTCCAGCTTCGAGGGGTCCACCGCCGTGATGCCCAGGCAGTAGCACACCGCCGAGTTCGCCGCCGAGCCGCGCCCCTGGCAGAGGATGCCGCGCGAGCGGGCGAAGCGCACCAGGTCGTGCACCGTCAGGAAGTAGGGCGCGTAGTCGAGCTGCCGGATCAGCTTCAGCTCGCGCGCCAGGGTGTCGCGCACCTTCGCCGGCACGCCGCCGGGATAGCGCGCCTTCGCCCCCTCCCAGGCGAGGAACTCCAGCTCCTCCTGCGGCGGGCGGCTGCGGCCGGCGCTCTCCTCCGGGTACTCGTAGCGCAGCTCGTCCAGGGAGAAGCGGCAGGCGGCGGCGATTTCCTCGGTGCGCGCCACGGCCTCGGGGTAATCCGCGAACAGCCGCGCCAGCTCGTCCGGCCCCTTCAGGTGGCGCTCGGCGTTGGCGGCCAGGCGCGGCCCGGCCTCGTCGATGGTGCAGCCCTCGCGAATGCAGGTGAGGACATCCAGCAGCGGCTTGCGCGCCGGTGTGTGCATCCGGGCGTCGCCCAGCGCGACCAGCGGGGTCCCCTTTTGTTCCGAGAGTCGGGCGAGCGCGGCGAGGCGGCGGCTGTCGCGGCCGTCGTAGCGCACCGCCGCGCCCAGGTGGCAGGCGCCGGAAAAGGTCGCGCGCAGGGCCTCCAGGTGGCGGGCGAGGGCGGCCGGCGGTTCCGGATCGTCGGGCGCGACCACGATGGCGATCTGCCCCTCGGCGTGGGCGGGCAGGTCGGCCAGGTCCAGGTGGCAGTCGCCCTTGGCCGCGCGCCGCTTGCCCAGGGTCAGCAGGCGGCACAGCCGGCCGTAGGCGGCGCGGTCGCACGGGTAGCAGATCACCTCCGGTCCCTCGCGCAACACCAGCCGCGCCCCCACCAGCAGCCGCAGGCCGTGCTGCTTCGCCGCCACGTGGGCGCGCACCACGCCGGCCAGCGAGTTGCGGTCCGCCACCCCGAGCGCCGACAGCCCCAGCGCCGCGGCGGCGGTCACCATCTCCTCCGGGTGCGCGGCCCCGCGCAGGAAGCTGAAGTTGGTGGCGGCGGCGAGCTCGGCGGTCATGGCGGGTCAGCCATTGCGACCCTGGATGTTGACGTTTGCGGACGCCCGCGGACGGGTGTCGGTCATGCTATCTTCCCGACATGGCGCACGAGGTCGTGGTAGGGGCCATCGCGGGTGACGCGGTGCAGGCGCTGGTCGGCGGTGACGACCGGGTGGCCGTACAGCCATGAACAGGCAAGATAATGGCAATCATACACAGGATGCCGCAGGTCCCTCGCGATGCGAAGCGCCAGAAGTCCGGTCTCCCCGCCGGGAATCAGGGACAGAGGTCCATTCGCGGCCCCCGCGACCATCTCCTGCGCGTCTTCCCAGTCAATTTCGTCGCGCTGCATCTTCTTCCAGGCGACATTCGCCACCTCTGCCACGATCAGATCCGGAGCGAGAAGTCCTCCAGAGCCGGCCACGAGTTTCGAGGCCTCCATGTGCCACTCTTCCATCAAGTAGCATTTGACAAAGACCGAACTGTCCACGACGAACTTCACCTGTCCCGATCCTCGCGAATCAGGTCCACGCTATCGGTTTGCTGACGGTGGCGTGTCTTTTGTGCGATACGCTCGGCTTCCCGCAAGAAAGTCTCGCGATCCATGCGCCTGGCGGTCCGCTCGAGAATCTCGCGGAGCTCTGCTTCGAGGGAGCGATTGTTGCTCCTGGCGAGCTTCTTGAGCCGCTCGACGGTCTCGTCTTCAAGGTTGCGGATCGTCACCGTTGCCATTTCGCGGTCCTCCGAATGCTGGCATTTTGCTGTCAGTATAGAGAGCCGGATGAAGCTCTTGCACGCGTTTTCTCGCAACCGGCGGACGCATGTTGACGCTCGCGGACGCCTGCACGCATCGCCGTCGCGCCTCCCTCATGAGAACGCGCCGTGCAGGTACCAGCGCCCGCGCGCGCGGAAGACCCAGAGGCGGCGGCCCTCGGCGGTCTCCACGCGGAAGTAGTCGCGCGTGCCCGGGACCTCGGGTCGTTCCAGGCGCCACCACTCGGGGCTCAGGCGCTCCGGTCCCTCGGCGGCGGCGACGCGGTGGCGCAGGCGGCGCCAGCGGAGCCGCGCGGGCGGGTGGTCGGGCAGCAGGGCGGTGGCCTCGATCGGCCGCGGCGCATCGAACAGCCGCAGCGGGCGCGGCGGCGGCGCCGGCCAGCCGCCCCGGTCGCGGGCGACCGGGGCGGCGGCGGCCACGGCGCGCTCGG
>CAZLNO010000174.1:0-3247 GCA_964561005.1 uncultured Rhodovibrionaceae bacterium | reverse complement strand
GACGCGCCGCCAGGCGCGTCACGGCGCCCAACCGCCCCGACCGTTGACGCGCGGCGGGCGCAGGCCCTAAGACCATCTCCAGCATCGCGGCAAGAGGCCAAGCGTTTCCATGACCATCGAGGACCGAGTCCACTTTTTCGACTCCACGCTGCGCGACGGGGCGCAGACCCAGGGCGTGGATTTCTCCGCCGTCGACAAGCGGGCGCTGGCGATCGCGCTGGACCGCCTCGGAATCGACTACGTCGAGGGGGGCTGGCCCGGCGCCAACCACACCGACGACGCCTTTTTCGCCGAGCCCCCCAGCCTGGACCACGCCAAGCTGATCGCTTTCGGCATGACCCGGCGCGCCGGCCGCTCGGCGGCCAACGATCCGGGCCTGGCGGCGCTGTTGGACGCCCGGGCCGACGGCGTCTGCATCGTGGGCAAGTCCTGGGACTTTCACGTCGACGTGGCACTTGGCCTCGACCAGAGGGAATACCTGGACATCATCGCCGACAGCGTCGGGCACCTGGCCGCGCGCACGGGCGAGGCGATGTTCGACGCGGAGCACTTCTTCGACGGCTACAAGGCCAATCCCGACTACGCGCTGAAATGCCTGGACGCCGCCTACGAGGCCGGGGCGCGCTGGCTGGTGCTCTGTGACACCAACGGCGGCACGCTGCCGCACGAGGTCGAGCGCATCGTTGGCGAGGTGGCGAAGCGCTTTCCGGGCCATCGCCTCGGCATCCACTGCCACGACGACACCGGCAACGCGGTGGCGAACTCCCTGGCGGCGGTGCGCGCGGGCGCGCGGCAGGTGCAGGGGACGCTGAACGGCCTGGGCGAGCGCTGCGGCAACGCCAACCTCATCCCGGTCATCGCCTCGCTGGTGCTGAAGACCGACATCCCGACCACGATCGCGCCGGAGTGGCTGAGGGAACTGACCCCGGTCTCGCGCGAGCTCGACGAGCGGCTGAACCGCGCGCCCTCGCGCAACGCGCCCTACGTCGGCGAGAGCGCCTTCGCGCACAAGGGCGGGCTGCACGTGTCGGCGGTGGACAAGGACCCGCGCACCTACGAGCACATCGACCCGGCGCGGGTCGGCAACCGGCGCCACATCGTCGTCTCGGACCAGTCGGGCCGCGCCAACATCCTGTCCCGCTTCAAGGAGATCGGCATCGAGATGGACGGCGACGACCCCAAGGTCGCCGCCCTGGTGGAGCGCGTGAAGGCGCTGGAGTTCGAGGGCTATGCCTATGACGGCGCGGAGGCCAGCTTCGAGCTTCTGGCGCGGCGCGCATTGGGACAGATCGAGGACTACTTCAGCCTCAGCCGCTTTCGCGTGATGGACGACCGCCGCTGGAACGCGCGCGGCGAGCTGGTGACGGAGTCCGAGGCGACGGTGACCACCCACGTCGCCGGGCGCGACCTGATGACCGTGGCCACCGGCAACGGCCCGGTGAACGCCCTGGACCTGGCGCTGCGCAAGGCGCTGATGGACGTCTACCCGCAGCTCGGCGACATGCGGCTGACCGACTACAAGGTCCGCATCCTCACCCCGCAGGCCGGCACCGGCGCCGTCACCCGCGTCATGGTGGAAAGCGCCGACGGCCAGGGGCGGCACTGGACCACGGTCGGCGTTTCCGCGAACATCATCGACGCCTCTTTCAACGCCCTGCACGACGGCATCACCTGGAAGCTCTATCAAGAGGGCGCGGTGCCGGCGGCCGGGGCGTGAACGCGCAGGCGGCGGGGCGGACTTCGCAGGAAGATCGCACGCCGCCGTGCACGGCGGCGCCTCATCCTTCGACAAGCTCAGGATGAGGAGGGCAATTCCGGACTATGCCACGGCACGACCTCACGCTGGACCACAGGACGACCTCATGCTGAGCCTGTCGAAGCATGACCTCGCCCGCTCAGACCTCGACAGATCAGGCTCGCGACAAGGGCACGTCGGCTAATCGGCAGGCTTCGATGACCCAATCCACCGCTCCCATCGTCGTCCTGGTCCGCCCGCAGCTCGGGCAGAACATCGGCATGTGCGCGCGGGCGATGGCGAATTGCGGGCTGTCTGTGCTGCGCCTGGTCGGCCCGCGCGACGGCTGGCCGAACCCGGAGGCCACGGCCGCCGCCGCCGGCGCCGACGACATCCTGGAGGCCGTCGAGGTGTTCCCGGACACCGGCGCGGCGGTGGCGGACTGCGCGCGCGTCTACGCCACCACCGCGCGCCCGCGCGACCAGGTGAAGCCGATCGTCACCCCGCGCCAGGCGGCGGCGGAGCTGCGCGCCGCCGGCGGCTGCGGGGAGCGGACAGCGGTGCTGTTCGGACCGGAGCGGACAGGCCTGGAGAACGACGAGGTGGCGCTGGCCGACGCCGTGGTCTTCGCGCCGCTGAACCCGGCCTTCACCTCGCTGAACCTGGCGCAGGCGGTGCTGCTCGTGGCCTACGAATGGTGGATGGCCGCGGACGCGACGCCGCCGCGCAAGCTGCACGCGCCCGGACCGGGCGGCGCGCCGGCGACCAAGGCGGAGCTGGACAACCTCCTGGGCCGGCTGGAGGCAGCGCTGGAGGCCGCGAACTACTACCTCGTCCCGGAGAAGCGGCCCTCCGCCCGGCGCAACATCCGCAACATCTTCGCCCGCGCCCGCCTGACGAAGGCGGAGGTCGAGACCCTGCACGGCGTGCTCTCGGCCCTGATCAAGATGCCGAAGCAACCGCGGCGACGGCGGGGCGGCCGCGCGGACGTTTGACTTGCCGCGCGCGATGGCCTATATCCGCGCGCATTCCCGGGAACGCGGGCCGGCCTCCGGGGCCGCGCCCCGCCCGCTTGTGTCCTTCGGCGCAAGGCAGGGACTACCGGGACAACACAGCGAGACATCCTGATCCGCATGAAAGGAGAGCGTGGCGCGCCATGAGTAAGCGCAAGACCGCGAAGTACAAAATCGACCGCCGCCTCGGCGTGAACCTCTGGGGCCGGCCGAAGAGCCCCATCAACAAGCGCGCCTACGGCCCGGGCCAGCACGGCCAGCGCCGCAAGAAGCCGTCCGACTTCGGCACCCAGTTGATGGCGAAGCAGAAGCTGAAGGGCTACTACGGCTCGATCGGCGAGAAGCAGTTCCGCAAGTACTATGCCGAGGCCTCGCGCCGGAAGGGCGACACCGGCGAGAACCTGATCGAGCTGCTGGAGCGCCGGCTGGCCAGCGTGGTCTACCGCGCCAAGTTCGTGCCGACCGTCTTCGCCGCGCGGCAGTTCGTGAACCACGGCCA
>CAZLNO010000173.1:0-3359 GCA_964561005.1 uncultured Rhodovibrionaceae bacterium | reverse complement strand
GGCGCCGTAGCTGGACTTGCCGAGCGCGCCGGCGCGGGCGGCGAAGGCGCGGTCGTCGATGAAACCCAGGCGCCAGGCGATCTCGTCCGGGCTGGCGATCTTCAGGTTCTGGCGGCGCTCGATGGTGCGCACGAACTCCGCCGCCTCCAGCAGGGAATCGTGCGTGCCGGCGTCGAACCAGGCGTAGCCGCGGCCCAGGCGCGCCACCTCCAGGCGGCCCTCCGCGAGGTAGAGCGCGTTCAGGTCGGTGATCTCCAGCTCGCCGCGGGCCGAGGGCGCGAGCGTGGCGGCCAGCTCGCCGGCCCGGCCGTCGTAGAAGTAAAGCCCGGTCACCGCCCAGTTCGACGGCGGGTCCTGGGGCTTCTCGACGAGCTGGGCCGGCCTGCCGTCGGCGTCGAAGCCGACGACCCCGTAGCGCTCCGGGTCGGCCACGTAGGTGGCGAACACCGTCGCCCCGTGGTCGCGCGCGGCGGCCTCTTGCAGCAGGGTCGTCAGGCCGTGGCCGTGGAAGATGTTGTCGCCCAGGATCAGCGCGCAGGGCTGGCCGGCCAGGAAGTCGCGGCCGATCAGCAGCGCCTGCGCCAGGCCCTCCGGCCGCGGCTGCTCGGCGTAGCTCAGCGACAGCCCCCACTGCGCCCCGTCGCCCAGCAGCGCCCGGTACTGCGGCAGATCCCGCGGGGTGGAGATCACCAGGATCTCCCGGATGCCGGCCAGCATCAGCGTCGACAGCGGATAGTAGATCATCGGCTTGTCGTAGACCGGCAGGAGCTGCTTGCTGATGGCGTGGGTCACCGGGTACAGCCGGGTGCCGCTGCCGCCGGCCAGGATGATGCCCTTCATGCGCGTCGGTCCTCCTTCAGCAGTTCGGCCAGCACCGGGCGCAGGCTGTCGCGCCAGGGCGGCAGCGCGAGGCCGTAAACGCGCGCGATCCGGCCGCAGTCCAGGCGCGCGTCGGCCGGGCGCGGCGCCCGCGTCGGCCACTGGTCCGAGGCGATGGCGACGACCTCGGGGCAGGGGCCGCCGGCCAGCTCGCGCGCCTCGGCGAAGATTGCCCGCGCGAAGCCGCACCAGGTCGTCGCGCCGCTTCCGGCCAGGTGGAAGGTGCCGAAGGCCTCGGGCGGCGGCGCGTGCAGCAGGCGGCGGGCGACCGTGATGCAGCCGGCGGCGAGGTCGGCCGCGGCCGTGGGATTGCCGTGCTGGTCGTCCACCACCGTGAGGCGCGCGCGCTCGGCGCCGACCCGCAGCATCGTCTTGACGAAGTTGCGGCCGTGGGCGCCGTGGACCCAGGCGGTGCGCAGGATCACGTGCGCCTCCAGCGCCGCGCGCACCGCCCGTTCGCCGGCCTCCTTGCCGCGGCCGTAGACGCCCAGCGGCGCCACCGGGTCGGCCTCGGTGTAGGGGCTGCCCTTGCCGCCGTCGAAGACGTAGTCGGTGGAGACGTGGATCAGCGGCACCCCGGCCGCCGCGCAGGCCGCGGCCAAGTGAGCCGGGCCGTCGCGGTTGACGGCGAAGGCGGCCTCCGGTTCGTCCTCGGCGGCGTCCACCGCGGTGTAGGCGGCGGCGTTGATGACGACGGCGGGCCGCGCCCGCGCGAGCGCGTCGCGCACGGCCGCCGGATCGGTGATATCGGCCTCCCGGCGGTTCAGCGCCGTCAGGCTCAGGCCCTCGGGCAGCGCGGCGCGTTGCAGCTCGCGGCCGAGCTGTCCGTCCGCGCCGAAGACCAGCAGCCGCGCGCTCATGCCGGCGCCGCCGCCGCGCCGGCCGGACCCAGCCCGAGGCGCTGGCCCTGATAGACGCCGGCGCGCACGCGCCGCCACCAGGCGCCGTGGTCGAGATACCAGCGCACCGTCTCGCGCAGGCCGCGGTCGAAGTCGTGGCGCGGGCGCCAGCCCAGCTCGCCGCGCAGCTTGCCGGCGTCGATGGCGTAGCGCGCGTCGTGGCCCGGCCGGTCGGCGACGAAGGTGATGAGGTCTTGCCGGGAGCCGCCGTCCGGCCGGGGCGCCAGCTCGTCCACCAGGTCGCAGATGGCGCGCACCACCTCGATGTTGCGCCGCTCGCCGTCGCCGCCGACGTTGTAGGTCTCGCCCACGCGGCCGGCCTGAAGAATTCGCCACAGCGCGCGCACGTGGTCGTCCACGTGCAGCCAGTCGCGCACGTTCTCCCCGGTGCCGTAGACCGGCAGCGGCTTGCCCTCCACGGCGTTCAGGATGGTCAGCGGGATCAGCTTCTCGGGAAACTGATAGGGGCCGTAGTTGTTCGAGCAGTTGCTGACCAGGGTCGGCAGGCCATAGGTGGCATGCCAGGCCCGCACCAGGTGGTCGGCGGCGGCCTTGCTGGCGGCGTAGGGGCTGTTGGGCGCGTAGGGGCTGGCCTCGGTGAAGCGCCCGGTCGCCCCCAGGGAGCCGTAGACCTCGTCGGTGGAGACGTGCAGGACGCGGAACCGCTCCCGTCCCGCCGCGTCCAGCTCGCGCCAATGGGCCAGCGCCGCGTCCAGCAGCGTCGAGGTGCCCAGCACGTTGGTGCGGACGAAGGCCGCCGGGCCGTCGATCGAGCGGTCGACGTGCGACTCCGCCGCCAGGTGCATCACCGCGTCCGGCCGGTGCTGCGCGAACACCCGCGCCAGCGCGGCGGCGTCGGTGACGTCGACCTGCTCGAAGGCGTAGCGCGGGTCGTCGGCCACCTCGGCCACCGCCTGCGGCGTGGCGGCGTAGGTCAGCGCGTCGAGGTTGACCACCTCGGCCCCGGTCTCGCGGATCAGATAGCGGACCAGGGCGGAGCCGATGAAGCCGCAGCCGCCGGTGACCAGCACCTTCATCGGCGCGCGCCTCCGGCTTCATGGATGAACCAGGCGGGCAGCTCGGCCAGGGTGGGATGATGCCGGTCCTTTTCGGACAGCACGGCGGCGTCCGGGGCGACCGGCCAGGCGATGCCCAGCGCCGGGTCGTTCCACAGCAGGCCCCTGTCGTGCTCCGGCGCGTAGGGGGCCGAGACCTTGTAGAGCACCTCGGTGTCCGGCTCCAGGGTGCAGAAGCCGTGCGCGAAGCCGACCGGCACCAGGAGCTGCTCGCCGCCCTCCGCCGTCAGCTCGCGGGCGACGTGCCGGCCGAAAGTGGGCGAGCCGCGGCGGATGTCCACCGCCACGTCGAAAATCCGCCCGCGCAGCACGCGCACCAGCTTGGCCTGGGCGTGCGGCGGCACCTGGAAATGCAGCCCGCGCAGCGTGCCCGTCGGCCGGGAGAGCGAGTGGTTGTCCTGGACGAAGGCAACGTCGATGCCGTGCGCGGCGAAGCGCGCGGCGTTGTAGGTCTCGCAAAAGAAACCCCGCGCGTCCGCGAAGCGCTTCGGGACGATCAGCTTGA
>CAZLNO010000172.1:0-3407 GCA_964561005.1 uncultured Rhodovibrionaceae bacterium | reverse complement strand
ACGTCACCTGGGACGCCGGCAACGGCGCTGTCGGGGATGCGCTGGTCAAGCTGGCCGACGGCCTGCCGGGCACGCACCATCTGCTCAACGCCGAGGTCGACGGCACCTTCCCCGCGCACCATCCCGACCCGACGGTGCCCGAGAACCTGGCGCAGCTCCAGGCGGCGGTGGCGGCGAACGGCAGCGACCTGGGCTTCGCCTTCGACGGCGACGGCGACCGCATCGGCGCCGTCGACCGGCAGGGGCGCATCCTCTGGGGCGACCAGATCATGCTGCTGATCGCCCGCGACATCCTGAAGCGCAAGCCCGGCGCGACCATCATCGCCGACGTCAAGGCCAGCCAGGTCCTCTTCGACGAGATCGCCCGCGCCGGCGGCAAGCCGCTGATGTGGAAGACCGGGCACTCGCTGATCAAGTCCAAGATGGTGGAGGAGGACGCCCCCTTCGCCGGGGAGATGAGCGCGCATCTGTTCTTCAAGGACGGCTGGTACGGCTTCGACGACGCCCTCTACGCGGCCGTGCGCATCCTCGACATCCTGGCGCGGACCGGGCAGGACCTCGCCGCGTTCCGGGATTCGCTGCCGCCGGTCGTCAATACCCCGGAGATTCGTTTCCCCTGTGCCGAGACTCGCAAGTTCCAGGTGGTGGACGAGGTGAAGCGCCGCCTGGCGGACGAGGGCGCGGAGGTGGTCGACATCGACGGCGTGCGGGTCATCACGTCCGACGGCTGGTGGCTGCTGCGCGCGTCGAATACGCAGGACGTCCTGGTCGCGCGCTGCGAAGCCAGGGACGAGGACGGTCTGAGGCGGTTGAAGGATTTGCTTCGTCGTCAACTGCAACTCAGCGACGTGTGCGTGCCCGACGATCTTTAGCGTGGTGTCCCTGTCAAGATTGATGTGTTAAATTCATTTTAACTGTCGTCTGCTGTTGTAACCCGGGTTGCAATAAAATCTTAACAGCAGTTCGGGGAGGGGCGTCATGTCGGAAGCGGTCCGTGACGACCACGATCTCGACCGCAAGCTCCTCCAGCAACTGGCCGAGGCGGCTGGTGAGCTGGGGATTGAGGTCGCCGACATTGCCGGCAACGTGGACGACGTGAACAGCCGGATGCAGGCGCGCGCCGACGATCTGCGCGGGCTGAAGGAACGCGCCTCGGAGGTGTGGGAGCACAACGAGCAGGTCGCCTCGGCCGCGCGCACCAGCCGGGAAGAAGCCGAAAAGGCGGCCGGCGAGGTGGAGTCGTCGCGCCAGACGGTCGAGACCTCGCTGAACGACGTGCGCGAGCTGGTCGACTCGGTCAACACCATCCAGCAGCAGCTCAACGGCCTCCAGGAAGCCCTGAACAAGGTCTCCCAGGTCGCCGGCAACATCGAGGCCATCGCCAAGCAGACCAACCTGCTGGCGCTCAACGCCACGATCGAGGCGGCGCGCGCCGGCGACGCGGGCAAGGGCTTCGCCGTGGTGGCCGGCGAGGTGAAGGAGCTGTCGGAGCAGACCAGCAAGGCGACGGCGGAGATCGACGCCACGCTGAAGGAGCTGACCGAGCAGGCCGAGCGCCTGATCAAGCACGGCCGCGCCACCACCGGGCGCGCCGAATCGGTGCAGAGCGGCACCCAGGTGATCGGCGGGGTGATGGAGACCGTGGGCGGCGCGATGTCGTCAATGCAGTCGCGCGCCGGCGACATCGCGGGCGCGGCGGAAGAGATCGAATCGCGCTGCCAGCACCTCGTCGGCAAGGTGGACGAGTTGAGCGACGGCGTCTCGGCCTCGACGCAAACCCTCAACGAGTCCCGCGACCGCATCAACAACCTGACGGACCGCATCGAGTGGCTGGTCGGCCTGACGGCGAAGGGCGATGTCGAGACCGTCGATGCGCCTTTCATCCGCAAGGTCCAGGAGACGGCGAAGGCGATCGGCGAGGCCTTCGAGCAGGCCATCGCGCGCGGCGAGATCACCGAGAGCGCGCTGTTCGATCAGCGCTACACCGAGATCCCCGGCACCGATCCGCAGCAGATGATGGCGCCCTACACCGAGCTGACCGACCGCCTGCTGCCGCCGATCCAGGAGCCGGTGCTGGACTTCGACGAGAGCGTGGTCTTCTGCGCCGCCGTGGACCGTAACGGCTACCTGCCCACGCACAACAAGAAGTTCTCCAAGCCGCAGGGCGACGATCCGGTGTGGAATGCAAAGAACAGCCGCAACCGGCGGATCTTCGACGACCGCGTCGGCGCGGCCGCGGGGCGCAACACCGAGCCCTTCCTGCTGCAGGCCTACCGCCGCGACATGGGCGGCACGCACGTGATGATGAAGGACGTTTCGGCGCCGATCCACGTGAACGGCCGGCACTGGGGCGGGCTGCGCCTCGCCTACAAGGTGTGAAGGCGGCATGCGACGCCGCCCCCGGCGGGTCGTCGCGGGTTTCATCCCCGGCATTTCCTGCTTAGATAGAGGCGTTGCGCCGCGTGGCCACATTCGGGGCGCGGCGCGCGGCGCGCAGGGACAGGGGATGCGATGCTGTTCTTCTTCTACGGCAGTCTGATGGACGGCGAGCTGCGCCGGGCGCTGGCGGGCCGCAAGGCCGGGCGGCTGCGCGTGACGCCCGGCGTGCTGGTCAACTACCGCCGGCGGCGCGCGCGCTTCGGTGACTACCCCGTGCTGGTGCCCGGCACTGGCGGCCGGGTGCCCGGACTGTTCGTGGAAGGGCTTGACACGGATCTCCTGTTGTGGGTGGCGCATTTCGAGGGGCCGGGCTACCTGCCCGATCGCGTCGCCGCGCGCGATCTCGCTGGCCGGCGCCTGGCGCCCTGGGCCTTCCTGCCCGAGACGCGCGACGGGGCCAGCGACGATCCGTGGGACTTCGCGGCCTGGCAGCGCGGCCGCAAGCCACAGGTCCGGCGTTTGCTGGAATACTGGCTGTTGGAGAGCACGGCCGGACGACCGCTGGCGCTGGATGCGCCCTGGCGGGTGCGTCGACGCCTGGCGGCCATTGCCGCGGCGGGCGACGATCAGCCGCGGCCGAACCCCGAACTCGGCACTGCGATGTCAGAGCCAGCGCCGGGGCCGGAAAGCGTGTCACGCCTGCTTTCGCCACCCGTGCCGGTTGCCGAGGCGCCGCCCTGGCCGGCGCCACGCAAGGTGGCTTGATCCGGGCGCCCGGCCTGGGGTGGTGGAACCACCCTTGAACCCAGCCGAAGCCGGACGTCGGGAGAGCTTGGCCCCAGTGCGGCCGTGGTCTGATGCCGCCCGACCTTTGAGCGGACTCGTCCTTCGACAAGCTCAGGACGAGGCTCTCATGCTGAGCTTGTCGAAGCATGAGGCCATACAGATGTACGATTTCATTCGTCGGGCGGTCTGATACGCACGGCAACAAATACGGAGCCGTCATCCCATGCGCGCCGCAGCACGCA
>CAZLNO010000171.1:0-3752 GCA_964561005.1 uncultured Rhodovibrionaceae bacterium | reverse complement strand
GTCCCCTCCCCCTTGGGGGAGGGCCAGGGAGGGGGACGCGCCGGCAGGCGCGTCATGACCGCCGCCGCCTCATCCCCGCAGATGCTGCGCGAAGAAGGCCAGGGTGCGGCTCCAGGCGAGCCGGGCGTCCTCCTTGTCGTAGCGTGCGCCGGTGGGGTTCGCGAAGGCATGGTCGGCGGTGTACCAGTGCGTCGTCAGCGGCTCGCCCGCCTCGGCCATCGCCGCCTCGAAGCCGCCCACCATGACCTCGTCGATGAATTGGTCCTGCGTGGCGAAGTGCCCCAGCACCGGCCCGCGCAGCTTCGCCAGGTCCTCAGGGGGACGGTTGACCCGGCCGTAGTAGATCACCGTCGCGTCCACCGGCGCGGCGATCGAGGCGTTCAGCGACCAGCCGCCGCCGAAGCACCAGCCGACGGTGCCCACCTTCCCCGTGGTCTTGTCGTGCTCCTTCAGCCAGGCGATCCAGGCGGCCAGCGCCTCGGTCGCCTGCGCGGGGTCGACCGCCCGCATCAGCTCGCGCGCCCCCGAGGGCTCCTGTGCGACCTTTCCGTCATAGAGGTCGACCGCCAGCGCGACGTAGCCGTGCTTCGCCGCCAGCTCGTGGGCCACCGCCTTGATCTGGTCGTTCAGCCCCCACCACTCGTGGATCAGCAGCACGGCCGGGGCCGGCGTCTGCTGCGGCAAGCCGAGCGCGGCGGTCACGCGGCGGCCGCTGTCCGTGGTGATCGCCACCTCCTCCAGCGACTCGGCGGCGGCGCGGGCCAGCCCGGCGTCCGCCAGCACCGTGGCGAGTGGCAGGCTGGCGAGGCCGCTCAGCACGGCGCGGCGTGGAATCTCGGTCATCGGCGGGTCCTCCCCTGTTGGACGTGTCGCATCATCGTGTCAACGCGGCCGACATGGTAAGGGCTTCAGATGACATTCGAGACTGCCCGCGCGAAGTTGTGATCCCGGCGATGAAGCGGAGCCCCCGAATGCTGTCCTTCGTCCTGCGCCGCCGTTGCTTTCTCGCCCCCGCGCTGCTGATCGGGATCGCGATCGCCTGCAGCCTGGGCCCGCTGGCCGCCGTGCCGCGGCAAACCCTGCAGGTGGAGACGACGGCGGTCACGCTGCATCCCGGCAATCCCGGGCTGCGGCGCGTCGGCGCCCTGGTCTGGCGCGGCGGCCTGGCGCTGGATAGCGGCCACGCCGCCTTCGGGGGGCTGTCGGGACTGTGGATCGCGCCGAACGGCGACCGCCTGCTGGCGGTGGGGGACAAGGGAGTCTGGTTCGCGGCGGCCCTGCGCCACGACGCCCGCGGCGATCTGGCCGGGCTGGGCGCGGCGTCCATCGGCAGCCTGCGCGACGTCCGGGGCCGCGCCATGACCCAGCGCCGCAGCATCGACGCCGAGGCGCTGACGCGGGCCCCCGGCGGCGACGGCTTCCTGGTCGCTTTCGAAGGGCGGCACCGGATCTGGCGCTATCCCGGAGCCGAGACCACCCTGGCGGTCCCCGCCGAGAGCTTTCCCACGCCCGCCGAACTGAAAGCCGCTCCCGGCAACGGCGGGCTGGAGGCGCTGACGGCCCTGGCCGACGGGCGGCTGTTCGCCGTGGCGGAAGAACTGCGGCGCGGTTCTGCTCGCGCCGGCTATGTCCACCAGGATGGACGCTGGTATCCTCTCGCCTATCCCGGCGAGCGCGAGTACGCGCCCACCGACGCCACCCAGCTTCCGGACGGCGATCTGCTGGTCCTGGAGCGGCACTTCGACTATCTGACCGGGGTGCGCGTGCGGCTGCGCCGCGTGCCGCTGGAGGAGGTGACGCCCGGCGGGCGCATCACCGGCAAGGTCATCGCGACGATCGCGCCGCCGCTGGCGGTGGACAACTTCGAGGGCATCGCCGCCCGGCGGACCGCCGCCGGCGAGACGCGCGTCTACCTGCTGTCCGACGACAACTTCAACATCGTGCAGCGCACGCTGCTGCTGATGTTCGTGCTGGCGGAGTAATACCGCACGACGTTTGAGCGGCCTCGTCCTTGACGCCCAAGGGCGTCGACTGCGTGTCCGACAAGCTCAGGACGAGGCCCTCATGCTGAGCTTGTCGAAGCATGAGCTTGTCGAAGCATGAGCTTGTCGAAGCATGAGGAGCACCGGACACGAGCCTTCGAAGGCCCCGCGGCCTCAGGCGGCGGCCGCCGTGCGCTTGGCCTTGGCCTTCTCGATCCGCCGCTTGATCCGGCGGGCTTCCTCGCCGAGCTTGCGGTCCGGCGTCTTGGCCAGATAGGCGTCGAGGCCGCCGTTGTGCTCGACCGTGCGAATGGCGTGCGTGGTCAGGCGCAGGCGCACCATCTGGTCGAGCGTGTCGCTGTACAGCGAGGTTTCCTGCAGGTTGGGCAGGAAGCGGCGCCTGGTCTTGTTGTTGGCGTGGCTGACGTTGTTGCCGGCCAACACGGCTTTGCCCGTAATGGTGCAGCGGCGTGCCATGACGGTGTTCCCGCGACTGTCTGAAGTGAACGAAATACCTGCCTTGCGGCCCGCGAACGCGGCCCGCGCCGAGGCGGGTTTCTAGAGGACATCGCGCACCGCGTCAAGCCCGGGAACGACGACTCAGAGCAGCGCGCCCCACGATCGGCACACTTGGAGGTTGCCGAGCGGCCCGGTCTTGTGCAATTTGGCCGCTCAAGAAGGAAGTGGCGCCGGCCGCAATCGCGCTTTCTACGCGGTTGCGAGCCTCATCTCTCAGCAGGGGGAGGCTGCTTGGCGCACCCTAAGCGGAGAGGCGCCGCGACGCTGACGTAACGAGTAAATCAAAACCGGGAACGATGGTCCAGAGGCCACGGCAAGCGAGTCCCCTCGTGACATGCGGCCCGCCACCGCATTCCCAACGCGCCAACTCGCGTGCCAGGATATCCAGCGAAGCGAATCACGACGCGGCGCCTGGCCGCGCCGCATTGCCGAGGAGGCCAGGGATGAGCCCGCGCGCGCCCCGCGACATGCTGGAAACCCATGCGGTCACCAACCAGCCGCCGCCTTTCGAGGACGTCAACCTCTTCGACAGCGACGCGGCGCTGTGCGCGGCGGTGGCGCGGGGCGGCGGGACGGCGCATGAAGGGCTGCTGCGCGACTTCGGCGCGCGGGCCGGCAGCGCGGAGGTGGCCGAGTGGGCCTTCCAGGCCAACCGCAACCCGCCGGAACTGCGCAGCTTCGACCGCTGTGGCCGGCGCATTGACGAGGTGGCCTTTCACCCGGCCTACCACGCGCTGATGGATCTCGGGCTGAGCCACGGAATCTCGTCGATCTCCTGGACCGCCGGGCGCGGCGGCCATGTCGCGCACGCCGCGCTGATGTATTTGATGGCCCAGGCCGAACCGGGCGTGTGCTGCCCGATGTCGATGACCTACGCCGCCGTGCCGGCGCTGCGCCACGCGCCCGAACTGGCCGAGGTCTGGCTGCCGCGCATCACGGCCGCCGCCTACGATGCGGCCTCCCGCCCGGCGGAGGAGAAGCGCGGTGTCACCCTGGGCATGGCGATGACGGAGAAGCAGGGCGGCTCCGACGTGCGCGCCAATGCCACCACCGCGCGGCCGCTGGACGACGGCGCCCATGAACTGCGCGGCCACAAGTGGTTCTGCTCGGCGCCGATGTCCGACGCCTTCCTGACCCTGGCGCAGGCCGAGGGCGGGCTGAGCTGCTTCCTGGTGCCGCGCTGGCGGCCGGACGGCAGTCGCAACGCCATCCACGTCATGCGCCTGAAGGACAAGCTGGGCGACCGCGCCA
>CAZLNO010000170.1:0-3766 GCA_964561005.1 uncultured Rhodovibrionaceae bacterium | reverse complement strand
CGCAGGTCCCGCGCGGCCCGCGCCGGGTCGGCGGCGGCGGCAACCGCGGAGACGACGGCGATGCCCTCGATGCCGGTATCCGCGAGCTGCCCGGCATTGGCCGCCGAGATGCCGCCGATGGCGACGCCGGGCAGGCCGACGCGCTCGCGCAGCCGCTGGATGCCTTCCGGACCGATGGCCGCGCCGGCGTCGGTCTTGGTGCCGGTGGCGAAGGCCGGACCGACGCCGATGTAGTCCACGAGGGCGGGGTCGGCGGTCCGGGCCTCCGCGTCGTCACCCACGGACAGGCCCAGGATCGTCTCCGGCCCGACGAGGCGCCGGGCGTCGGCGGGCGGCATGTCGTCCTGGCCCAGGTGGACTCCGTCCGCGCCGGCGGCCAGCGCCACGTCGATGCGGTCGTTGACGATCAGCGGCACGCCGAGCGGCGCCAGCGCGGCCTTCAGCCGCCGCGCCGCGTCGAGCTGCGCGCGCGTCCCCGCCGCCTTTTCGCGAAGCTGCACCAGCGTGACGCCGCCCGCAACCGCCGCGCGGGCCACCTCCTCGACCGGCCGGCCCGCCGTGTCGCCGGCGCCGAGCACGAGATAGAGCGTCAGGTCGGGCAGCTTCCGGGACATTCCTTCGCACTCCACGCAAGACGGGCCACGGGCGAGAGCATGGCACGGCGCCCGAGCGGGTCAAGGCGATGCGGCGGGGGCTTTGCGCGGCACGCCCGATCGGGCTAAGACGGGCGCGCCACCATTGGAGAGCCTGCATGACCGTCCAGCCGCCCACCGACGAGACCGCCCGCCTGACCGCGCGCATCCTGATGGAGATCGAGGCCGTGCTGTTCCGGCCGCAAGACCCCTTCACCTTCACCTCGGGTCGGCGCAGCCCGGTCTACGTCGACTGCCGCCGGCTGATCTCCTTCCCGCGGGCGCGGCGCAAGGTGACGGCCCTGGCGGCCGAGCGCATCCAGGACCGGGCCGGATTCGAGAGCCTGGACGTCGTCGCCGGAGGCGAGACGGCGGGCATTCCCTTCGCGGCCTGGATCGCCGAGCACCTGGGCCTGCCGATGGTCTACGTGCGCAAGAAGCCCAAGGGCTTCGGCCGCGACGCGCAGATCGAGGGCCACCTGCCGGAAGGCGCGCGCGCCCTGCTGGTCGAGGACCTCGCCACCGACGGCGGCAGCAAGGTCAACTTCGTCGACGCACTGCGCGGCGCCGGCGCCGAGGTGGCGCACGCCTTCGTCATCTTCCATTACGGCATCTTCCCCCAGAGCACCGAGATCCTGGCCGCGCGCGGGGTGCAACTGCACGCCCTGGCGACCTGGTGGGACGCGCTGACCGTGGCCCGGGACACTGGCTACCTCGTGGCCGAGGACCTGGCGACCGTGCGGTCCTTCCTGGAGGCGCCCGACGCCTGGTCCGCCGCGCACGGCGGGGCGGCGGGCGACGGCCAGGGCTGAGCCGCGCCGGCCTCGGCAGCGCCATCGTCCCACCCGCAACAATTCCCTTGTCGGGGCACGCCCACCAGCCCATCTCCTCTTTATAAGTATCTGAAATTAAAGGGCCGAGCGAGATGGACGACGCGCTTCGCCGGCTGGTTGCGTTCGTCGCCGGGGTGGCCGTCGAGGGACATCAGGCCGAAGGCGTCTTCGACTTCGAGATCGGCAGCCGCTTCCCGATTGCCGGCGTCGTGGACGACGGCAGCGTGGAAGTCACCGACCAGACGGACGGGGTCCGGCTGATCGGCGTGCTGCCCGAGCTGCGGCACGGGGACGGAGTCGTCGAGCTGCACCTCCTGGACGACGAGTTCACCGGCCTCGACCACGTGACCGGTGCACGCTTTGACGGCCGCGTGTCGGGACGCAACATCGACCTGAACTGCCACGCCACCGGCATCACCCACATTTACTGCCTGTAGCGACGCGATCCGCCCAGGCGCCCGCGAACGGGACGCTGTTCTTCGACGCCGACGGCGACGCCAGCCTGTACGGCGGCGAGGCGCTGGCGGACGGCAATACGTTCACCCGGGCGGACATCGACAACGGCTCTCTCGTTCGTTGCGCAACCGCTGCTCAGCGGTCCGTCGGACACCGGGCGAGCGCTGCTGCGGGGTGGGTAGGCCCACCCACCTGACGCGCCTCGTCCGCCGCGCCTCACCCCTCGACCAGCCGTTCCAGCGTCGCCAGCGCGTCGGCCTCCTCGGCCGGCTTGTCCCAACGAATGCGGTGCACGCGCGGGAAGCGCATGGCGATGCCGGACTTGTGGCGCGGCGAAGGGTGCACGGCGTCGAAGGCGACCTCCAGCACCAGGCGCGGCTGCACCGCGCGCACCGGGCCGTAGCGCTCCACGGTGTGGTCGCGCACCCACTTGTCGAGCTGGCGCAGCTCCTGGTCGGTGAAGCCGAAGTAGGCCTTGCCCACCGGCACCAGCTCCCAGCCGCCGTTCGCCCGGTCGGGTCGCCAGACGCCGAAGGTGTAGTCGGAGAAGTAGGACGAGCGCTTGCCGTGGCCGCGCTGGGCGTACATCAGCACGGCGTCCACCAGCAGCGGATCGCGCTTCCACTTGAACCACGGCCCCTTGGGCCGGCCGGCGAGGTAGGGACTGTCGCGGCGTTTCAGCATCAGCCCCTCGATGGCGCGCCGCCGCGCCGCCTCGCGCAGCGCGCGCAGGTCGTCCAGGCGCTCGAAGGCCAGCAGCTCGGACAGGTCCATGCGCGCCGGCCGTTCGCGCGCGAACCAGGCCTCCAGCCGCCGCCGCCGCGCGTCGAACGCCAGGCCGCGCAGATCCTCGCCGCCCTCGAAGAGCATGTCGTAGAGCCGCACGTGCGCCGGGTATTTCTGGAGCAGGCTCTGGGTGACGGTCTTGCGGTTGAGGCGTTGCTGCAGGTCGTTGAACGGCGCGACCTCGCCGTCGCGCACGACCAGCAGCTCGCCGTCCAGCACGGCGTCGAAGGTCATGGCCTCGACGATGTCCGGAAAGGTGCCGGAAATCTCCTCGCCGGTGCGCGAGAACAGCCGCCGCGCCCCGCCGCCGGCGACGAGCTGCACGCGGATGCCGTCCCACTTCCACTCCGCGCGATAGGCCTCGATGTCGATTTTCGGGAGCTCGGCGTCGTCCAGCGGATGGGCCAGCATCAGCGGCCGGAAGGCGGCGCGGCCGTCGATGGCCGGCCGCGCCTGGCGCCCCTCCAGCCAGGCGAAGAGGTCTTCGTAGGGCGGTTCCAGGCCGTGCCAGACCTCCTCGATGTCGCTCAGCCTGGCGGCGAAGGCCTCCGCCAGCGCGGTCTTCGCCAGACGCTCGGAGACGCCGACGCGCAGCCCGCCGGTGATGAGCTTCAAAAGCGCCCAGCGCCCGGTCGGATCGAGCGCGTCCAGCCAGCCCGCCAGCAGGTCCGGGACGTCCTGCCGCCGGGTCCGGGACAGCGTGTCGGCCACCTCGGCGATGCTCGGCGGCGGCTGGCTGCCGCCCGCCCGCGCCGGCCAGATCAGCGCCACGGTCTCCGCCAGGTCGCCGACATAGTCGTAGGACCAGCCGAACAGCACCGGGTCCACCCGCGCGCCCGCCAGATCGCGGATCTGCGCCGGCTTGGCGCCGGGGAAGTCGAGCATGCCGGTCAGCGCGGCCAGGGCATGGCCACGCTCCGGATCGGGCTGGCGCGTAAAATAGTCGCCCAGCAGCCGCAGCTTGGCGTTGCGCGACGCCGTGAACACCAGGCGGTCGAGGAGGTCGGCGAAGGCTTTCATGGCCGGCGGTGCCCCCAGCCCGGCCCTCGCCCGCTCGTG
>CAZLNO010000169.1:0-4019 GCA_964561005.1 uncultured Rhodovibrionaceae bacterium | reverse complement strand
ATGAGCGCCTCATGCTTGGCCTTCGGCCGACTTCGTGTCCGACAAGCTCAGCATGAGGAAAAATCAATAATACTCCCCTCACCCTGAGCCTGTCGAAGGGTGAGGCCGGCGAGTCAAGTTTAATGGCCCTTGGTATGAGCTCGCCGCCCGGCGCCCGAAGCCGGCAATCGTCTGTTCAGAAACGGCGCGTTATACTCCGCGCCGACTCCACCCGCGCCGCACCGCACGAGGCACCGCCGACCTTGAGCCGCCGCACCGCACCCGCCCCCACCTGCGCCGCCCCCACTTGCGCCGCCAGCGATCCGGCCGCGCGCGCCGGCGGGATCCTCACCGTCGACCTGGACGCCGTGGCCTGGAACTATCGCCGGCTGCGCGAGGAGGCGGGCGCCGCCGCCTGCGCCGCCGTGGTGAAGGCCGACGGCTACGGGCTGGGCGCCGCGCAAGTGGCCCCCACCCTGGCGCGCGCCGGGGCGGAGGTGTTCTTCGTGGCGACGATCGACGAGGCGCTGGCGCTGCGCGAGGTTCTGGACGCGGCGGGGTTCGAGGCGGCGACGGTGCATGTCTTGAACGGTCCGCTGCCGGGCAGCGAGGGCGAGCTGCTGGACGCCCGCGTCACGCCGGTGCTGAACAGCCTGGGCGACATCGACCTCTGGGCCGCCGCCGCGCGCGAGCGGGGCCGGCGGCTGCCGGCGGCGCTGCACGTCGACACCGGCATCAGCCGCCTGGGCCTCCCGGACGACGAACTGGCCGTCCTGGCCGGGTCGCCGGCGCGCCTGGACGGCCTCGACCTTCGCCTGATCCTCAGCCACCTCGCCTGCGCCGAGACCCCCGCGCATCCGGAGAACGCCGCGCAGCTCGCCCGCCTGCGCGCCGCCGCGGCATGGCTGCCGCGCGCGCCGCTCTCGCTGGCCAACTCCTCGGGAATCTTCCTGGGGCCGGACTACCGCTTCGACCTGGCGCGGCCGGGGGTGGCGCTCTACGGCATCAATCCCACGCCCGGCCGGCCCAGCCCGGTGCGCCGCGTGGTGGGGCTGCGCGCGCGGGTGCTGCAGGTCCGGCAGATTGACGCCCATCGGGGGGTTGGCTACGGTGCGACCTTCCGCGCCGGCGGGCCGACCCGGGTCGCGACGATCGCCGCCGGCTACGCCGACGGATACAGCCGCCACCTCTCCAACGCCGGCCGCGTGGCCTTCGGGGGGCAGCTTCTGCCCGTGATCGGACGGATCTCGATGGACACCTTGACCGTGGACGCGACAGCGCTGGCGCGCGACGCCATCAAGCCCGGCGACTTCGTCGAGCTGATCGGCGACGGCCACGACCCCGACGCCCTGGCGGCGGAGGCCGGCACCATCGGCTACGAGGTGCTGACCTCGCTGGGCCGGCGCTATCACCGCGTGTACCGGGGCGGGCATGGCTGAGCCGGTGGTCGCGCTGCTGCAACTCGTCGGCCGGACCTTCCTGGACTTCCTGGCCGGCGCCGGGCGGCTGTCGATGTTCACCGCGGTGGCGGTGTCGCACTGCGTGCGCCCACGGTTCTACTGGCGCAACCTGGGCCGCCAGCTCGTGGAGATCGGCTACTACTCGCTGCCGGTGGTGGGGCTCACGGCGATCTTCACCGGCATGGTGCTGGCGCTGCAGAGCTACACCGGCTTCGCCCGCTTCTCGGCGGAGAGCGCCATTCCCAACGTGGTCGTCGTGTCGATCACCCGCGAGCTGGGGCCGGTGCTGGCCGGACTGATGGTGGCCGGGCGCATCGGCGCGGCGATGGCGGCGGAGATCGGCACGATGCGCGTGACCGAGCAGGTCGACGCGCTGACCACGCTGGCGACCAACCCGTTCAAGTACCTGATCGCCCCGCGCCTGGTGGCCGGCCTGATCAGCCTGCCGCTGCTGGTGCTGACCGCCGACGCCATCGGCATCTTCGGCGGCTATCTGGTGTCGACCTACAAGCTGGGCTTCAACCCCAGCACTTATCTGGCCAACACCCGGGCCTTCCTGGAGCCGATGGACATCATCTCCGGCCTGGTGAAGGCGGCGGCCTTCGGCTTCCTGATCGCGCTGATGGGCTGCTACCACGGCTACAACTCCCGCGGCGGCGCCCAGGGCGTGGGCAGCGCCACGACCAACGCCGTGGTCTCCGCCTCGATCCTGATCCTGTCGTTCAACTACCTCATCACCGAGCTGTTCTTCGCCCGATGACCCCGCGCAAGACCGACGGTCGAGCCCCCAAGATCCGCGTCCGCGGCCTCAGGAAAGCCTTCGGCCGACACGAGGTGCTGCGCGGTGCGGACCTCGACATCGGCGAGGGCGAGTCGGTCGTGGTCATCGGCGGCTCGGGCACCGGCAAGTCGGTGCTGCTGAAGTGCATCCTGGGGCTGATGGCGGTCGACGCGGGCAGCATCGCGGTGGACGGCGAGGAGGTCGTCGGCCTGCGCGGCCCCGACATGGACCGGGTGCGGCGCAAGTTCGGCATGCTGTTCCAGAACGCCGCGCTGTTCGATTCCCTGCCGGTGTGGGAGAACGTCGCCTTCGGCCTGATCGAGGGCGAGGGCATGGCCCGGCCCGAGGCGCGCGAGGTGGCGCGGGACAAGCTGGCGCAGGTCGGCCTGCGCCCGGAGGTGGCCGAGCTTTTCCCCGCCGAGCTGTCGGGCGGCATGAAGAAGCGCGTCGGCCTGGCCCGCGCCATCGCCACCGACCCGGAGATCGTGTTCTTCGACGAGCCGACCACCGGCCTCGACCCCATCATGGGCGACGTCATCAACAACCTGATCGTGGACGTCGTGCACAAGCTGGGTGCCACCGCGCTGTCGATCACCCACGACATCGCCAGTGCGCGCAAGATCGCGCATCGGATCGCCATGCTGCACGACGGCCGCATCATCTGGCACGGCACCGTCGAGGAAGTCGACAGCACCGACAACCCCTACGTCCAGCAGTTCATCCACGGCCGCGCCGAGGGCCCCATCGAGATGCCGGTGCGCCGGGACTGACCGCCTGCGCGCGTCGGCGAGACGCGCGCCGTTGGTGTGAGGGAAGTGCCATGTCGGACAGGCCCCGGCAGCTCGACCTTTTTGCCAAGGTTGGGGAACGGCCGGCGCCGCGATCAAAAACCGCGCGGCCCCCGGCTGGCGCGACGCCGGCCGTTCCTGAGGAGCCCTGCCGCGCTCTGCGGGAGCATCTTGAGGGCTGGGCCGAGCTTCCCCTGGCGCGCCTGCAGGCCGTCGTGGACGCGGTGGCCGCCGCGCCGGAGGCGGCGGACGCCGCCGAGTTGCTCTGTCGCGTTTGCGAGCGCTACGCCGCCGACGATCGGGATTTCGGGCCGAACCGCGAGGTGACGGCGGCGCTCGCCGGCCTCGCGGCGCTGGGTCCGCCGGCTCGCGCCCGTGTCGCCCGCCGCCTGCGAGCCTGCCGGGCGCTGTCGCCGGCGCGCATGCCGCCCGTCCTGCGCGCGGAAATCGCGGCCCTGGCCCGGCCCGACCTGGCGCCGCTGCGCGCTTGCCTGCATGACGCGGACGACCGCGTGCGCGCCGCCGCCTGCGCGGTCGTGGCCGACATCGGCGAGGGGCGGCTGTTGCCCGAACTCCGCGAGATCTCCGGGGAGCCGGCGGACGGCGCCGCCAGCGCCGCCCTGCTGGCGCGCGGACACCTGGGCGATACCGCCGCGCGACCGGCGCTGGAGCGGCGCCTGGCGCGCGCGGTCGAGGTCGGCGGCGAGTCAAGCGAGGGCTTGGAATCTCTCCTGTCCGCGCTGGCCCCCGTGGCGACCAGCGACACCGTGGTCCAGGTTCGTCGCCTGTTGCCCACGCTCGACGGCGCCGCGCTTGCGGCGGCGCGAGACCTGCTGGAAATGCTGGACGGCAACCCGGCGTGAGCCCGCGCCGGCTTCCCCGGAAAACCGTGATGAACCTTTTTTTCGCGCCAGCGACGAAGGTGCTGCTGGCGCGGCCCATGGCGTCGGGCTGAGAAACGTCCGGGGCGGGGGCGAGCCCCCGCCCCGCCTCCGGCGCGATGTGGGGCGC
>CAZLNO010000168.1:0-4087 GCA_964561005.1 uncultured Rhodovibrionaceae bacterium | reverse complement strand
CTCGGCGGGTACCGTCTCGACGGGTGTCTCGCGGGGCTCGGCGGCTTCGGCCTCGACGGGATCGACCGATTCCGACGGCGCCGTCTCGGGCGGTTCGAGGGCCGCCTCCTCGGGCACGCTCTCGGTGGGTGCGGTCTCCGTCACTTCGGCCGTTTCGGCCTCCTCCACCTCCTCGACGGGCCGGGCCTCGCCGCCCGGCGCACCGCCGGCGGGGCCGAGCGAGACCTCGACGCCGCCCATGCCGGCGCTCGCCGCGCCCGACCGCGGCGGCTGCCACAGGATCGCCGCGGCGACCCCGGCATGCACCAGCACCGCCCCGGAGAGCGCCAGCGCCCAATGCCGGCCGCCGACCTGCATCACCGGCCCTCCGGCACGGTGAGCAGCTTGAGCCGCTCGACGCCCGCCCCGCGCAGGAGCTCCATGACCGCCACCACGTCGGTCGCCTCGGCGCGGCCGTCGGCCTTGAGCCGGACCCTGGCATCGCCGTCTTTCGACAGCCGCTCGGCGACCGCGGCTTCGAGCGCTGCCTCGTCCAGGACTTCGCCGTCGAGCGCCAGCCGACCGTCGGCGCCGACCAGCACCAGCAGGTCCTGGGTCGCCACCGGCCCCTCGCTCGCCGAGCGCGGCGGCGCGATCTCGAACGGGTCGGAAGCCGCAAGCCGGCCCGCCAGCATGAAGAAGATCAGCAGCAGGAAGACGACGTTGATGAGAGGCAGGATGCGCTCCTCGTCGTTCCGGGGACGCGGCGGCTCGAAGCGCATGGGCTCAGCGCCTGCGATCGCGGATCAGCGACAACTCGGCGGCGCCGGCCGCCGCGAGGCGGTCGAGCACTTGCACCGCCTCCTGCAGGGAGACGCCCGAGGCGGGCTTCACCAGAACCTTTTGCTCGGGCTTCTCCGCGACGCGGGCGGCGACGCGCTCGGCGAGCGTGTCGAGCGAAACGGTCTCGCCGGAGAGCCGGAGGCCGTCGGGGCGAACCTCGACCAGCAGCGCGCCCTCCACGGAAGAACTCGCCGCCGCCTGCGCCGGGGCGTCGAGGTCGATCGATCGCCAGTCGAGAAACGACGACGCCAGCATGAAGAAGACGAGCAGAATGAAGACGACGTCGATCAGCGGCGTCAGGCTGATCAGCGGACGCCGCCGTCCGGGTGGGGTGCCCGCACTATTCGCCAGCCGCGGCGGCGCGGAAACGGGCCGGCTCATGGCACACCTCTTCCTCGGCTGGGTGGATGTCCTCGGACAGATCCTCGGTGAACACGCGGGTGACGACGCTGTCCATCTCGTGCGCCAGGCGGTCGACCTTGCGTTCCAGCCAGTTCAGGACCGCCACGACCGGGATGGCGACGGCGAGGCCGACCGCGGTGGTCAGAAGCGCCTCCCAGATGCCCCCCGACAGGATGGCCGGATTGACCTGGTTGCCGGCCTTCTCGAGCTGGCGGAAGGCGTCGATCATGCCCAGCACCGTGCCGAACAGGCCCAGGAGCGGCGCGAGCGAGGCGATCACCTCGAGCGGCCGGAACCAGGAGCGCAGCGCGGCCAGCACGTCGCCGCCGTGGCGCACCACCTCCTCGCGCACCTTGGCCTCGGGCAGGCCGCGCCGCTGGCCGCGGATCGCCCGGGCCAGCGCCTGGGCGACCGGGTTCTTCGAGTCGCGCACGCGCGCCAGGGCCTCGCCCGCCCGCCCCGCCTGCCACAACCGGAGCGCCTCATGCGCCGCGCGCCGGTGGCCGAGCCGGTGGCCGCGGAACTGCATCAACTTCACGAACACGATGGCGAGCGCCATCACCGAGAGGGCGAGCAGGATCGCGACCACGGGCCCGCCGGCCTGCAGGAGCTCCAGCGCACGCTCGGCCATGCCGGGATCGCCGGCCGGCGCGGCGATCTCATCAGCCGCCGGTTGCACGGCGCCCGGTTCAGCGGCAACCGTTTCGCCCGCGAGATCCGTCTCCTCGCTCACCTTAGCCACTCCTCGATAACCTCGCGCCCGCGACCGCGGACCGCGACGCAGAAAGGGGTCTCTCATGACTGCGAATGACACGCAGTATCACAAAGACGCCTTCTTCTGGCAAGCCGGTGAGCGTGCGTACAGGGTTATTTGATGAACGCCACGGGGCCGCGCGCCAAGGGCGTCACCAGCCCCAGGCAGTCGTCGCGCGGGCCGGATGCGTCCGCGCAGGCCATCACGTCGTTCAGCAGCACCCGGCCCACGGCCTCGCAGGCCAGGCCGTCGATGTCGAACACCTTGAGGCTGGTCTTGCCGGCCGGCAGCGGCGCCGTCTCGACCGCGAGTCGCCTGGCCACCACGCCGTCGGTATCGAACATGACGAGGTCGAGCTTCAGCGTCTCCAACGCGGCGCCGGCGTCGTTCTTCAGCACCAGATAGGCCCGGCAGGCCGCGCCGTTCGGCTCCAGCTTGTTCAGCTCGACGTGAACCTCGCCGTCCGCGGCGACGGCCGTGGCGGGAAGGCCCATCAGGAAGGTGAATAAGAGTGCCAATCGCTTCACGTACGGTCTCCCCGTGTCGTCTTCACCAGTCGATCTCGCTCGGCTCGAAGGTCTGGTTCCACCGCCCGGCGCCCTCGCCCGGCACGGCGATGCGGACATAGGCGTGGTCGGTCGCCGCGTGGCAGGCGTTGCAGGCCGCCACCATGTCGCGGTAGCCCGCCTCGAATGCCCGAAGGTCGTTCGCGCGCATGGCGTCGATGAGCGGGTCGATCGTCGGCAGGAACATCGTCTGTTCCAGTTCGGCCAGCGGGCCATTGCCCGTCACGAGCCCTGCGTCAACGATCTCACCCGCCATGCGCCGCACCTGCCAAGCGTACCAGCCGGCCGCCTGCCAGTCGCGCGCCCGGCCCGCGTGCCAGGTCTTGTCGGCGTAGTGCTGCTTCCAGGCCATCAGGCGCTTGACGTCGTGCGGGATGACCCTGGCCTTCAGGAAGGCGACCTCCTGCGAAAGCGTCATCGTGCGAACGCCAAGCGCGATGATCGCCACGACGAAAAACACGCCGATGACCGCAAGCGCCGCTCCTCGGATCTTTCCCGTCATGAGCGGCAATCATCCTCGTTTGAGTGAGAGCGCGGAGACCTCGCGGCTACGGTAGCCGGGCCACCAAATCGGTGGGCCTTATCGCGGCGAGCGTTTTTGGAGAGCAGGCCCGGGCGCCACAACAACACGATCCAGGCAGCAATGATGGCGAGTGTGGCCGCGACCCACCCGACGATGACCGCCCGAACGCCGGGCGCGAGCGTGGGAAGCTGTTTCACGCCATCGACGGTCGGGCCGTAGAATTCGCGCGCCTCTTGGAACCCATAGGGAGCGGAGGCTGCGAGCACTGCCAACGTGACAACAATTGCGGCGCCCGTTCCCGGCCAGCGATGGCGCGCGCGCCCCCCCCCCCAGCCTCGCGCGCCAGACGATGGGCATGAAGCCACGTTCCGGTGAGGATGAGGCCAGAGAGGATCAGACCGAACAAGAACCAGATGGATTTTGTCCACAGACCGCCGAAATCGCCGAAATGAAGGGGATCGGCCATGTTCGACCAGACCCAATATACCGGCAGGTCGGCGGCGCCATTCCGCCACAGGATTTCGCCGGTACGCGGGTCCAGGTGCATCTGATTCGCACGGTCCCGCACCAGCGGAAAGCCGGCCTGCCCTTCGAGATAGACCGTCTCCCTGGTCCCAGAATACCATCCAGCGGCAATGCCGCGAATCTGGAACGTCGGCCAGGCCGCCTCGGCTTTGGCTACCACCTCGTCCAGCATGAGCGGCGGCAGGGCGGGATCGGAAGATGGCGCGGGCGGGGCGACGGCGCCGCCGGGCGGGGGGCCGACGTAATTGACCGGTCCGGGTTGCACCGCCTCGTACAGATACCAGGCGCCGGTCAGGCCGATAACGGCGATGAACCAAATGGACCACAGACCGCCAGTCTTGTGCAGCTCGCTCCAAAGCGCCCGCCCCCGTCCACCCGGCAAGCGGAAGAAACGCCGCCACCAGCGCTTGTAGAACGCCAGTGAAGCCACAAGCGTCGACTGAGCAACCTGACGTATGGAAATTCGGCCTGAGGCTTCTCAGTCATCCCGGTTTT
>CAZLNO010000167.1:0-4167 GCA_964561005.1 uncultured Rhodovibrionaceae bacterium | reverse complement strand
TGCTTGTCACCCGCGAGCGCGGCCAGTAGGATGCCTCGCGCAGTCCGGCCGCCCTCGCGCGCCGCCCGTGGCCGTCCTCGCCGGCGGCAGATGCTTGCGCTTGCACGCGCGGGCGCGGGCCGCCCGCCTTGGGGCGGCGCTAATCGCAGAGTTTTGCATGACGTCCGACAAACGCAGCCTGCCCGACGAAGCCGACATCCAGAGCGCCGCCAGTTTCATCGAACGCAACCGCATCGACGAGGTGGAGTGCCTCGTTCCCGACCTGGCCGGCATCGCCCGCGGCAAGATCCTGCCCGACGAAAAGTTCCTGAAGGGCATGCGCGAGCACGGCCTGCGCATCCCGGAGCAGATCTTCATCCAGACGGTGAACGGCGCCTATCCCGTGGACGACCCGGTCACCAGCCCGGCGACCATCGACGTCTACCTGAAGCCCGACGTGAACACCATGCGCATCGTCCCCTGGTACGAGGACCCGACCGCGCAGGTGATCTGCGACGCCTACTACTTCGAGGGCGGACCGGTCGAGATCGCGCCGCGGCAGACGCTGAAGCGCGTGCTGGCGCTGTTCGAGGCCAAGGGCTGGAAGCCCGTGGTGGCGCCGGAGCTGGAGTTCTTCCTGGTCGAGGTGAACACCGACCCCGACTATCCCCTGGTGCCGCCGATCGGCCGCTCGGGCCGGCGGGAGACGGCGCGGCAGTCCTATGGCGTCGACGCGGTGAACGAGTTCGATCCGCTGTTCGAGGAGGTCTACGACTTCTGCGAGGCACAGAACATCGACATCGACACGCTGACCCACGAGGCCGGGGCGGCGCAGATGGAGATGAACTTCAACCACGGCGACCCGCTGGACCTCGCGGACCAGACCTTCCTGTTCAAGCGCACGGTGCGCGAGACCGCGCTGCGCCACAAGGTCTACGCCACCTTCATGGCCAAGCCGATGGAGGACGAGCCCGGCAGCTCGATGCATGTCCACCAGTCGGTGCTGGACAAGAAGACCGGCCGCAACCTCTTCGCCGACGGGGACGGGAAGAACAGCAAGCTGTTCCTCTCCTACATCGCCGGGCTGCAGAAGTACCTGCCGGCGGTGATGCCGCTGCTGGCGCCGAACGTGAACTCCTACCGTCGGCTGATGCGCCATTCCGACGCGCCGATCAACACGCACTGGGGCCTGGACAACCGCACCGTGGGCTTCCGCGTCCCGGTCTCCAGCCCGGAGGCCCGGCGGGTGGAGAACCGCTGCGCCGGCGCCGACGCCAACCCCTACCTGGCGGTCGCGGCCTCGCTGGCCTGCGGCTATCTGGGCATGGTGGAGGAGCTGGAGCCGACCAAGCCGGTGGAGGGCAGCGGCTACCGCCTGGCCCACACCCTGCCGCGCACGCTCTACGACGCGCTCTACCGCTTCAACCGCAGCAGCGGCCTGAAGAAGGTGCTGGGCGAGGACTTCGTCGGGGTGGTCGCCTCGGTGAAGGACGCCGAGCTGGACGCCTACCAGCGTGTCATCAGCTCCTGGGAGCGCGAGCACCTGCTGCTGAACGTGTGAGAAAAAAGAAATGCCCATGAAGCATGACGCCGCCGCCACGCACCCCCCTTCCAACCGCACCGCCGCCTGGCGCGCGGCCGACACCCGGCACCACCTGCATCCCTTCACCGACACCAAGGCGCTGACCGAGGAAGGCGGCAGCCGCATCATCACGGCGGCCGAGGGGGTGTGGCTGACCGATTCCGAGGGACGGCGCATCCTAGACGGCATGGCCGGACTGTGGAACGTCAACGTCGGCTACGGCCGCGAGGAGCTTGCGCGGGCGGCCTACGACCAGATGCTGGAGCTGCCCTACTACAACACCTTCTTCAAGACGGCGACGCCGCCCTCGATCGAGCTGGCCGAGCGTCTGGCGGAGCTGGTTCCGGGCGACCTGGACCGCGTGTTCTACGCCTCCTCCGGCTCGGAGGCAAACGACACCATCGCCCGCATGGTGCGGCACTACTGGCACCTGCGCGGTCAGCCGGAGAAGCAGGTCTTCGTCAGCCGCGAGCACGCCTACCACGGCTCGACGATGGTCTCGGCCTCGCTGGGTGGCCAGGCGCCGATGCACGGCCAGGGCGGCCTGCCCTTGCCCGGCTTCGTCCACGCCATGCCGCCCTACTGGTTCGACCACGGCGACGACCTCGGGCCAGAGGCCTTCGCGGAGAAGGCGGCGCAGGCGATCGAGGACAAGATCCTGGAAGTCGGACCGGACAAGGTTGCCGCCTTCATCGGCGAGCCGATCCAGGGCGCGGGCGGCGTCATCATCCCGCCGCCGGGGTACTGGGAGGCGGTGCAGCGCATCTGCCGCAAGCACGACGTCCTGGTCATCGCCGACGAGGTCATCACCGGCTTCGGCCGCACCGGCCACTGGTTCGCCAGCGAGCATTTCAACATCTCGGCGGACATCATGACCCTGGCGAAGGGCATCACCTCGGGCTATCTGCCGCTGTCGGCGGTGCTGGTGGGGCCGCGCGTCGCCGACACCCTCATTGCCGAGGGCGGCGAGTTCTTTCACGGCTTCACCTACTCCGGCCATCCGGTGGCCTGCGCGGTCGCGCTGAAGAACCTGGAGATCATCGAACGCGAGAGCCTGGTCGAGAAGGTCCGCACGGACACCGGCCCTTACCTGGCCGAGCGCCTGAAAAGCCTGGAGGACCATCCGCTGGTGGGCGAGACGCGCTCGCTGGGCCTGATCGGCGCGGTGGAGCTGTGCGCCGACAAGGCGACCCGCCGCCATTTCGAGCCGGTCGGCCGCGCCGGCTCCATCTGCCGCGACCACTGCCTGGCGCACGGCGTGGTGCTGCGCGCGGTGCGCGACGCCATGGTCTTCTCCCCGCCCCTCATCTTTGAGCGCGCGCACATCGACCAGGCCGTCGACACCCTGCGCCGCTGCCTCGACCTGACGGCCAGGGATTTGGGAGTGGTTTAGAGTATGTTTCGATTTGGAGGCCGATGATGCCGGATTTCCAGCCTGTGCATCCCGGCGAAATCCTGCGCGCCGACTTCATTGAGCCGCCAAATATGGTGCCGATTGAACTTGCGTGGGCAATTGGAGTCGACGCTGCAATTTTGGAGGAAATCCTGGCTGGGCAGCGCCCGGTTACGGCTGATACCGCCCGACATTTGAACAGACTCGTCCTTGACGCCCAAGGGCGTCGACTGCGTGTCCGACAAGCTCAGGACGAGGTCCTCATGCTGAGCCTGTCGGACACGAAGTCGGCGGGACGCCAAGCATGAGGCCGCCCAGACGTACGATTTCATTTGTCGGGCGGTATGATATGGCCTTGCGTCTCGGCCGATATTTCGGAACCTCGCCGGAGTTCTGGATGGGCCCGCAAGCACCTACGATTTGGAGGTCGCGCGCGACACACTGAAGGACCGGATCGACCGCGAGGTCACGCCGCGCGCCGCCTGATCGAACCCGACGACACAACCCGATCCCTCACCGCTCCGCCACGGCCAGCCGCAGGGCCAGGCCGGCCAGGACGACGCCCGCGACGGTGTTCATGACGCGGGCGAAGCGGGCGCTGTTCCTCACCCGCGCCGCGCCGGCGCCCACCAGGAACGCCACGGCCCCGTTCACCGCCAGACCGCCCAAGGTAAAGATGCCCGCCAGCACCAGGATCTGGGCCACCGGGCTGCCGCTGGCTGGGTCCACGAACTGCGGCAGGAAGGCCAGGACGAACAGCGCCACCTTGGGGTTGAGCACGTTCACCAGCACCGCCTGCCCGAACACCCGCCGCAGCCCGGCGCGCGGCAGCGTCAGCCCCGCCGGGTCGGGGCGGCTCAGCAACAGCCGCGCGGCCAGATAGAGCAGATACGCGGCGCCGACGTACTTCACCACCTCGAACGCCGTCTGCGAGGCCAGCAGCACCGCCGACAGGCCGGCCGCCGCGGCCAGCGTATGGACCAGCGAACCCACCGCGATGCCGACCGCCGAGGCATAGCCGGCCGCCCGCCCCTGCGCCGCCGCGCGGGCGATCGTGTAGGTCATGTCCGCCCCCGGCGTCAGGTTCAGCGCCAGGGCGGCGAGCAGGAAGGGCGCCAGGAGGTTCCAATCGGGGATGAAGGTCATGGGCGGGAAGATACCGACGCGGGCGACCGCGCGAAAGGGGCATGACGCGGCTGGCGCCGCGTCCCCC
>CAZLNO010000166.1:0-4528 GCA_964561005.1 uncultured Rhodovibrionaceae bacterium | reverse complement strand
CGCAATTTCCAGACATCAGGTTATACCGCCCCGCGCAATTGGCGGCTTGCGCCTTCGGCGAGAAGCCGCCAATTGCGCGGGCTACGCCGCTACGCCGCTGGTCAAGGCACCTGACCCAAAATCAGCCGGATTGCCGTCCCGCGCCGATTTCCCGCCACGCACCGCAAAAAGCGATATTGCGTAATATATGATAACCGAATGTTAAGGGCTTGCCTTGAGAAAGTTTGGCGTCGGACAAAGGCTGATCGTATCGCTGATGCCGGAGCGATGACCAAAAAGGCAGATGGGATTCTGCGGCGCCTCGAAACGCAATACCGGGCTGGACGCAATGGTGTTTGGGAAAAGTTCCGGTCGCAGTTCGACCAGATCTGGCGTCAGGCAGCCGAGTCGAGGACGCCCAACCCAGTCTGACATAAGGTTGCTCAATCAATGGGTATGTGCACGTTCTCAGCCCGGACAATTGGCCTCGCAATTGCGCTGATGGGGGCGGCACCGGCCCTGGCCCTGGACGGCGGCGCCACCAAAACCGCCATCCTGGAAGGCGTCGCAGAGACCTATCAGCCCAGGGAGTACGCCAATCACGTTTGGACCATGGTCGCCGCAGCCCTGGTCCTAGCCATGCAGGCCGGCTTCCTGATGCTGGAGGCCGGGCTATCGCGCACGGCCAGCGCGATCAACGTGGCGATGAAAAATCTTATCGATTTTATTGTCGCGGTCTGCTTCTTCTACCTTATCGGCTTCGGCTTGATGTTCGGTGACTCGCTCGGTGGCTGGGTCGGCGGCTCATTTTTCGCGCCGAACACCATGCCCGAGCCGTGGTTCTATACCTTTTTCGTCTTTCAGATGATGTTCGCCGGAACGGCCGCCACGATCGTCGCCGGGGCAGTGGCCGAACGCACGCGTATCTACGCCTACTTGATCATGACCGTGGTGTGCCTGACACTCTACACCACGGCGGGGCATTGGGTCTGGGGCAACCTCTACAATCCCGCCAACACCGCGTGGCTCGCCGAGCGGGGTTTCGTCGATTTCGCCGGCTCAACCGTGGTGCATTCCGTGGGCGGCTGGCTCGCATTGGCCGCCGCGATCATCGTGGGTGCCCGCCAAGGGCGCTTCGGCGACACCCCCAAAACCTTCCAACCTAACAACGCGGCATGGGCCACACTGGGCACGCTGCTGTTGTGGATCGGCTGGATCGGCTTCAACGGCGGCTCGACGACCGCCGCCACGCCCGAATTCGCCCACATCGTCGCCAATACCATGCTCGCCGGCGCGTTCGGCGGGCTGGTCTACATGCTGATCGGTGTCGTTGAGGATCGGGGCATCCTACGTCCCGAACGCTCCATTACCGGCGTGCTTGCGGGGCTTGTCGCCGTGACCGCCGGTTGTCAGGTGCTCGACCAGACAGGCGCCGTCTTCGTCGGTTTGGGCGGCGGCGTTGTCGCCTGGCTGGCGAATCATCTATTGGCGGCTCTGCGGATCGACGATGTCGTGGCCGCCGCCCCCGTCCATGGCTTTGCCGGCGCTTGGGGCACGCTCGCGCTTGCAGGACTGGCGCCGACGGAGGCCCTCCCGGCCGGCACCGTAGGCGCACAGCTCGCGGTGCAGGCGCTGGGCGTGGGCGTGTACTTCGCCTGGACGTTTGGCGTAGGATTCGCGGTCCTCTGGATGGCACACCGTATTTGGTGTGCGGTCGAGACGGCAGGCGGCAAGCCGCCCCAGGGCTTCCGTGTGGCCCCCGAGACCGAAGCGCGGGGGCTCAACGTCGAGCATGGCGTGACGCTGGGTACGGCGGTGGTGCAGGATCATCTGCACCGCATGGTTGACGAAGGCCGCCTTCGTGAGGATATCCAGGTTGATCCCGGCGACGAAAACGCGGAAATCGCCGACCTGGTCAACCGGCTGCGCCAGTCGATGCTGGCAGTTATCGATGGTATTGCCAGCAACGCTGATGCGCTCGCCGCCGCAGCGGAACGCGTGGTCGGCGCAGCCGAAGCGGTCGGCCAGCAGGCAGCTGATACGCGGGCGCATGCCAAAACCGCCGAATCCGCCACGACGCGCGCCGCCCAGGCCAACGATATCGTGCAAGTTCAGGTGCAGCGGCTTGAGACCGATCTGGCGCGCGTCACCAACGAGGCCGGCGACATTGCCGACCGGGTCTCCAACGCCAGCCGCTCAGCGGCGGACATCCGCGCCGTCGCCGAACGCGCTGACACCCGCGCTGATGCCACGCGCGCTGAAGTGGCGCGCGCAAGCAGCACCAGCGCCAACGCCGACGCGCGCATTCGCGCGCTAGAGGACCTGGCCCGCCAGATCGACGGCACAGCTAACGTGATCGCGGACGTCGCCAAACACACCCACATGGTGGCGCTTAACGCCACTATCGAAGCCAGTCAGGCCGGCGAGACGGGCAAGAGCTTTGCTGTGGTGGCGGAAGAGGTCAAAAACTTGTCGAACCAGGTGGATCGTGCGGCGCGGGATATCGGCAACCTCGCTCGCCAAATTGCAACGGGGACGGGCGAGGCTGGGGACGCAACCCGCAACATTGCGACCGTGATATCAAGTGTCGAGGATGCCATCGGCCACACGGTGAAGGTCGCTGCGGAGTGCACGCGGCTCGCGAATGGTATCGAGGAGTCATTACAGGAGACCGACACGGCGGCTTTGGAGGTCTCGGGATCAGCACGGGCGGTGCAGAGCGCGGCCGCCGAGGTGCGCGAACGAGCCGCTGGCGCCGCCGCCGAGGGTGACGCGGTGTGTGAAGAGATGGCCGCTGTCCGCGACGGTGCTACTCGGAACGACGACCTTGCGCGCAACCTTAACCAAGCGGCCACGGAAATCCGCGCGCGCATCGTTGACCTCCGCCGAATGCGTGATGCCCACGGGGCATGACGCTCGAGCAGGTCGTGCTGCTGGGCGAAATCATAAATCGGGCTGGATCTGGCCAAGAGCACATTTCAGGCACACAGCGCGGCCGCCAACGGATCGGTGGCAACGGAGAGCTGCGCCCGCGTATACGTCTGGGCGCGCACTGCGAGATTTGGGCCACACTGGTTCTGGATCAGGTTGCCGATCATCAGCGACTTCGAGCCGCCCAGCAGCTCCGGCGTGACATAGGCGCCCAGGCAGGGCACGAACACCAGGATGCAGCCGGCGACGATGCCGGGCAGCGACAGCGGCACCACGATGCGGCGCAGCGCCTGCCAGCGGTTGGCGCCCAGGTCGAAGGCGGCCTCGACCAGGCGCAGGTCCAGCTTCTCCAGGCTGGCATAGATCGGCAGCACCATGAACGGCAGGAAGGAATAGGTCAGCCCCACGCCCACGGCGAAGGGCGTGTAGAGCAGGTCCAGCGGCCCGGTCGCCAGCCCCAGGCGGTCGAGCAGACTCTCGATCAGGCCGTTGTTGCGCAGCAGGATGATCCAGGCGTAGTTGCGCACCAGCAGGTTGGTCCAGAACGGAATCGTCACCATGAACACCAGCAGGTTGCGATAGCGGCGGTCGTCCTGCAGCGCCATGTAGAGCGCCGTGGGAAAGCCGATCGCCAGGGCCAGGACCACGGTGGTCGCCGACAGCCAGAACGATCGCAGGAAGATTTGCAGGTAGTCCGTGTTGACCTCCAGGTTGCCCAGCAGGTCGCGCTCGAAGAGGAACTTGACGTAGGCCTCGGTCGTGTGGGCGGTCCAGACGACGCCGCCGTGGGTCCCGCGCTCCAGGAATGAGACGTAGGCCATCAGGCCCAGCGGCAGGATCATGAACAGACCGATGACCGCCAGGGCCGGCAGAAGCAGCCCGCCGCGCCGCCAGGCCGCCGTGTGGTTGCGGCGGGGGAGGGCGATCTGCGCCATCAGTCCGCCAGCACCTGCACCGCGTCGGGCGCGACGGCCAGATGCACCGGCGCGCCGGCGGCATGGCGGGCCGCCGCGCCCTCGCGGTTCTGCACCCGCACCAGCACCGCCGCGCCCCCCATCGTCCGCACTTGGTAGGTGGTGTCCGTGCCGAAGTAGACGGTGCTCTCTACCGTGCCGGCCAGGGTGCCGTCGCCGCCCTCGGCCCGGATGTCCAGGCGCTCCGGCCGCACCGCCAGGGTGACCCGGTCGCCGACCCGATTCCCGCCGTCGTCGTGGCCTTCCAGGATGGTGCCGTCGGCCAGGCGGAAGCGCGGCGCCCCCGGGTCGCCGCCGACGATCTCGGCCTCCAGGAAATTGGTCTCGCCGATGAAGTCGGCGACGAAGCGCCGCGTGGGCCGCTCGTAGATCTCGCCCGGCGTGCCAACCTGGAGGAGCTGGCCGTCCTGCATCACGGCCAGACGGTCGGACATCGTCAGCGCCTCCTCCTGGTCGTGGGTGACGAAGACGAAGGTGATGCCGGTTTCGAGCTGCAGGCGCTTGAGCTCGATCTGCATCTCCTTGCGCAGCTTGAGGTCGAGGGCCGACAGCGGCTCGTCCAGCAGCAGCACCTCCGGCTGGTTCGCCAGCGCGCGGGCCA
The DNA here is from genome assembly GCA_964561005.1 of uncultured Rhodovibrionaceae bacterium. Taxonomy (GTDB): domain Bacteria; phylum Pseudomonadota; class Alphaproteobacteria; order Kiloniellales; family Rhodovibrionaceae; genus CAZLNO01. Next base: position 43 of record CAZLNO010000166.1, on the reverse strand, counting down.
GGGCGACGCGCTGCTGCTGGCCGCCGGAGAGCTGGGCCGGCCG
>CAZLNO010000165.1:0-4634 GCA_964561005.1 uncultured Rhodovibrionaceae bacterium | reverse complement strand
ACGCGCTCGGCGATCTCCGAAAAAAGGGAAAAGTTGGTGCCGGATCCGTCGAAAACGGGGCCGATCGGATAGGGCGTTCCCGGCCAGACTTTCATAGGGTGTCATCCTTTTTCGTTTCAGGACCTGCGATTCCCGCTCCAATGCCGCATTCTTCCCTTGTCAGGGAAACTTCGTTTCCCCTTTACGGTTATGCAAAAAGGTAATGCAAAACCCAAAAAGGCGCAAGCGGTTCGAAATGCCGTTGCGCCTTCCGGCTTCCGTGCGCCAACATCTTTGTCTACCGGGTAATCTGCCGGTATTTGATCCGGTGGGGGCGGTCGGCGGCATCGCCCAGCCGTTTTTTCCGGTCCTCCTCGTAATCCGCGTAATTGCCCTCGGACCAGATGACCTGGCTGTCCCCTTCAAATGCCAGGATATGGGTGGCGATGCGGTCCAGGAACCAGCGGTCGTGGCTGATGATCATGGCGCAGCCGGGGAACTCCAGGAGCGCCTCCTCCAGCGCCCGCATGGTGTCGACGTCGAGGTCGTTGGTCGGCTCGTCGAGCAGCAGGAAGTTGGCGCCGGACTTCACGATCTTGGCCAGGTGGACGCGGTTGCGCTCGCCGCCGGAGAGCGTGCCCACCTCCTTCTGCTGGTCGCGACCCTTGAAGTTGAAGGCGCCGACATAGGCGCGGGAGTTGATCTGCTTCTTGCCCAGGTCGATGACGTCGGCGCCGCCGGAGATCTCTTCCCAGACCGAGTTCTTCGGCTTGAGCGTCTCGCGCGACTGGTCGACATAGCCCAGCTTCACCGTCTCGCCGATGCGCAGCGTGCCGCCGTCGGGCTCCTCCTGGCCGGCGATCATGCGGAACAGCGTGGTCTTGCCGGCGCCGTTCGGGCCGATGATGCCGACGATGGCGCCGGGCGGCACCTTGAACGACAGCTCGTCGATCAGCAGGGTATTGCCGAAACCCTTGCGCAGGTTCTCCGCCTCCACCACCAGGTCGCCCAGGCGCGGCGGCGTGGGGAAGACGATGCGGCCGGACTCCGGCGCCTCGCGGCCCTGGTCCTGCAGCAGCTTCTCATAGGCGTTGAGCCGGGCCTTGGACTTGGCCTGGCGGCCCTTGGGCGAGGCCTTGACCCACTCCAGCTCGTGCGCCAGCGCCTTCTGTCGGGCGGATTCCTCCTTCTCCTCCTGGGCCAGGCGCTTCTGCTTCTGCTCCAGCCAGGCGGAATAGTTGCCCTTGAAGGGGATGCCGCGGCCGCGGTCCAGCTCCAGGATCCAGCCGGCCACGTTGTCCAGGAAGTAGCGGTCGTGGGTGACGCAGACGACGGTGCCCTCGTACTCCTCCAGGTGGCGCTCCAGCCAGGCCACGGACTCGGCGTCGAGGTGGTTGGTCGGCTCGTCGAGCAGCAGCAGGTCGGGCTTCCGCAGCAGCAGGCGGCACAGCGCCACGCGCCGTTTCTCGCCGCCGGACAGCCGGGTGACGTCCGCCTCGCCGGGCGGGCAGCGCAGGGCGTCCATGGCGATCTCCACCCGCCGCTCCAGGTCCCAGGCGTCGGCGGCGTCGATCTTCTCCTGCAACTCGGCCTGCTCGGCCAGCAAGGCGTCGAAGTCGGCGTCCGGATCGGCGAACTGCTCGCTCACGGCGTTGTAGCGGTCGACCAGCGCCTTGGTGTCGGCCAGCGCCTCCATGACGTTCCCGGCCACGGTCTTGTCCGGGTCGAGCTCCGGCTCCTGCGGCAGGTAGCCGACCTTGGCGCCCTCGGCGGCCCAGGCCTCGCCGTTGAACTCGCTGTCCAGCCCGGCCATGATCTTCAGCAGCGTCGACTTGCCGGCGCCGTTCAGGCCCAGCACGCCGATCTTCGCCCCCGGCAGGAACTGCAGCGAGATGTCCTTCAACACCTCGCGCCCGCCGGGGAAGATCTTGGTCAGGCCCTTCATCACATAGATATACTGATAGGATGCCATCGGCTGCGTCCTCGCCCTTCCTGGACGTCCTCGTCGTCTGTTGTGCGGAATTCACCGGCGCCGCGCCCGGCGTGACGATCCCTATCTAGGGCGTCGCCGGCGCCGCGAAAGCCCTCGCCTGCGGCGGCTTTCTAGCAAGACCGCGGCACGAACGCAAAGCGGCATCTCGCGCGCCGGCCAGCCGACGGCCGGCAAGCCGGGGATCAGATGACGGCGTGGCGCGCCTTGGCCGAGACCCACTCGCTCGCCAGGACCGTGGCCAGGATGACGAGGAAGATCGTCGCCACCTGGTTCCAGGCCAGCACGTTGATCGAGGCCTGCAGCTTCAGGCCGAGTCCGCCCGCGCCCACCAGGCCGAGCACGGTCGATTCCCGGATGTTGATGTCCCAGCGGAACAGCGAGATGCCGGCGAAGGCGGGCATGATCTGCGGCACGATGGCGTAGTCCAGCACCTGCATCCGCGAGGCGCCGGTCGCCGTCACCGCCTCCACCTGGCTGGCGTCGATCTCCTCGATCGCCTCGTAGAGCAGCTTGGCGATGAAGCCGATCGATCGCAGGGCGATCGCCACGATGCCCGCCAGCACCCCCGGCCCGATAATCGCGACCAGCAGCAGTCCCCAGATGAGGGAGTTGATCGAGCGCGAGGACACGATGATCAGCAGCGCCACCGGCCGGACCAGGGTGGGGCTTGGAGTGGTGTTGCGCGCGGCCAGGAAGGCGACGGGCACGGCGAAAACCAGCGCCAGCAGCGTGCCCAGCGTGGCGATGTTCATGGTGTCCCACAGCGGCGCCAGCAGCTCGCCGGTGTAGCCCAGCGCCGGCGGAACCATGCGGGAGCCGATGTCCGCGGCCTGCTGGGGCGCGTCGTAGACGAACATCCAGATCGTGTCCTTGGTCATCTCCTGCCAGCAGAAGACGAACAGCGCCACCAACGCCAGCCAGCCGCACCACAGGGCCAGGCGCGCCTTCGGCGTGCGGTACTGCCAGACGCGCCCAGGGGCGGCTTGATCGCTCGGCATGCCTGTCACGCTCACTGGGTCCATTTGCGCACATAGCCGGAGGCGTACTCCGCCGCCATCACGATCAGGATGATCAGGATCAGGATGGCGGCGGCGGAATCGTACTCGTAGCGGTCCAGGGCGGTGTTCAGCGTGGCGCCGATGCCGCCGGCGCCGACGATTCCGATGACGGCGGATTCCCGGAAGTTGATGTCGAGGCGGTACATGCTGAGCCCGATCAGCCGCGGCATCACCTGGGGCTGGATCGCGTAGTTGACGATCTGCCACCAGCCCGCGCCGGTCGCCCGGATGGCCTCGGCCTGGCTCTCGTCGATGTCCTCGATGTCCTCGGCCAGCAGCTTGGACAGAAAGCCGATGGTCGCGAAGCTCAGGGTCAGGAAGCCGGCGAAGGGGCCGAAGCCGAACATCGCCACGAAGAGGATGGCGATGATGACCTCCTGAAAGCTGCGCGAGACGGTGATGATCCCGCGACAGGCCAGATAAATGGGCAGCGGCGCCAGGTTGCGCGCCGCGCCGATGCCGATGGGCACCGAGATCAGCACGCCGACGATCGTGGAGGTCACCGTCATGGTCAGGCTTTCGCGCATGCCGGCGGCGATGTCGGTCCATCGGGAAACGAAATCGGGCGCCAGGAAGGCCTGCACGAAGGCGGCGCCGCGGCCGAGCCCCTCGTAGATGCGCTCCGGATTCACCGGGACCGACGCGAAGGCCAGCGCGAGATAGACCAGCGCGCCCAGGTAGAGCGCCCTCCGCGTCCAGGGGTTGGCGATGAGCGGCGGCTTTCGCCAGGTGCGCGCGTGCTCGGCCATCCGGGGGGTTCCGCTACGCCATGCCCGCCAGGCGATCGGTGTCGACCGCCGGGATGGGTTCGTCCTGTCCCTCGTCGTCGTCATCCCGCCGGTGCATCGCGCTCCAGTCCTCCTCGCCGTAGATGCGGGTCAGGACGTCGGCCGTGAGGCGGTCGGGCGGTCCGTCGTAGACCACCTCGCCCTCGGTCAGCCCGACGATGCGGTCGACGAAGTTCTGCGCCAGCAGCACATCGTGGATGTTGATGATGGCCGGCAGGTTGCGCTCCCCGCAAACCTCGCAGATCAGCCGCATGATCTGCCGCGAGGTCTTGGGGTCCAGGCTGGCCGTGGGCTCGTCCACCAGCAGCAGCTCCGGGTCCTGCTCCAGCGCGCGGGCGATGCCCACGCGCTGGCGCTGGCCGCCGGACAGGGCGTCGGCGCGCTTGTTGGCGTGGTCGCCGAGGCCGACCCGGTCGAGAAGCTGGAAGGCCTTGTCCACGTCCGCCGGCAGAAAGCGCCGCAGGTAGCTGCGCCAGAAGCTGACATAGCCGAGCCGGCCGGAGAGCACGTTCTCCATCACGGTCAGCCGCTCGACCAGCGCGTATTCCTGAAAGATCATGCCGATGGCACGACGCGCCCGATTAAGCTGCCGTCGTCCCAGGCGCGTGATCTCCTGGTCGTTCAGGTGGATGGTCCCCTCGCTCGGCTCGATCAGCCGGTTGATGCAGCGGATCAGCGTCGACTTGCCGGCGCCCGACGGCCCGATCAGGCCGACCGTCTGTCCCGCGGGCACCGAGAAGGACACCCCGCGCAACGCCACATCGCCGGTCTTGTAGCGTTTCTTCAGGTTCTCGATTCGCAGCATCCCGCCGTCCC
>CAZLNO010000164.1:0-4687 GCA_964561005.1 uncultured Rhodovibrionaceae bacterium | reverse complement strand
CAGCCAAGTCCCGTCCTCGAAGCACGCTTTCAGCGTGGTTTCGCCGCCGTTGCGGTCATAGACCAACAGCGTCGACTTCAGACGCAACCGCCACGACCAGCCCCGAGCCGCACACCACGCGATCAGGTCCGGTCCGCCGTAAAACCGGTCGCCCATCAAAACGGGCCGCACGCCCGCGGGAAGCCAGGCGGCGACCTGATCCAGCACCTCACGCTGCTCGGCGAAGCCGATCGCGCCACTGGTCTCGCGCACCAGCCAAGCAAGGGGCAGCGCGCGACCCGCGATCGCCACGGCGACCATCAGAACCTCATGGCGATGGAGACGTGTCGCCTGGCTCTGGTCGATGACCAGGACCGGCTGTTGGCCGTTTCGGCTGACCGCCGCCAGAACCTCGCGGGCGTAAGGGGCCATCACCTCGCGGGGGCGGATCCGCTCGTTCGCCAGCGTGCGCTTGAGCTTCTGAAAGCGACTGGCCCGGTTCCCCGTGGCCACCGGCAGCGCCGAGCCGAGCGCCATCAGGTTGACATCCCGCTCGAACAACAAGGCGGCGGTCAGCCACGCCAGATTGCGCCGCTGTGTCACCCGCTGCCCTGGCAACCGCTGCGCCAGATCCGCCTCGATCGCGCCCGCAAGCGTCTCAACACCACCCATAATCACCTCCAGCAACCGAACATGGGCATCAGGAATCATGCGCTGCGAGGTATTACAACAAAAACTGACCCATGGTGAGGCCCCTGATCCGGGACAGACCCGCCGGCTCAGCCCGCTTGCGGCAGCTCGTCGCGACCCAGCGCCGCCAGGCGCCGCTGCGTCGACAGGCGGTCCAGCGAGGCCAGCGGCAGGCTCGCGAAGATTTCCAGCCGGCGCTGGACCTGCCGGAAGATGTCGGCCACGAAGGCGCGCTTCTCCGCCTCGCTGCCCGCCGCCTGCGAGGGATCGGCGAAGGGCCAGTGGGCGGTCAGCGGCTGGCCCGGAAACACCGGGCAGGACTCCCCGGCGGCGTCGTCGCAGAGGGTGAAGACGAAGTCGAAGCGCGGCGCGTCGGGACCGGTGAATTCGTCCCAGGACTTGCTGCGCAGGTTCGCCGTGTCGAAGCCGTGGCGTTCCAGTAGATCCCGCACGATCGGGTTGATCCGGCCCGCCGGCTCGCTGCCGGCGCTGAAGGCCGCGAAGCGGTCGGGCGCCAGGCGGCGCAGCAGGCACTCCGCCATGATGGAGCGGCCGGCGTTGTGGGTGCAGAGGAAGAGGACGTTGTAGGGGGTTGTCGTCATCGGGGCCTCGTCGTGCGCGTCGCGCTCTCAGGAATCGCGTCTCTCGGGCGGCCGGTCCGCACAGACTGCGGCCAGCGCGACGAGGTCGCCGCAGACCTCCGGCCGACCACGGCAGCAATCCGCCGTCAGGAAGGTCAGCAGCGCGCGCATCCCCGCGTAATCGGCCGCATAGAGAATCCGCCGGCTGTCCCGTTGCGCGGTCACCAGGCCGGCCTGGGCGAGCTGGGACAGATGAAAGGACAGCGTGGCCGGCTGCACCTCCAGACGCGCGGCGATCTCCCCGGCCGCGAGGCCCTCCGGCCCGGCCTGCATCAGCAGCCGGAAGACCCGAAGCCGGGTTTCCTGCGCCAGGGCTCCCAGAGCGGCGACGGCATCGTTCATTTCCATAGTTGGACAATTATCAAAATATCAGGCATGCGGCAAGGGGGCTTCTGCAAGACGCTTCTCCTCGTTCAGGGGGTCGCCGCGGCGGTCCGGCGCGCGCCCTCAGCCCATCTCGGCCAGGAGGGAGAGCTGCTGGGCGTTGTGCTCGCGCTCCTCGTGGTCGACCAGGCGGATGGGGTAGTCACCGGTGAAGCAGGCGTCGCAGTACTGCGGCTCGGCGGCGTTGCGCCCCGGCTCGCCCATCGCCCGGTACATCCCGTCGAAGGAGACGAAGGCCAGGGAGTCGCAGCCGATCACCTCGGTCATGCCCTGGATGTCGTAGCGCGAGGCCAGCAGCTCCGCCTCGGTCGGGGTGTCGATTCCGTAGAAGCAGGGATGGCGCGTCGGCGGCGCGGCGATGCGCAGATGCACCTCCTTGGCCCCGGCCTGGCGCACCATGTTGACGATCTTCGCCGAGGTGGTGCCGCGCACGATGGAATCGTCCACCAGGATGACCCGCTTGCCCTGGATCTGCGCGCGGTTGGCGTTGTGCTTGAGCTTTACGCCGAGGTGGCGGATCGAGTCGGTCGGCTCGATGAAGGTGCGTCCCACATAGTGGTTGCGGATGATGCCCAGCTCGAAGGGGATGCCCGCCTGATTGGCGTAGCCGATCGAGGCCGGCACGCCGGAGTCCGGTACCGGGATGACGACGTCCGCCTCGACGTGGCTTTCCTTGGCCAGTTCGGCCCCGATGCGCTTGCGCGCCTCGTAGACGCTGGTGCCCTCGACGAGGGAGTCGGGACGGGCGAAGTAGATGTGCTCGAAGATGCAGAAGCGCTGCTGGCGCTCCGGGAAGGGGCGCAGCGAGCGCAGCCCGTCCTGGCCGATCACCACCATCTCGCCCGGCGCGATGTCCCGGATGAAATCCGCGCCGATGATGTCCAGCGCGCAGGTCTCCGAGGCCAGGATCCAGGTCTCGCCCAGCCGGCCCAACACCAGCGGGCGCACGCCCAGCGGGTCGCGCACGCCGAAGATCTCGCTGTCGGTCATGGCGACGAAGGAATAGGCGCCCTCGATCCGCCGCAGGGCGTGGATCATCCGCTCGATCACGGTGTTCGCCGGGGCGGTGGCGATCAGGTGGATCACCACCTCGGTATCGGTGGTGGACTGGAACAGCGAGCCCCGATGCACCAGCTCGCGCCGGAGCTGGCGGGCGTTGGTCAGGTTCCCGTTGTGCGCCAGCGCCAGGCCGCCGAACTCGAAGTCGGCGAACAGCGGCTGCACATTGCGCAGCGCCGTCTCGCCGGTCGTGGAATAGCGGTTGTGCCCGATCGCGGCGTGGCCAACGAGGCGGTCCATGACCCGTGGCTTGTCGAAGATGTCGCCGACCTGGCCGGCCTCGCGGTGGGCGTTGAACTGCTTGCCGTCGAAGGCCACGATGCCGGCCGCCTCCTGGCCCCGATGCTGCAGGGCGTGCAGGCCCAGGGCCGCGTGCTTGGCGGCGTCCTGGTGGCCGTGAATGGCGAAGACCCCGCACTCCTCGTGCAGCTTGTCGTCGTCGAAGGGATGGGTGCCCGGCATCGTCATTCACCGCCCGAATCGGATGTAAGCGTGTCGGTCAGCCGTTCCATGGCCCGGCGTTCGTCCTTCTTATAGCCCTTCGGCGTCTCGGGCGCATCGGCTTTCGGGGCGGGCCGCGCGAGGCCCTGGTAGTCCGGCTGCGGGGCGCCCCCCTTCAGCGCCGTGTCGTCGCCGGCGTCGAGGCGCATCGACCTGGGCAGAACGGCCGCCAGCGCCGCGCCGCCGGCGGCCACCAGGCGCCGGCTCTTGGCCTCGGTGATCCAGGCCGGGCGGTCGGCGGGCTCCGGCAGCGCCCAGACGATGACCAGCCAGGTCGCGGCCAGGATGACCGCGCCGCGCGCCAGGCCGAACACCAGGCCCAGCGAGCGGTCCAGCGCGCCCAGGGCGCTGTTCTGCACCCGCCGGGCCAGCAGGCGCGTGACCACCGCCAGCACGATCAGGATGGCCAGGAAGATCGCCACCCCCGCGCCGATGTCCGCCAGCAGGTCGATCGCGATGAGGTCGCGCGCATAGGGCTGCACGAAGGTGAAGGCGTACAGCGTTCCGATCGCCGCGCCGACCCAGGCTGCGATCGACAGCACCTCGTGCACGAAGCCGCGCACGAAGGCGATGGCGGCGGAGATCAGCAGCACCGCCAGCACCACGAGGTCGGCCACGGTGATGGGCAGGTCGCTCATCGGGCCGTCGCCCCTTTGCCCGCATCCGGTTTCCCGCGCCCCGATCCAAGCCCTGGCGCGCCGCGATACTTCATCGTTGATCTCATCCCAGGTCCTCGACCCGTCATGCCGTGTTCCCGGCTCTTCGCCCGTCCGGCCGGCCGATGCGCTCGACCAGGTCGGCCAGCTGGTGCAGCGGCTCCAGCGCGATCGGCGCCGAGGCGGCCTTGCGCCCGCCGGGCGGCGCCGGCAGCCAGGCGCGCGCGAAGCCCAGCTTGGCGGCCTCCTTCAGGCGCTGCTCGCTCTGCCCCACGGCGCGCACCTCGCCGGACAGCCCGATCTCGCCGAAGATCACGGCGTCCTCCGGCACCGGCGCGTCGCTGGCCGCCGACAGCAGCGCCGCCGCCACCGCCAGATCCGCCGCCGGCTCCGCGACGCGCAGCCCGCCCGCGACGTTCAGATAGACGTCCTGGCCGGCCAGTAAAACCCCGCAGCGCGCCTCCAGCACCGCCAGCACCATCGACAGGCGGTTGGCGTCCCAGCCGACCACCGCCCGGCGCGGCGTCGCCAGCGGCGAGCGCGCGACCAGCGCCTGGATCTCCACCAGCACCGGCCGCGTGCCCTCGACCCCGGCGAACACGGCCGCGCCGGAGACCGTGCCGCGCCGCTCGGCCAGGAACAGGGCGGAGGGGTTGGCGACCTCCTTCAGGCCGCCGTCGGTCATCTCGAACACCCCGATCTCGTCGGTCGCGCCATAGCGATTCTTCACCGCGCGCAGGATGCGGAACTGGTGGCCGCGCTCGCCCTCGAAGTAGA
>CAZLNO010000163.1:0-4965 GCA_964561005.1 uncultured Rhodovibrionaceae bacterium | reverse complement strand
CCTCTATGGCGGCGTGGGCCTGGGCAAGACGCACCTGATGCACGCCATCGCCTGGCACATCGGCCAGATCACCCCGCACAAGAAGATCATCTACTTGTCGGCCGAGAAGTTCATGTATCAGTTCGTCCACGCGCTGCGGACGAAAAATACCATGGCCTTCAAGGAACAGTTCCGCAGCGTCGATGTCCTGATGATCGACGACGTCCAGTTCATCGGCGGGCGCGAGGCGACGCAGGAGGAGTTCTTCCACACCTTCAACACCCTGGTGGACCAGAACCGCCAGGTCGTCATCTCCGCCGACAAGAGCCCCTCGGACCTGGAGGGCGTCGAGGAGCGGATGAAGTCCCGCCTGGGCTGGGGCCTCGTGGCCGACATCCACCCCACGACCTACGAGCTGCGGCTGTCCATCCTGCAGGCCAAGGCCGAGGAGATGGAGGTGGCCATCCCGGCCAACGTGATGGAGTTCCTGGCGCACAAGATCGCTTCCAACGTGCGCGAGCTGGAGGGCGCGCTGAACCGCATCGTGGCGCATGCCACGCTGGTCGGCCGGTCGATCACCCTGGAGATGACGCAGGAGGTGCTGCACGACGTGCTGCGCGCCAACGACCGGCGGATCACCATCGAGGAAATCCAGAAGAAGGTCGCCCAGCACTACAACGTGCGCGTCTCCGACATGAGTTCGGCCCGCCGGGCCCGCGCGGTGGCCCGGCCGCGGCAGGTGGCGATGTATCTCGCCAAGCAGCTCACCGCGCGCTCGCTGCCGGAGATCGGGCGCAAGTTCGGCGGCCGCGACCACACCACGGTGATGCACGCCGTGCGCAAGGTCGACGAATTGCGCGCCACCGACGCCGGCTTCGCCGAGGACGTGGACCTGCTGCGCCGCATGCTGGAGGGATGAGCCGGCGTCGGCGCGCGCATGCCTTCGCGCAGACAGTCCATGACCTTGGTGGCGGGCTGTGCTAAACTCCGCGACCGTTTTGGCGGCGGGCATCGGCAAGGACGATTCCGGCCGCCATTTCGACTCGGCCGGTCGTCCGCCGCGCGCTCGCCTGGGCCAGGCCGCGGAGGGGGCGACCGGGTTGCCGCCGTAACCGAGAGCCGGCGCCGCCAAGGCGGTCGGGTATCAAAGTCTGGGTCAACGAGGTCCGATGAAGCTGACGATCGAACGCGCGGCCTTGCTGAAATCGCTGGGCCACGTCCAAAGCGTGGTGGAGCGCCGCAACACCATCCCGGTCCTGGCCAACGTCCTGCTGGTCGCCGGCGAGGGCAAGCTCGGGCTGACCGCGACGGACATGGATCTGACCATCGTCGAGGAGGTGGCCGCCCGGGTGAGCGAGGCGGGCGCGACCACCGCCCCGGCGCACACGCTGTACGAGATCGTCCGCAAGCTGCCGGACGGCGCCGAGATCGAGCTGGCGATGCAGGGCGACAGCGGCCAGATGCGGCTCAACGCCGGGCGTTCCACCTTCCGTCTGGCGACGCTGCCCAAGGAGGATTTCCCGAGCGCGGGCGGGGACGAGCTGCCGCAGGCCTTCACGCTGCACGCGGAGGAGCTGCGCAACCTGATCGACCGCACCCGGTTCGCGATCTCCACCGAGGAGACGCGGTACTACCTGAACGGCATCTACCTGCACGCCGCCCGCGCCGCGGACCGTCAGGTGCTGCGCGGCGTGGCCACCGACGGCCACCGCCTGGCGCAGTTCGAGGTCGACCTGCCCGAGGGCGCCGAGGGCGTGCCCGGCGTCATCGTGCCGCGCAAGACGGTGAACGAGCTGCGCAAGCTGGTCGACGAGACGGAGACCGGCGTCGAAGTGGCCCTGTCGGAGACCCGCATCCGCTTCGCCTTCGACTCCACGGTGCTCACCTCGAAGCTGATCGACGGCACCTTCCCGGACTACGAGCGCGTGATTCCCTCCGGCAACGACAAGCACATGACGGTGGACTGCAAGGCCTTCGCCTCGGCCGTCGACCGCGTGTCGACGATCTCCACGGAAAAGAGCCGGGCGGTGAAGCTCAGCCTGGCCGACGGCACGCTGACGCTCTCGGCCACCAGCCCCGAGAACGGCTTCGCCAGCGAGGAACTGGAGATCGCCTACGACGGCGGCGACGCCATCGATATCGGCTTCAACTCGCGCTATCTTCTGGACATCGCCGAGCGCATCGACGGCCACGAGGCGCGGTTCAGCCTGTCCGACGCCGCCTCGCCGACCATCGTGCGCGACACGACCGACAGCAGCGCGCTCTACGTCCTGATGCCGATGCGGGTGTAAGCCGCGCGGCGGCGACTGCGTGGCCGCGCGGACACGACGGGATTCGATGCAGGGAGTGACGCTGACAGCGCCGCCATCCGGCGCCTCGGAAGCTGGTGGGGACGCGGTCATGCGGACGTCGCCGACCCTCTGGGTCGCCTGGCTGCGGCTGACCGCGTTCCGCAACTACGCGGCGGCCGAGTTGACCTGCGACGCCCGGCCGGTCGTCCTGACCGGGCCCAACGGCGCGGGCAAGACCAACCTGCTGGAGGCGGTGTCCTTTCTGGCGCCCGGTCGGGGTCTGCGGCGCGCGCGCATGGCCGAGGTGGCGCGGCGGGCGGCAGGGCCTCACGACGGCGGACCAACGGCGGCCTGGGCCGTGGCGGCGGAGGTGCATACGCTGGAGGGGGTGCGCCAGATCGGCACCGGCCTGGACCCGCGCGCCGAGGGACGCGAGCGCCGGGTGGTCAAGCTGGACGGCGGCACGGCCGGCAGCCAGCAGGCGCTGGGCGAGATCGTCGCCGCGACCTGGCTGACCCCACGGATGGACCGCCTGTTCCAGGAGGCACCGGCCGGGCGGCGGCGCTTCGTCGACCGCCTGGTGTTCGGGCTGGACCCGGCGCACGCGGGCCGGGTCAACAGCTACGAGCACGCCCTGCGGGAGCGGGCGCGGCTGCTGCGCCAGGACGGCGGCGCGGCCGACCCGGCCTGGCTGTCGGCGCTGGAGCAGCGCATGGCCGCGCAGGGCGTGGCGATCGCCGCGGCGCGGCGCGATCTGGTCACCCGCCTGGCCGGGGCGGCGCGACTCGACGACCTGGGGCCGTTCCCGCGGGCGGGCGTGGGACTGGCCGGGGATCTGGAGAGCTGGCTGGACGAGCTTTCGGCCCTGGCGGCGGAGGAGCGACTGGCCGCGACGCTCGCCGAATCGCGCGCGCGCGATGCGGACAGCGGCGGCGCCGGCTATGGTCCGCACCGCAGCGACCTGGTGGTGCGCCACCTGGCCAAGGACATGCCGGCCGAGCAGTGCTCCACCGGCGAGCAGAAGGCGCTGCTGGTGTCGCTGATCCTGGCGCACGCGCGCCTGCTGGCGGCCGAGCGCGGCTTCGCGCCGCTGGTCCTGCTGGACGAGGTGGCGGCGCATCTGGACGCGGAGCGCCGCGCGGCGCTGTTCGACGCTCTGGTCCGCCTGGGGGCGCAGGCCTGGCTGACCGGCACCGAGGCGGCGCTGTTCGACGGCCTGCGGGACCAAGCGCGGTTCTTCGAGGTGCGCGAGGGAGAAATTCAGCCGCGGGGCGACTGAATTTGCGGTATTTTCGGCGTTCAATCCCTATATGTATGGGTGATGATGCAGGAACCTGAACGACACGAGATCGAACCCGAGGTGGAGGCCGCCGCCTCCCCGGAGGGTGGCGACTACGGCGCCGATTCCATCAAGGTGCTGCGCGGCCTGGAGGCCGTGCGCAAGCGGCCGGGCATGTACATCGGCGACACCGATGACGGCTCCGGCCTGCACCACATGGTCTACGAGGTGGTGGACAACTCCATCGACGAGTCGCTGGCCGGCCACTGCGACCGCATCGACGTCACGCTGAATGCCGACGGCTCGGTCACCGTGGCCGACAACGGCCGCGGCATCCCGGTGGAAATCCACGCCGAGGAGGGCGTCTCGGCGGCCGAGGTGATCATGACCCGGCTGCACGCGGGCGGCAAGTTCGACCAGAACTCCTACAAGGTTTCCGGCGGGCTGCACGGCGTCGGCGTCTCGGTGGTCAACGCGCTGTCGGAGCGGCTGGAGATGAAGATCCACCGCCAGGGCCAGAAGTACCGCGCGGTCTTCGCCGACGGCGACACCGTGGAGCCCCTGGCCCCGATCGGCCCGGCCGAGGGCAGCGGCACGGAGATCACCTTTCTGCCCTCGCGCGAGGTCTTCACCCGCACGGAGTTCGACTTCGACGCCCTGGAGCACCGCCTGCGGGAGCTGGCGTTCCTGAACTCCGGGGTCACGCTGAACCTCACCGACGACCGCGGCCCGGAGCCGCGCACCGTCCAGATGCACTACGACGGCGGCATCGTCGCCTTCGTGCAGTACCTGGACCGCAACAAGCAGTCCCTGATCCAGCCGCCCATCGAGATCCGCGACGAGAAGAACGGCATCGCCGTCGAGCTGGCACTGCAGTGGACGGACAGCTACCACGAGACCGTCCTCTGCTTCACCAACAACATCCCCCAGCGCGACGGCGGCACCCACCTGGCCGGGCTGCGCGGGGCGCTGACGCGGCAGATCAACGCCTACGCGCAGAGTTCGGGCATCGCCAAGAAGGAGAAGGTGGCGCTGACCGGCGATGACGCGCGCGAGGGGCTGACCTGCGTGCTCTCGGCCAAGGTGCCGGACCCGAAGTTCTCCAGCCAGACCAAGGACAAGCTGGTTTCCTCCGAGGTGCGGCCGGTGGTCGAGGGCGTGGTCAACGACCAGCTCCAGCGCTATTTCGAGGAGCACCCGAACGAGGCCAAGCGTATCGTCGCCAAGGTGGTCGAGGCCGCCGCGGCGCGCGAGGCGGCGCGCAAGGCGCGCGACCTGACGCGGCGCAAGGGCGCGCTGGACATCGCCAACCTGCCGGGCAAGCTGGCCGACTGCCAGGAGCGCGATCCCGCCCGCTCGGAGCTGTTCATCGTCGAGGGCGACTCCGCCGGCGGCTCCGCCAAGCAGGGGCGCGAC
>CAZLNO010000162.1:0-5086 GCA_964561005.1 uncultured Rhodovibrionaceae bacterium | reverse complement strand
GTTCAGGGGCATATAATTGCGGCGTGTATCCGCAATCAATTCGGTGCGCTCCATCCCCTCCCCCGCTCGCGGGGGAGGGTCAGGGTGGGGGATCGCGGCGCCAGCCGCGGTCGGCAGCGCGGACAAAAGGCACCGCATGCTCAAACGCGTTCATTTCCGAAAAGCGTTCCTGCCCTACCTGCTGGTGACGCCGCAGATCATTGTCACGGTGGTCTTCTTCCTCTGGCCGGCGGCGCAGGCGCTGTGGCAGTCGATGCTGGTGCAGGACGCCTTCGGGCTGTCGACGGAGTTCGTCTGGTTCGAGAACTTCGCCGCGCTGCTGCACGACCCGCAGTACCTGAATTCCGTCAAGGTCACGGCCATCTTCACGGTGTCGGTCACCGCGCTGGGCCTGGCCTCGGGGCTGTTCCTGGCGGTGATGGCCGACCGGGTGATCCGGGCCTCGGGACTCTACCGAACGCTGCTGATCGCGCCCTATGCGGTGGCGCCGGCGGTGGCCGGCGTGCTCTGGCTGTTCATGTTCAACCCGACGGTGGGCATCCTGGCCTACCTGATTCACGGCCTGGGCCTGGAGTGGAACCCCTTCCTCAGCGGCACGAACGCCATGATCATGGTGGTGATCGCCGCCGCCTGGAAGCAGGTCAGCTACAACTTCGTCTTCTTCCTGGCGGGACTGCAGAGCATTCCGCGCTCGCTGATCGAGGCGGCGGCCATCGACGGCGCCGGGCCGGCCCGGCGGTTCTGGACCGTGGTCTTCCCGCTGCTGTCGCCGACCACCTTCTTTCTGATGGTGGTGAACATGGTCTACGCCTTCTTCGAAACCTTCGCCGTCATCCACGCCACCACCAGCGGCGGGCCGGCGAACGCCACGGAGATCCTGGTCTACAAGGTCTATCGCGACGGCTTCGTGGGGCTGGACCTGGGCGGTTCGGCGGCGCAGTCGGTGATCCTGATGCTGATCGTGATCACGCTGACGGTGATCCAGTTCCGCTATGTCGAACGCCGCGTGCAGTACGCCTGAGGAGCGCCGGGCATGGTGGAGCGCAACCGCGGACTGACCATCTTCTCCCACGCCGTGCTGATCGCCGGGCTGCTGACGGTGGCGCTGCCGGTCTACATCGCCTTCGTCGCCTCCACCCACCCGGTGGACGAGGTGATGACCGCGCCGATCCCGATGCTGCCGGGCGACCGCTTCCTCGCCAACTATCTGGCCGTGCTGACCGGCGAGGTGGCGAACTTCGGCAGCGCGCCGGTGTTCACCATGCTGGCGAACTCGCTGGTGATGGCGCTGGGCATCTCGGTGGGCAAGATCGCGATCTCGATCATCTCCGCCTACGCCATCGTCTACTTCCGCTTTCCGCTGCGGATGCTGTTCTTCTGGATGATCTTCGTCACGCTGATGCTGCCGGTGGAGGTGCGCATCGTCCCCACCTTCGAGGTCGCCTCGGACCTGGCGCTGCTGAACAGCTATCCGGGGCTGATCATTCCGCTGATCGCCTCGGCCACGGCGACCTTCCTGTTCCGGCAGTTCTTCCTGACCATACCCGACGAGCTGCTGGAGGCGGCGCGGCTGGACGGCGCGGGGCCGCTGCGGTTCTTCTGGGACATCCTGCTGCCGCTGTCGAAAACCAATATCGCGGCGCTGTTCGTCATCCTGTTCATCTATGGCTGGAACCAGTACCTCTGGCCGCTGATCATCACCACCGAGGAATCCATGACCACGGTCGTCATGGGCATCCATGCCATGGTGCAGGTGAGCGAGGCCGAGCCGCGCTGGCACCTGGTCATGGCGGTCACCGTGCTGGCGCTGATCCCGCCGGTGATCGTGGTGATCGCCATGCAGCGGCTGTTCGTGAAGGGACTCGTCGAGACCGAGAAATGAGACAGACACACACGAGCGGCGAGATCGAGCTGCGCGGCGTCAAGAAGCGCTTCGGCGACACCCAGGTGGTCCACGGCCTCGACGCCGTGGTGGGCGAGGGCGAGTTCGTCGTCGTGGTCGGTCCCTCGGGCTGCGGCAAGTCCACCCTGCTGCGCATGATCGCCGGGCTGGAGGAGATCACCGAGGGCGAGATCGCCATTGCCGGGCGCGTGGTCAACGACCTGGAGCCGCGCGAGCGCTCGGTGGCCATGGTGTTCCAGAACTACGCGCTCTATCCGCACATGAGCGTCTACGACAACATGGCCTATGGCCTGAGGATCGCGCGCAAGAGCAAGGCGGAGATCGACGAGCGCGTGCGCGAGGCCGCGCGCATCCTGGCGATCGAGGACTACCTCGAACGCCGCCCGCGCCAGCTCTCGGGCGGCCAGCGCCAGCGCGTGGCGATGGGCCGGGCGATCGTGCGCGACCCCGCGGTCTTCCTGTTCGACGAGCCGCTGTCCAACCTGGACGCCAAGCTGCGGGTGCAGATGCGCCTGGAGATCAAGCAGCTCCAGCGCCGGCTCGGCACCACCTCGGTCTACGTCACCCACGACCAGGTGGAGGCGATGACCCTGGCCGACCGCCTGATCGTGATGAACGCCGGACGGGCGGAGCAGATCGACGAGCCGCTGGCCGTCTATGAGCGGCCGGCCACCCGCTACGTCGCCGGCTTCATCGGCTCGCCGGCGATGAACTTCCTGGACGCGCGGGTCACCGAGGACGGCGACCTGGTGCTCGACGGCGGCCCGACCCTGCCCGGCCGGCCGCTGTTCCAGGCCCAGGCAGGTCGGCGGGTGACCCTGGGCATCCGGCCGGAGCACTTGCGCGCCCTGCCCGACGGCGAGGCCGGCGATGGGCTGTCGCTGACGGTCGAGCTGGTCGAGACGTTGGGCGCCGACACGCTGGCGCATGGCCGGCTCGACCCGGACGGCCAGCAGGTGACGGCCCGTCTGCCCGGCACCCGGCAGGTGCGCGAGGGGGCGCGAATCGCCTGCGCGGTCGCGCCGGAAGCCCTGCACCTCTTCGACGCGGACAGCGGCGCGCGCCTGCCCGAGTCGTAGCATCCGATCCCGCCGCGCCGCCCGCCGCAAACCCTCCATTGACCGGGTGTACCGGGGCGAAAGAGAATGCGGGCCGTCATGGATCTGCCCGCTCCCCCCGGCGCGTACGGCGCCACCGACCCGCTGTTCCTGCTGCTCGCGGCCCTGGCGATCGAGGCCTATGTGGGCGACCTCGCCGCGCGGCTGCCCTTCGTGCGCCATCCCCGCGCGCTGGTGGTCCAGCTTGCCGGCACGCTGGAGCGTCGCCTGAACAAGCCGCAACGCAGCCGGCGGGCGCTGATCGTCCGCGGCGCGGTGGTCATCGTCTTCATCGCGCTGGTCGCGGCCGTCGCCGGCTCCGCGCTGGCGTGGCTGACGCGCGGCCTGCCCTACACCTGGATCGTCGAGTTGTTCGTGCTGGTCTCGCTGCTCGGCCAGCGCACGGCGGGCCGCCTGGCCGGTCAGGTCGCGCGGGCGCTGGAAGCGGGCGAGGTGGAGAGCGCGCGCGAGCGGCTGCGCGCGCTCGCCGGGGAGCTGCTGGACCCGAACGAGCTGGAGCGCCTGGAGGCGCGGGGCATCGCGCTGGCGGCGGTGGGCGGCCTGGGCGAGCGCTTCACCGGCGCCGTCGTGGGGCCGGTGTTCTGGTACGTGCTGCTGGGCCTGCCCGGTCTGTTCATTCAGCAGGCGGTGCGCGCGGCGGCGACCGTCGTCTCGACCGGCAACCGGCCGGGGGGCGGCGGCTACGACCGGGGGCGCGAGGGCGACTTCGCCTTTCCGGCGGTGCGCCTGGACGTGGCGCTGCGCTGGATTCCCGACAGGCTGGCGGGGCTCTATCTGGCGCTGGCGGCCTGCTTCCTCCCCGGCACCGACCCCCTGACGGCGTTCAAGCGGCTGCGCCGGGCGAAGGCCTGGTCGGTGGGCGCCCTGGGCGGCGCGCTGCACCTGGCCGCCCGCCGCGACGCCTCGCTGTCGCCGGTGGCCGCGCCGGGCGCCCGCGAGGTCGGTCGGGCGCTGGGCCTGTTCACCGTCGCCTGCCTGATCAACGCCGGCCTGGTGGCGGGGCTGGTGCTGCTGCGGCAGGTGTAGGTGGAGTGGCTGGCCACTCACGGATACAGATTGAATATCGATGAGTGGGCCTTGCGATGCTGTCAGGGCCACTTGACAGGTGTTTCGTTCACTCCGCGATCCTTGTCTAAATTTCTTGACAACCACGGCTGCGAGAACGCCTGAGAACGCGCATTTTCGCTCTGTTCGCTCCTTGGCACGATCTTTGCTAGAATACCACCAGTGCGGCAACCCATTCGCTACAAAATCCGGCGGAGTCGAAGGATGAAAACGAAAATTTTCCTCAGCGCCATGGCGGTTGGAATGATCCTTGGCCCCGTAGCCCAAGCTGCCCCCGTATACGGAACATCGGCGGATCTGACTGGATCGAGGGACACTACCGGCGGACTGGAATTTGTTCGGGGTAATCCGAGTGGTGCTCTGAATCTTGATTGGAATATCACAAATAACGGTGATGGAACGTTTAACTATCAATATACATTTTCTGGAGATAACCTTCAGAATCCTTCAATTTCCCATTTGACTCTCGATCTGAGCGACGACTGTATAGATCCTGGTGATCCAAATTGCGTAACGGGTTTTGAGATAAGTGGCGACGAAGTCTCATCCTCTGATGAGATTGAAATTGAATTCGGTGACATTGATGAAATTGATGGTGCTGTCAAATTTGACGCCGAGGGTGAGAATATAAACGATACTAACTTGATTTACTCTTTCACATCCAATCGGGCTCCAGTATGGGGCGACATCTTTATCGCGGAAGGTATCTGGGACGCCGCGAATGTCGGCTTCGGGAATCGGACATCCGAGGATACGACGATTTTCGTGGCGCGTCCGAACGGACCGGTAACTGAGGTTCCCGTACCGGCCACGCTCTTCCTCTTTGGTTTCATCCTGACCGGACTGGGCTTACTGGCACGGCGCATCGAAGGCGCACGCAACATAACTGGCCGTGCCGGTCAGTGACGTAGCGTCTGAATGATTCAGCCAGGACGCGGCCCCCGCCCTCAGCTCGCCTCGCGCGGCAGCTCGGCGGTGGCCTCGTCGATCTCGTAGAAGG
>CAZLNO010000161.1:0-5164 GCA_964561005.1 uncultured Rhodovibrionaceae bacterium | reverse complement strand
GTCTCGGTGGAGCTGACCTACGGGCTGGAGCGCCTGGCGATGTACGTCCAGGGCGTGGAGAACGTCTTCGACCTGGACTGGGACGGCGTGCCCAAGGACCCCAACGATCCAAAGGGGGGCGGCAAGACCTACCGCGACGTCTTCCACCAGGCCGAGCGCGAGTTCTCCGCCTTCAACTTCGAGCACGCCGACACCGAGGTGCTGTTCCGCCAGTTCGCCGAGGCCGAGGCGGCGTGCAACCACCTGCTGGGGCTGGACGCGCCGCTGCCGCTGCCGGCCTATGACCACTGCATGAAGGCCAGCCACCTGTTCAACCTGCTGGACGCGCGCGGGGTCATCTCGGTGACCGAGCGCCAGGCCTACATCGCCCGCGTCCGCGCCCTCGCCAAGGGCTGCTGCGAGGCCTGGCTGGAAAGCCGGACGGGGCGGGACTGATGGCGGGGCCGCGCGCCCTGACGCGGCTGCGCCGCGTCCCCCATCCTGGCCTTCCCCCAGGGGGGAAGGGACTGGGTGGGGGCCTTCGCGGTCGCCGTGCGTGCTCGGCGACCGCCAATGAGAGCCCCGCCCTTCAAAACAGCGTCCCCTCCCCTTTGGGGGAGGGCCAGGGAGGGGGACGCGCCCGGCGTGGCGCGTCACGGCGCGCATTCATGACCTTGGAGCAAGCGAGGCGCCACGGTGGCTGAATTCCTGCTGGAACTGTTCTCCGAGGAAATCCCGGCGCGCATGCAGGCGCGCGCGGTCGGCGATCTGGCGCGT
Source organism: uncultured Rhodovibrionaceae bacterium (assembly GCA_964561005.1). Taxonomy (GTDB): domain Bacteria; phylum Pseudomonadota; class Alphaproteobacteria; order Kiloniellales; family Rhodovibrionaceae; genus CAZLNO01. Next base: position 4,408 of record CAZLNO010000161.1, on the reverse strand, counting down.
CTGGCGCGCGACAAGCTGAGCGACGCCGGCCTGCACTTCGACGACATCGCCAGCCATGCCACGCCGCGCCGCCTGACGCTGGTCGTCGAGGGCCTGCCGGACAAGCAGCCGGACGTGACCAGGGAAACCAAGGGCCCCAAGGTCGGCGCGCCGGAGAAGGCGGTGCAGGGCTTCCTGCGCGCCCAGGGGCTGGCGTCGCTGGACGAGGCGGAGGTGCGCGAGACCGAGAAGGGTGCCTTCTACTTCGCCGTCCGGCATATCCAGGGCCGGCCGACGGCGGAGGTGCTGGGCGAGGTTGTGCCGCAGCTTGTGCGCGAGCTGCCCTGGCCGAAGTCGATGCGCTGGGCCGATCATGCCCTGCGCTATGTGCGGCCGCTACACAGTATCCTGGCGCTGTTCGACGGCAGGGCCGTGCCGGGGGCGCTGGACCTGGACGGGGCCGCACTGGCATTCGGCAACGCGACGCGCGGCCACCGTTTCCTGGCGCCCGACCCGATCCAGGTGACGTCCTTCGCGGATTACAAGGACAAGCTCCACAGCGCCTATGTCATCCTCGACCCGGCGGAGCGGCGCGACATCATCCGCGCCGGCGCGGAAAAGCTGGCGGCGGCGGAAGGGTTGCGGCTGAAGGACGACCCGGCGCTGCTGGACGAGAACGCCGGGCTGACCGAGTGGCCGGTGCCGCTGCTGGGCACCATCGACGAGCAGTTCATGGCGCTGCCGCCGGAGGTGCTGACCACCTCCATGCGCGCGCACCAGAAGTACTTCGCCACCGAGACGCCCGACGGCCGGCTGGCCAACCGTTTCGTCCTGGTCGCCAACATCGGGACGCCGGACGGCGGCGCGGCCATCGTCGCCGGCAACGAGCGCGTGCTGCGCGCGCGCCTGGCCGACGCGCGGTTCTTCTGGGACCAGGACCGCAAGACGCCGCTGCGCGACCGCGTCGGCGCGCTGGGCGACGTGGTGTTTCATGCGAAGCTGGGCACGCTGCACGACAAGATCGACCGCATCGACGGCCTGGCGGTGGCCCTCGCGGAACACATCGAGGGCGCCGACCGCGACAAGGTGCGCTCGGCCGCGCTGCTGGCCAAGGCCGACCTGACCACGGACATGGTGGGCGAGTTCCCGGAGCTGCAGGGCGTCATGGGCCGCTACTACGCCCTGGCCGACGGCGAGGCGCCCGAGGTGGCGGAGGCGATCGCCGCGCACTACTCGCCGCTCGGCCCGAACGATCGTTGTCCGTCCGCGCCGGTGTCGGTGGCCGTGGCGCTGGCGGACAAGATCGACACCCTGACCGGCTTCTTCGCCATCGACGAGAAGCCCACCGGCAGCAAGGACCCCTTCGCCCTGCGACGCGCCGCGCTCGGCATCATCCGCCTGGTCGTGGAGAACAAGCCGCGCCTGCCGCTGGCCGAGGCCTTCGCGGAGGCGCTGCGGCTGCAGCCCGAGGGCGCGCGCCAGGCGCTGCACGACCGGGCCGCCAAGGCCGGGGCGGAGACGCCGGAGCGCCTGCTGGTCGGGGAAATCCTCGACTTCCTGGCCGAGCGGCTGAAGGTGGTGCTGCGCGACCGCGGCGTGCGCCACGATCTCATCGCCGCCGTCTTCGCGGTCGAGCGGCCGGGCGGCGGGCCGGAGGACGACCTGGTGCGCCTGCTGGCGCGGGTGGAGGCGCTGCGGGCCTTTCTGGAGAGCGACGACGGCGCCAACCTGCTGGTCGCCTACCGCCGCGCCGCCAACATCGTGCGCATCGAGGAGAAGAAGGACAAGACGACCCACGGGGGCGAGGTCGCGACGGACAAGCTGCAAGCGCCGGAGGAGATCGCGCTGCGCGACGCCCTCGACGCCGCCGCCGAGACCGCGGCCGCCGCGCTGCACCGCGAAGACTTCACCCGCGCCATGTCGGCCCTGGCCGAGTTGCGCAGGCCGGTCGACTCCTTTTTCGATCGTGTTACAGTGAACGCCGATGATGTTGCGCTGCGGCAAAACCGGCTGCGGCTGCTCAAGCGCATCGACGCGACCCTGCGTCAGGTCGCGGACTTCGCCAGGATCGAGGGGTGACGAGGCGATGACGAAGTGGGTGTACAGCTTCGGTCCCGACGGCTCGGAGGGCCGCTCGGACATGCGCGACCTGCTGGGCGGCAAGGGCGCCAACCTGGCCGAGATGGCCTCGCTGGGCCTGCCGGTGCCGCCGGGCTTCACCATCACGACCGAGGTCTGCACCGTCCGCACCCAGGAAAGCCGCTATCCCGAGGATCTGGACGAGCAGGTGGCCGCCGCGCTGCAAATGATCGAGCAGCGGGTGGGCGCGAAATTCGGCGAACCGGACGACCCGCTGCTGGTCTCGGTGCGCTCGGGCGCGCGGGAATCCATGCCGGGGATGATGGACACCGTGCTCAACCTGGGCCTGAACGACGCCACGGTGGCCGGCCTGCACCGGAAGTCGGGCGACCGCCGCTTCGCCTTCGACAGCTACCGCCGCTTCATCCAGATGTTCGGCGACGTGGTGCTGGGGGTGGAGCACCACCGCTTCGAGGACGCGCTGGAGAGCTTCAAGGAGGACAAGGGCTACAGCCTGGACACCGAGTTGACGGCCGAGGACTGGGAAGGCCTGATCGCCACCTACAAGCGCATCGTCGAGGAGGAAACCGGCAAGCCCTTCCCGCAGGACCCGCGCGAACAGCTCTGGGCCGCGATCGAGGCGGTCTTCGGCTCGTGGATGAACCAGCGCGCCCGGACCTACCGCAAGCTGCACAACATCCCCGAAAGCTGGGGCACGGCGGTGAACGTCCAGGCCATGGTGTTCGGCAACATGGGCGACGACTGCGCCACCGGCGTGGCCTTCACCCGCGATCCCTCCACCGGCGAGAACGACTTCTACGGCGAGTTCCTGATCAACGCCCAGGGCGAGGACGTGGTGGCCGGCATCCGCACGCCGCAGCCGCTGACCGAGCACAGCCGCGCCAGGCAGGAGACCGACCTGCCGTCGATGGAAGCGACCATGCCGGAGGTCTACCGCCAGCTCTGCGACGTTCGGGCGAAGCTGGAGTCGCACTACCGCGACATGCAGGACATCGAGTTCACCGTGCAGCGCGGCGAGCTCTTCATGCTGCAGACCCGCAACGGCAAGCGCACCGCCAAGGCCGCGCTGAAGATCGCCGTGGACCTGGTGCGCGAGGGCCTGATCGAGGAGGCCGAGGCCATCCAGCGCATCAATCCCGCCGCGCTCGACCAGCTCCTGCACCCGACCCTGGACCCCGAGGCGCCGCGCGAGGTGGTGGCCCGCGGCCTGCCGGCCTCGCCCGGCGCGGCCTCGGGACGCATCGTGTTCACCGCCGACAAGGCGGAGGACCTGGCGCAGCGCGGCGAGAAGGTCATCCTCTGCCGCGCCGAGACCTCGCCGGAGGACATCCACGGCATGCACGCGGCGGTGGGCATCCTGACCACGCGCGGCGGCATGACCTCGCACGCCGCCGTGGTGGCGCGCGGCATGGGGCGGCCCTGTGTCGCCGGGGCGGGCGATCTGCGCATCGACGGCGAGCGCGGCGTCATGCGGGTGCGCGACCTGGCGCTGAACGAGGGCGAGGTCGTCACCATCGACGGCGCCTCGGGCGAGGTGATGCGCGGCGCGGTGCCCACGGTGCAGCCGGAGCTGTCCGGCGACTTCGCCACGCTGATGCAGTGGGCGGACGGCCTGCGCAGCATGAAGGTGCGCACCAACGCCGAGACGCCGGCCGACGCCCGCACGGCGGTGGAATTCGGCGCCGAGGGCATCGGCCTCTGCCGCACCGAGCACATGTTCTTCGAGTCCGACCGCATCGTCGCGGTGCGCGAGATGATCCTGGCCGACAGCCCCGAGGGCCGGCGCAAGCCGCTGGAGCGCATCCTGCCGATGCAGCGTGCGGATTTCGTGGCGCTGTTCCGCATCATGAAGGGACTGCCGGTCACCATCCGCCTGCTGGACCCGCCGCTGCACGAGTTCCTGCCGCGCGAGCGGGCGGAGATGGAAGAGGTCGCGCAGGCCGCGGGCGTGACCGTGGAGCAGGTGCGCGCCCGCGCCCAGCAGCTCGTCGAGGCCAACCCCATGCTGGGCCACCGCGGCTGCCGCCTGGGCATCACCTATCCCGAGATCTACGAGATGCAGGCCCGCGCCATCTTCGAGGCGGCGGCCGAGGTGGCCGCCCAGGACGGCGAGACGGTCGAGCCCGAGATCATGATCCCGCTGGTCGCCGTCGACCGCGAGCTGGAGATCCTGCGCGCGCTGGTCGATCGCGTGGCCCAGGCGGTGATGGCGGCGAAGGGCGTCACCATCCGCTACCTCGTCGGCACGATGATCGAACTGCCGCGCGCCTGCCTGACCGCCGGGCACATCGCCCGCCACGCCGACTTCTTCTCCTTCGGCACCAACGAC
>CAZLNO010000160.1:0-5281 GCA_964561005.1 uncultured Rhodovibrionaceae bacterium | reverse complement strand
GATCGGAGGAGGCCGGGAAGGTCCATCCCAACATGCTGAGCTTGTCGAAGCATGAAGAAGCACGAAGACGATCCAGGCGTACGATTTCAAAATCTCTTCGCAAAAAGATCCGTGGTATGGCCCCCCCTTGTGCGGCGGTCCGCACAGCCGCCGCGAGGTGTGAAGAGTTCCGCACACTTCCCGGCCGGCCCGTCGTCCAGACTCTCTGTGCGATTCTGAACAAATATCCCGCAAAAACAATCAGATGCGTTGAGGTCTTCAGGCCGGGAACGGCTCTGGCACGGTCCTTGCTTTACCAGGGATGCCTGGTCACGGCGCCAGGCGGACCCGAGACCGCAGGCCCCGCGCCGACGCGCGGCGCACAGCAAGGAGACAGACCATGGCACAGCCCTTCTACATGACCGTTTCCGGCGAGACCCAGGGCGACATGCACCCCGGCGCCACCGACGTCGACAGCCTCGGCAACCTGTCGCGCAGCAGCCACAAGGACGAGATCCAGTGCCAGGCCTTCGACCTGGACATCGCCGCCCCGACCGACCCGCAGTCCGGCCAGCCGACCGGCAAGCGCGTGCACCGCGGCCTGAAGGTCACCAAGGTGGTCGACAAGTCCTCGCCGCTGCTGCACCAGGCGCTGGCCAAGGGCGAGCGGATTGGCGAGGCGAAGTTCAACTTCTACCGCACCGCCCCCGACGGCAGCGAGGAACTGTACTACGTCGTCACCATCAAGAACGCGACGATCGTCGGCATCAGGTCGCTGCAGCCCAACGCGCTGGACCCGAGCAACGGCCCCTTCCTGCCGATGGAGGAAGTGAGCTTCGCCTACAAGGAGATCGAGTGGAGCCACGAGGTCGCCTCGACCTCCGGCGCGGATAGCTGGGAAGACTGACCTTCCTCTTCCTCTCCTTCGGCGTGGCCCTCTCGACTGGACCGGCAAGCCCGCTTGCCGGTTTCTTTTTGTTTCGGCTTGGTGTTCTTGTCGTGATACCGCTCGACAAATGAAACCGTACATTTGGGTGGCCTCATGCTTCGACAAGCTCAGCATGAGGACCTCGTCCTGAGCTTGTCGGACACGCAGTCGACGCCCTTGGGCGTCAAGGACGAACCTGCTCAAACGTCGAGCAGTATTAGGCGATCATGGGCCTACGTGAACAGTTCACGGCGTGCTGTCCTCGATCTCCAGGGTGATGCCGCTGGCGGTCTTGATGCGGTTGCGGGTCTGGTTGGCGCTCTCGACGATGCTGGGGCCCAGGCGGTTCGGCATGGTGCCCACGATGACCGGGCGGTCCGGGTCGCCGTTGATGCAGGCGCAGATCACCTCGGTGTTCTTCTGCAGCGGGAAATGGAAGCCGCTGACCGGGCCGGAGTCGCCGTTCTGGTCGACGCGTCCGCCGTAGGGCTGGGCCCGGCGCACGTAGCGCGAGGCCTTGCCGTCCGGGCTGCCGGCCAGGTCGAAGGGCATGCGCAGCTTGTAGCAGCCATCGGCGTCGATCTCCGCCCGGTTGCCGGGGCCGGACGCGTCGACGTGGGCGGTGAACAGTCCGGGGACCCGCGGCTTGGGCGTGCGCCGCGGCGGGCGGTAGGCCACGTTGTCGGGTTGCGCCACGAAGCGGTTCGCGTAGTCCGGGCCGCTCGTCTCCGCGCCGGCGAAGGCGTCGGCCAGCGGCTGGCGGCCTTCGTGCTCGACGCGGACCACGAGGTAGCGGCTGTTGTAGTCGCGGCGGAAGTGGTCGGACAGCTCGAAGATGTAGCCCGGAATGAGCGACAGGCTGTCGCTCTCGCCGTCGAACACCTGCTTTTGCGCCAGCAGCTCCTGCGCCCGGATCTCGGCCAGCTTCTGGCCCTCGGCGGGCGTGCGGAAGTGGTCGCCGTAGGTCACCACGACGCCGTGGCCGTTCGGGTCGACCGTGGCCTCCGCCTGCAGCGGGACGTGCGGCTTGCGCCAGTTGTAGTCCTTCAGGACGACCTGCTTCGGCAGGCCCTTCACCCGCGCGTTCAAGCTCTGGATCGAGGCCTGGGCATCGGCGCCCAGGCCGGAGCGGGGCCGCAGCGGCAGCACCGGCGGCGCCTCGCCCCCGCCATCGGGCGACGGCGCGGGCTGGAAGGCGTGGTTGCCGTCGCCGAGCAGCAGTTGTTCCCCGTCCTCGGCGTGCTCGAAGTAGTAGAAGATGCCGTAGTGTTCGAGCAGCCGCGCCACGAAGTTCCAGTCGGACTCGGCATACTGCACGATGTAGTCGCGCTTGGGGTAGGTCTCCATGTGCCACAGTCGGGACATGTCCACCTCGTGGCCGGCGAGGTAGCTGGCCGCCTCCACCGCCGGGCCGCGCACGCCCTCGCCGGTCAGCTCGGCGCGCGCGACGTCGAGCACGTTCACGTCCTCCAGTGTGCCGTAGATCTGGTTCTGCTGGCTGAGCGTCAGCTTGGCCGCGCGCGGCACCAGGACGAAGCGGTAGATGAAGGCGTGCGTATGCGTCTCGCCGCGCTGCTCCACGTCGGCGATCATGCCGTGGACGTCGCGGGTCATGCGCGCGTCCTCGATGGTCAGGCAGGCCCGGCTGTGGATCAGCTCGGCCAGGGGCACGTCCGGCTCGTCGGCCACGACGTCGATCTCGAAGCGGAAGAGCGTGGAGATCTCCTCCTCGCCCCTGAAGTGGAACACGCGGAAGATCTGCTCGCTCCCGCCGTCGACGGCGAAGGTGAACCGGTTTGCCTGGTCGAGCGCCATGACCGCCTCCTCTTGGCGGGCGTCGCGGCCGTCCGCGCGCCCTCGGTGTCCAGCGGACCACGGCGTGGCGGGCCTTGCACGCCCGGTCCGCGCGTCAAATCGGTTCCGCCTGCGCCTGCGCGGCGAAGCGGCGGAAGGTGGCGCCGCGGCCCCGGATGCGCAGCGGACGGGCGTCGGCGAAATCGCGCCCGCAGGCCACGGCGACGCGCACATCATCCGAAAGCGGGTCCGCCGGGTCGAAGGCGCGCGCCTCGCCCGGACCCAGCATCAACCCGACCCAGGCGTGCCGGACGATCGCGACCGGGGCCTGGCCATCCGGGAGTCGCCCTGGCACCCGGTAGCCGCCGATGTAATAGGCGGGCAGGCCCAGCGCCCGCGCGGCGGCGATCGTCACCTGCGCGAAGTCCTGGCAGACCCCGGCGCCGCGTCGGAAGGCCTGGGCGGCGGGCGTCGCGGCGTCCGTCGCCGCCGCATCGTAGCGCAGGTCGCGCGCGACCGCGCGCGCCAGCGCGGCCATGATCGCCACCGGCTCGTCCCGGCAGCCGCGCGCCACGGCGTGGGCATAACCGGACAGCGCCGCGTCCGGTCGCGTCAGTTCCCCCTCGTCGGTCTCGGGCAGGGTGACGGGCGGCGCCGGCGGAGAGGCCGCACTGTCGACGGCGATCTCGGCGATGCTGGTGATGCGCAAGCGCAGGTCGCGCTGGTTGACGGCGATCCGGGTCACCGCGTTGCCGAAATCGTCATGGCTCGTCTGCCGCGGCTGACCCACCGGTTCGGTCGCGAGCTGCCAATAGGTGACCTGCTGCGCGGTCCAGCGACGCGGCTCGAGGCGGAGTTCGATATCGAGACCCGCCTCGGCGCCGCTCACGCCGACTTCACATGCGTCCAGAAGACGCAACTGCAACTCCCAGCGCTCCAATGGCACCCAGGGAATTCATTGATTTCAACAATATAAAGGTTCAAACTGCGGGAGTCACGTTAAATATCCCGCGGTCGGCGATTGCTATTGGGCAAGAACACACGCGTCATGCGTTGCCGGCGCTGGCTTGTTGCCCGCGGTCGGTGCGGCGAAGAGGGGACGATCATGCGCGACGGAACATTCACGATATCCTTTTCCCTCTCGGGCGATGCAGGGAGTGCGGTCCACACCTCCCCCGAAGTCCGGCGTATGGAGGGGCGGGAGGCGCTTTCCGCCCTCTACCGCTTCGAACTCGACCTTGCGTATCAGGCCGAGCCGCCGGAGCCGGAGGCCGTACTGGGGACGGCGGCGACTCTGTGCCTGGATGGCGGCGGCGAGCGCCGCCGCCAGATCCGGGGCATCGTTTCGGAGTGGCATCTGCAAAGGGACGCGGCGGCGGGCTGGCGGGTCGCCGCGAGCCTGGTGCCGCGCGCCTGGCTGCTGACGCGCCGGCGGCGGACCCGCAGCTTCCACGATCTGGCGGCGCCTGACCTCGCGGTGGCCGTGAGCGCCGAGCTGCGCGACGACGGCGCCCCCTACGCCCGCCTCGCGCTGGAGCGCGACTATCCCTCGCGCGTCGCCACGGGCCAGCACGCGGAAAGCGACTTCAACCTGCTCGGCCGTGTATTGGAGGACGCCGGCATCGCCTATGTCTTCGATCATGCCGGCGCGGCCGAGCGCATGGTGCTCACCGATTCCAACTCGGCCTTGGCCCAGGTCGCCGGCGCGCGCGCACAAAGCGGGGAGACCGACGCCGGATCGCTGGTTCGCCGGGGCCGCCTGGATTCGCTTGCCGACGGCCGGAGCGCCGCGACGATCACCTGGGAGGGCGAGAGCGCGGACCCGACACTGACGGCCGGCGCCCATCTCAGTCATCCCGAAGGGCCCGAGACGGGCCTGCTGCCGGTGACGGTGGCGCATGCCGCCGAGCGCGACCCGGAGACCGGCGCCTGGACCTACGGCAACAGCTACGCCGCGCAGGCGTTCGACCAGGCCTTCCGCCCGGCGCCGACGACGCCACGGCCGATGGCCCAGGGGGTGAGGTCGGCCGTCGTCGGCGATGACGGCCGGGGCGAGGCGCTGCGCCATCCCCTCGACGGTCGGATCGGTCTCGTTCTGGCGGACGACACCGAGGGCCAATCGGGGCTTTGCTGGGCCGCGAGCGCGCTGCCGGACGGCGGCCAGCCGCCGGCGGGCACGCGCGTGGCCTGGAGCTGCCTGGACGGCGATCCGGACCGCCCGGTGGTTATCGCGGCGCTTTCGGACAGCGCCGCCGGACACGCCGCGCCGCGCCCGGCGAGGCTCGGCAAGAGCCGCGTGCCCGCCGCCTTCGTCCCCGCCAGCGAGGTGACGACCATCGACGAGGCGCCGGTCCCGCGGCATCTCGGGCCTCCCTATGAGGACCACAACATCGCCGGAAGCGAGTTCGCCCAGGAGGACACGCTCAAGGGCACCGGCGCGCCGGACGGCAAGTCGTTCAGCATCCTCGTGCCCGATTACGACAACGCGGCCTCCGACAACGATCAGGCCGGCAAGTCGACCTACCTGCGCTTGGGGTCCGTGAACAACAAGAAAAGCACCGGCGACAACGCCGACGCCAA
>CAZLNO010000159.1:0-5317 GCA_964561005.1 uncultured Rhodovibrionaceae bacterium | reverse complement strand
TGATGGCGCGATAGGCCCACTCCCTGTCGAGGCCGAGCTTCTCGCCCATGTCGCCCGACACGCCGAGCATGCGCCGGATCATCGGGTTGTCGCTGTTCGCCTTCAACTCGTCGACGTTGTCGGAGGTCAGGCCGGACTCCTCGGCCTGGATCAGGGCGAAGAGCACCCACTTGGCGATCGCGAACCACTGGTCGTCGCCGCGGCGCACGGACGGCCCCAGCGGCTCCTTGGAGATGGTCTCCGGCAGGATCATGTAGGCGTCCGGATCCGGCGCGTCGTTCGCCTTGATCGACGCCAGGCCGGACTTGTCGGTGGTGAACACCTGGCAGCGGCCGCCGAAGAAGGCGCTCAGCGCCTCGGGCTGGCCCTCGAAGACCACCGGCTCGATGTCCAGGTCGTTCGCCCGGGCATAGTCGGCCAGGTTCAGCTCGGTCGTCGTGCCGGTCTGCACGCAGACCGCCGCGCCGCTGAGCTCCTTTGCGCTCTTCACGCCCAGGTCCTTGGGCACCATGAAACCCTGGCCGTCGTAGAAGTCCACGCCCGCGAAGTGGATGCCCAGCGAGACGTCGCGGGTCAGCGTCCAGGTGGTGTTGCGCGAGAGCACGTCGACCTCGCCGGACTGCAGCGCGGTGAAGCGCTGCTGGGCGGAGAGCGGCGTGTACTCCACCTTGTCGGCGTCGCCCAGCACCGCCGCCGCCAGCGCGCGGCAGTAGTCGACGTCCAGCCCCTTCCAGTTGCCCTGGTCGTCGGCCATGGAGAAGCCGGCCAGGCCGGTGTTCACGCCGCAGCGCAGGGTCCCGCGCTCCTTGACGGCGTCGAAGGTCTCGCCTGCCTGGGCCGTCCCGGCCACGCCGATCACCACAGCCGCCGCCGCGGCGGCGAGCCATTGCATGCGTTTCATCTAAGCCTCCCTGTTTTGCTCGAACGCACAATTCGTTCGCACGTTGATGCGAGAAGGTCGCCCCGGCTTCCCCGGTCCGGAGCCTTTCGCGGCCCCGCCCCGGCGCCCCGGCGCCTCCGAAGCCGGAACGATGTCGCAAACGTGTGACAAACGCAACAATTCCGAACATGCTCGAAGGGTTGCAGGGCGGGGCGGCGGTGGTTCGCGAGGGCTTGGCAAGGCGCGTGCCGGGATGGAAGGATCGGTGCCACGCCGCCTCGGGGCGCCCCTCGCCACCCACCGGAGCCGGAAGTCCGCCGCATGACGAAAGCAAGTCGCCGCCGCGCCACGAAGCTGAGCCACCTGGGCCGCGATCCCCAGCGCTTCGCCGGCGTCGTGAATCCGCCGGTGTTCCGCGCCTCGACGGTGCTCTCCCCGGACCTCGCCACGCACGAGGCCCCCGGTCGCCGCTTCCGGCACGGCGATACTGTCTACGGCCGCTTCGGCACCCCGACCCACCACGCGCTGGAGGACGCCCTGCGCGAGCTGGAGGGCGGCGCGGACTGCGTGCTGTTCCCCTCCGGCCTGTCGGCCATCGCCACGGCCCTGCTGGCGGTCCTGAAGGCCGGCGACCACGTCCTCGTGACGGACGCGGTCTACGGCCCGACGCGCAAGTTCTGCGAGGAGACCCAGAGCCGGTTCGGCATCGAGACCGGCTACATCGCGCCCACCGCCGACGCCGCCGCGCTGTCCTCGGCCATCCGCGAGAACACGCGGGCGCTGCTGCTCGAATCGCCCGGCTCGATGACGTTCGAGGTGCAGGACGTGCCCGCCCTGGCGCGGGCGGCCAAGGACGCGGGCCTGGCGGTCCTGATGGACAACACCTGGGCCACGCCCTGGCACTTCCAGCCGCTGGCGCACGGGGTCGACCTGTCGATCCAGGCGGCGACGAAGTACATCGTGGGCCACGCGGACGCCATGCTGGGGGCGGTCACCGCGAACGAGGCCTGGGCGCAGGAATTGCGCGCCGCCGCCTACGCCTTCGGCGTGGTGGCCGGGTCCGAGGAGGTCTACCTCGGGCTGCGCGGGCTGCGCACCCTGGAGGTGCGGCTGGCGCGCCACGCCGGCAACGCCCTGGCGGTGGCCGAGTGGCTGGAGTCGCGACCGGAGGTCGCCCAGGTGCTCTACCCGCCCCTGCCCTCGCATCCCCAGCACGCGCTCTGGGCGCGCGACTTCGGCGGCGCCTCGGGGCTGCTGGGCCTGGTGCTGGCCGAGCCCTGGCCGCACGAGGCCGTCGCCCGCATGGTGGACGGGCTGGAGCTGTTCGGAATCGGCGCGAGCTGGGGCGGCTTCGAGAGTCTGGTGATTGCCGGCCATCCGCCGCCCAGGCGCCGCGTCGCCCCGCCGCCGGGCCCCGGCCCGCTGCTGCGCCTGCACATCGGGCTGGAGGACCCGGCCGACCTGATCGACGATCTGGCCGCCGGCTTCGAGCGGCTGCACGCCGGGTCCGAGTCGTGACGGGAGAACCGCGCGCATGACCCCTCGCCCTGGCCGTCTGGGATGGCTCGCCGCCCTTCTGGCCGCGCTCCTGGTCATACCAAGTGCGCGGGCGGCGGAGCGACCGGTCACGATCTTCGCCGCCGCGAGCACCACCGAGGCCGTGCAGGCCGTCGTCGCCCGCTATGCCGAGGCGCGCGGCGAATCGGTGCGGCCGGTGTTCGCGGCCTCCTCCACGCTGGCCAAGCAGATCGCCGCCGGCGCGCCGGCGGACCTCTATCTCTCCGCCAACGAGGCCTGGATGGACTGGCTGGCCCAGCGAGAGGGCATCGACCGGGACAGCCGCGTCAACCTGCTCGGCAACGGCCTGGTGGTCGTCGTCCCCGAGGGGGCGCCGCCGTTGAGGAACGTCCAAGCCCTGCCCGACTACCTCGGGCAACGGCGTCTGGCGATGGGCGATCCGTCGCACGTCCCGGCGGGGCGCTATGCGCGGGCGGCGCTCAAGAGCCTGGATCTCTGGCCGAACGTCCGGCGCCGCACCGCCTTCGGCAGCGACGTCCGGGCGGCGCTCGCGATGGTCGCGCGCGGCGAGGCGGCGGCCGGCGTGGTCTACACGACCGACGCCCGCATCAGCGACGATGTGCGCGTAGCGGCCGGGCTGCCCCCGGAGAGCCATCCCTTGATCCGCTATCCCCTGGTCCTGGTGGGGCAGCCGGCCGGCGAGGCGGCGCGCCGCTTCTTCGACTTCCTGCGCGGACCCGAGGCGGCGGCGATCTTCCGCCGGCACGGGTTCCGAATGCCGGCGCCGGCCGAAGGCTCGTGAGGCCGGCGTGATGGAGCTGTCGCCGCTGGAGGTCGAGGCCGTGACCCTCAGCCTGCGCGTGGCGCTCTGGGCGGTCGGGATCGGCATGCCCGTGGCACTCGCCGTCGCCTGGCTGCTGGCGCGGCGGGACTTCCCGGGCAAGACGCTGGCCAACGGCGTCATCCACCTGCCGCTTGTGCTGCCGCCGGTGGTGGTGGGCTATGCCCTGCTGCTGCTGTTTGGCCGCAACGGACCGATCGGCGCCTGGCTGGAGGCGTGGTTCGGCCTCACCGTGGCGTTCACCTGGCAGGGCGCCGCCCTGGCCGCCGCCGTGATGGCCTTTCCGTTGATGGTGCGCGCCATGCGGCTGTCGCTGGAGGCCGTCGACCGGCGGCTCGAATCGGCGGCGCGCACGCTGGGCGCCGGCCGAGCCGGGGTCTTCTTCACCATCACGCTGCCGCTCATGGCGCCGGGCATTCTGGCGAGCGCCATTCTCGGCTTCGCCCGCAGCCTGGGGGAGTTCGGCGCGACGATCACCTTCGTCTCCAACATCCCGGGCGAGACGCGCACGCTGCCGCTGGCGATCTACAGCCTCGTCCAGACCCCGGGCGGCGAGCAGGGCGCGCTGCGGCTGGCCGCCATCTCGGTCGTGCTGGCGCTGGGGGCGCTCGCCGCCTCCGAGTTGCTGGCGCGCCGGCTGCAGCGACGGATCGCGGGATAGGCCGATGCTCGACCTGGCCGTTCGGAAGGACCTGGGGGCCTTCAGGCTGTCGGCCGCCTTCGCCTGCGAGACCGTCGGCATCGTCGCCCTGTTCGGGCGTTCGGGAGCGGGCAAGAGCACCCTGGTGAACCTCCTGGCGGGGCTGCTGCGCCCCGACGCCGGGCACATCACGGTCAACGGCGAACGCCTGTTCGATTCCGCGCGCGGCATCGACCTGCCGCCGGAGCGCCGGCGCATCGGCTATGTCTTCCAGGAGGGACGGCTGTTCCCGCACTACGCCGTGCGCGGCAACCTGCTCTACGGTCGCCGCCGCGCGCCCGACGACGGCCAGGCACTGTCGCTCGACCGCGTCGTCGAGCTGCTCGGCATCGGGCATCTGCTGCGCCGGCGGCCGCGCGACCTCTCCGGCGGCGAGAAGCAGCGGGTCGCGCTGGGGCGGGCGCTGCTGTCCAACCCAAGGCTGCTGCTGATGGACGAGCCGCTGGCCTCGCTCGACCAGCCGCGCAAGGAGGAGATCCTGCCTTTCATCGAGCGGCTGCGCGACGAGCTGCGCATCCCGATCGTCTATGTCAGCCACGCCATGGACGAGATCATCCGCCTGGCCGACACCCTGGTGCTGCTCAACGACGGCGAGATCGCCGCCGTCGGGCCGGTGGAGGACCTGACCAGCCGCCTGGACCTGCGGCCGCTGACCGGGCGCTACGAGGCCGGCGCGGCGCTGCCGGTCACCGTGGCCGAGCAGGATACGCGCTTCGGCCTCACCATCCTGGCATTTGCGGGAGGCAAGCTGACGGTGCCGGGGCTCGAGCTGCCGGTGGGGACCGAGCTCCGGGTGCGCATCCGCGCCCGCGACGTGGCGCTGGCGAGGACTCCGCCGGCGGACTGCAGCATCCTCAACGTGCTGCGCGCCACGGTGACGGAGTTCGGCGCGGAGGCCGGCCCGCTGGTGGACCTGCGCCTGGACGTCGCCGGCGCGCCGCTGTGGGCGCGGGTGACCGCCAAGTCCGTCGCGGCGCTGGAGCTGCGGCGCGGGAGCGAGGTGTACGCCCTGATCAAGGCCGTCGCGGTGGACCGCCACACCCTGGGCCGCCGCGCCGCGCGTGGACACTTCCGGCCGCGTCCGGACGGATCGGAGCCGGCGTGACCCGCCCTCGGCGACGGAACGCACGAGGCCGGATCGCGGTCGCAAAGCCGGCCGCGCCTGTCTTTGGTTCGGGGCGCACCCTTTACGTCCGCGCGCGAGGTCCTAAGTCTTTTGACGAAGATGACGGAGAGCAACCGATCTCCATAAGCAAGTTCATGATGGGGACGGTTGCGAAGTCCAAACGATTCGGAGGCGGAACAGACCGGATTTCTGATGAGGATCGTATCGAGAGTTTGGCATCCTATCCGCAGGGTTATAACCGTTAAGGAACCC
>CAZLNO010000158.1:0-5581 GCA_964561005.1 uncultured Rhodovibrionaceae bacterium | reverse complement strand
GAGAGCCAGCGCATCCGCCTCGCCTCGCAGATCGGCTCGGGGCTGACCGGCGTGCTCTACGTGCTGGACGAGCCCTCGATCGGCCTGCACCAGCGCGACAACGCCCGTCTGCTGGCCACGCTGGAGCGCCTGCGCGACCTGGGCAACACCGTCATCGTGGTGGAGCACGACGAGGAGTTCATCCGCGCCGCCGATTACCTGGTCGACATGGGTCCCGGCGCCGGCGTGCACGGCGGTCACATCGTGGCCGCCGGGCCGCCGCAAAAGGTGATGCAGACGCCCGACAGCCTGACGGCGCAGTACCTCACCGGCTTCAAGCAGATCCCGGTGCCGCGCCGGCGCCGTCCTGGGCGCGAGGGCCAGAGCATCCAGGTGGTGGGCGCGCGGGCGCACAACCTGCGGGACGTGACGGCGGCGATTCCGCTGGGCACCTTCACCTGCGTGACCGGCGTCTCCGGCTCGGGCAAGTCAACGCTGATCAACGAGACGCTGTACAAGGCGCTGGCCCGGCGCATCCACGGCGCCCGCGCCGCCCCGGCCGAGCACGAGCGCGTCGAGGGCATGGCCTTGCTCGACAAGGTCATCGACATCGACCAGTCGCCGATCGGCCGCACGCCGCGCTCCAACCCGGCCACCTACACCGGCGCCTTCACGCCGATCCGCGACTGGTTCGCCGGCCTGCCCGAGGCGAACGCGCGCGGCTACAAGCCCGGCCGCTTCTCCTTCAACGTCAAGGGCGGGCGCTGCGAGGCCTGCCAGGGCGACGGCGTCATCAAGATCGAGATGCACTTCCTGCCCGACGTCCACGTCGTCTGCGACGAGTGCAAGGGCAAGCGCTATAACCGCGAGACGCTGGAAGTCACCTTCAAGGGCAAGTCGATCGCCGACGTTCTCGAGATGACGGTCGAGGAAGGCGTCGCCTTCTTCCAGGCCGTGCCCAGCATCCGCAACAAGCTGGAGACGCTGGAAAAGGTCGGCCTGGGCTACATCAAGATCGGCCAGCCGGCGACCACCCTCTCCGGCGGCGAGGCGCAGCGGGTGAAGCTGGCCAAGGAATTGGCGCGCCGCGCCACCGGCCGCACGCTCTACATCCTCGACGAGCCCACGACCGGCCTGCACTACGACGACGTCAACACGCTGCTGCGGGTGCTGCACGCCCTGGTCGACCAGGGCAACACCGTGGTGGTCATCGAGCACAACCTGGAGGTCATCAAGACCGCCGACTGGATCGTCGACCTGGGCCCCGACGGCGGCGCCAAGGGCGGCCGGGTCGTGGCGACCGGAACGCCCGAACAGGTCTGCGAGGCGACGGAGAGCCACACCGGCCGCTACCTCGTCGACTACCTGCACCGCCACCACGCCCCGGCGCAGAAACAGGCATAGCCGCAGCCTCCCCCGTCCGGCGCGGACGGATGTTGACGTTTGCGGACGGGTGCCGGTCTGGGGCTCCGTCCCCGACCGGCACGTTCCCGGGCACGGCGGGGAGGGAAACTTTCGGGGCGCGGCCAAGGCCCCGCCCCGCGGAGATGCGGACGGATGCTGACGGTTGCGGACGGATGCTGACGGTTGCGGACGGATGCTGACGCGCGTACGCCCCGACCGGTCCGCGGCCGATCAACGGGGATTCCCGCGCGCCGACGATGTCAAAGAGCCAGCATGGACCCTAGCACAGTATAGGGAACAAAACAAGATCGTCCGAGCCAAATCGATCGGAATCGCGCGTCGGGACGATCGGCTACGGTGCCGCCGGCCATCTGAAATTCCAGGCGTTTCCCGAGATCAACGGCGACGTGGTGGAGGCACGCCTGCTGCTGCCGCAGGGCACACCGCTGGCCCGGACCGAGGCGGCGGGGCGCCGCATCGTCGCGGCGCTCGGACGCGTCGACGCCGAAGCCACGCCGCAACAGCCCGGCCGGGAGTCGCTGATCCGGCAGGTCCAGATCCGCTTCGCCGAGAACGCGGACGCGCACCTAGGCCTCGTATTCCTGGGACTTGAAGCTCAGGTGCCGCACCGCGCGGGGCGCGTCCGCGATCTTTCGGATGTTGCCCCAGGTCTGCTTGTAGTTCGGCACCACCAGCTCGTTGGTGCCCTCGTTGACGACGTTGCCCTGCACGCCCGTGGGATAGCCGAACAGCATGAAGGTCTCGCCGCGCCGGGCCGTGGGCGTCGGCAGCGCCATCGCCTGCGTGGAGCCGCTTTCGTTGTAGACCTCCACGAGATCGCCGGCGTCGACGCCGATCTCCGCCATGTCGTCCGGATGGATCTCGATGAAGGGATAGGGCCAGCGGTCCATGACGAAGTCGTTCTCGGAGTCCAGGTAGGCCGACTGCCAGACATGGTTGGTGCGGCCGTTGTTGATGAGGAAGCGGAAGCGCTCCTTCTGCGCCGCCTTCCCCGGCGCCTGCAGGCCGCGCCACGGCGCGTCCATGAAGCGGGCCTTGCCGTCGTCCGTGGAGAACACGCCGTCGGCGTAGAGCCGGGGCGTGCCGACGATCTCCCCGTTCTCCACGCCCTGTGCCGGCTCCTGGAAGCCGTTGGTGCCCAGGGCGCGCAGGCGCTCGTAGGTCACGTGCTCGCCGCCGTGGGCGACCTGGCGGTAGCCGTCGTTGAACGCATCCTCCTCGCTCTGCCAGTCGAACCCGGTGAACCTGTCCGCCAGGGCGTCGTCGCCCATCTGGCGCAGGACGCGCTCCATGTGGTTCGCCAGGCGCGCGGCGATCAGGCAGTCCGGCATCGCCTGGCCCGGCGGGTCCATGTAGCGCTCGGTCAGCCGCAGGCGGCGCTCGCCGTTCATCGACGTCAGGTTCATCTCGCCGGAGGTGGCCGCGGGCAGCACCACGTGCGCGGCCTCGCCGATGCGGGTCGGCACGATGTCGACGTCGACGGAGAACAGGCCGCCCTGGCGGATGGCGTTGACGATGGCGTCCACCATCGCCTCGCGGTCGCCATAGGGAACCGCGGTCATCGCGTCCTTCACCAGGTCGGTCCGCTTCTTGTACGCGGTCTTGAAGGCGTGCGCGTTGAGCGTGGTCTTGTAGTGGTCGCAGCCCCAGACATGATGCACGCCGCCGCGCCCGGAGATCAGGAGCTGGTCGACGTAGGCGGCCGGCCGGCCGACGTGCTGGGCGCTCGGCCGGGCATAGCCCTCCTGGTGCCCGCCCAGGCGCACCACGCCGCCGCCCATGCGGCCCACGTTGCCGGTGGCGAGGGCGATGTTCACCAGGGCGCCGTTGGCGCGGTAGTTGTCGTTGCCCCAGATCAGCCCCTTCTCGTAGCCGAACATGGTGCGCCGCCGGGCGCCGCCCTCCTTCGGCATCGCGATCCATTCCGCGGCCTTGACGATGTCGGCGGGGTCCAGGCCGGTGATTTCGGCGGCCTCTTCGACCGAAGTGCGGCAGCCCTCCACGGCGGCCTCGAAATTGGTGAGGTGGCCGGGCTTGGCCTCGGAGACGCCGCGCCCCGGGTAGAGCGGCGGCCGCTCGCCGCCGTCGCGCACGGTGGACTGCTCGATAAAGTCGCGATCGACCCAGCCCTGGTCCGCGATGTAGGTGAAGATCGCGTTGAACAGGACCAGATCGGTGCCCGAGGCGATCGGCAGGTGCAGCACGCGGTCGTTGCCGGCTTCCGCCTCGCAGGCGGCCACGCTGACGGTGCGGCGCGGGTCGACGATCACGATGCGCGCCGACGGATGAGGCTCGTCGGGCATCATCTCCCGCTTCTTCGCCATCGACCCGCCGCGCAGATTCGGGATCCAGTGGTTGAGGAAATAGTTGGTCTGGGTCTCCAGCGGGTTGGCGCCGACCACCATGATGGTGTCGGCCAGTTCCGCGTCCTCGTAGGCGTTGTTGAGCTCGCCCACGCCCATGTCGCGCGTGGCGTGGACCTCCGAGTTGTAGGCCGGCCGGTTGTGGATGCGGATGTTGCGCACCTTCATGGCGCCGAAGTACAGCTTGCCGGTGCCCCAGGTGTTCTCGTAGCCGCCGCCGGCGCCGCCGTGGTCGTAGGCCGAGACGATCAGATCGTCCTCGCCGTTCTCCTTCACGATGCGCGCCGTCACCCGCGCCACCAGATCGAGCGCGTCGTCCCAGGAGGTCGGCTGCATCTGCCCGTAGCGCCAGACCAGCGGATCGGTGAGGCGCTGCTGCTGCGTCGAGCGCGCCTCGGAGTAGCTGAGCTCGCCGAGCCGGGCGCCGCGGATCGAGCCGAGGCCGGAATTCACCACGCAGTTCGTGTCGGGCTTGATGACCAGGTGAACGTCGCGGCCGTCCTGCTTGACGATGTTGTACATCGACGGCGAGAACCACGCCTCCGTCTCGGCGTACTGCTGCTGGGTCAGGTCGACCCCGAAGGCGTTCTCGTCCGGCGCGAAGCCGCCCTGCCGATTGGCCGGCCAGCTATAGGCCTTGTAGCCGCAGCCGACGATGCAGAAGTGGCAGACGACATTTTGAACCCTGGCGTCCTTCGGGGGGATCGGCAGGCGGTCGGTGTTGCGCTTGTAAGCCATCTCGCGTCTCCCTGCGCTTCAGCCTTCGAGGACGTTGGTCAGGCGGCCGTACAACAGCTCGTCCACGCCTTCCGCGAAGATCTCGCCGTCGTCGTCGACGCGCAGGAGGAACTGCGGGAGGTTCTGGGTCGCCTGCCCCCAGATCTGCAGGCCGCCCTTCTCGGCGTCGAAGCGGGAGTAGTGGCCGGGGCAGCTCAAGCTTCGGTCCGCCGCCTTGTAGAACAGCGGAAAGCCCTTGTGGGGGCACATCGTGGAAAAGGCCACGATATCGCCGTCCGGTCCGACGCCGCCCTCGGCCGGCTGTCCGAGCTTCAGGAGCACGCCGGGACTGCCGGAATCGGGATAGGTGATCTGCAAGGGCTCGTTCACGCTCAGATCGGCGACGTTGGCCAGGCGCTGACTGGGATAGTCGACGCGGGCCTTTCCTTGCGCGGCCTTCGCCTCGCGCGCGGGCAGGCTGCCCGCCGCGAAGCCCGCGACCGCCGCGGCACCGCCGCCGCGCAGGAACTGCCGCCGGCCCACTTCGACCAGTTTGTTGCAACGCATAAAGACCTCCCCATTGTGGCCGATTGATCCGGTATCATGTAGGAACCACACTTAACCGGTTAGCGCGGTGTGCGAATCAGCGTCATCCCATAACCGCCGAGGATCCCGGGAAATCAACATGTCGCGATGCCGATTGGCGCCGTAACCCCAGGCTGATTTACAGCCGCCGAGGCGATCGCGTCCCTATCCATGCCGTCAGACGCAACTTCTTCCCGCGCACCCCTCCTCTTCAGGGCCTCGCGATGCGAAATTTCGGTCATGCATTCTCGTTTGTGGAACCCTTCTAAATACGAGCGCGCCAAGCCACATTGACTTGTGTCAAATTGTCTAATGCCGGCCGACCTATGCAATGACTTTCTTGACCCAGGGCTGGAGGCAGAGGGTTTGGATGCGTACGGGGTTATCGACGAGTGCATTCCAGGTGCACGTTTCACTTCATCTCGGCCAGGTTTTTCACGTGATGCCGGCCAGTCTTTCCACCTTCTTCGGCTTGTAGCCGTTGGCGTAGCCCTGGCGCGCGTCGGTGCGCT
>CAZLNO010000157.1:2881-5944 GCA_964561005.1 uncultured Rhodovibrionaceae bacterium | reverse complement strand
CCTCAGCTCGCCTCGCGCGGCAGCTCGGCGGTGGCCTCGTCGATCTCGTAGAAGGAGGGCTGGATCTTGCTGGGAACGTGGCTGCGGCCGATCTCCACCGCCACCTGCGGTGCGTCGCCGGCGGCCATGGAGATCACCACGTCCTTCACGACATAGTAGAACTGCGTCTCCTCCTCGACGATCTGCTTCAGGCGCTGCGCGAACGGCCCGACGATGCCGTAGGACAGGAACACGCCGAGGAAGGTGCCGACCAGCGCGCTGCCGATCAGCCGGCCCAGCACCTCCGGCGGCTCGTTGATGCTGGCCATCGTCTTGATCACGCCCAGCACCGCCGCGACGATGCCGAGCGCCGGCAGGGCGTCGGCGATGGTCTGGAGCGACTGGGCCGGCTGCAGCGCCTCGCCGTGGTGCTTCTCGATCTGGCCGTCGACGAAGTCGCCGATCTTGTGCGGATCGTCCATGTCCAGGGTGATCATCCGCAGCGTGTCGGTGATCAGGGCGCGGGCGAAGTGGTCGCGCATGATCTTGGGATACTGGGTGAAAATCGAGCTCTCGTCGGGCTCCTCGACGTGGGCTTCCAGCGCCAGGTTGCCCTTCTGCTTGTGCAGCCGCGCCAGGGAGAACATCAGCAGCAGCAGGTCCTGGTAGTCCTGCTTGCTCCACTTCGCCCCGCGCATCGTCTTGGCGAAGCCGCCCACCGCCTGCTTCACGACGTTCATCGAGTTGCCGATCAGCAGGCTGCCGACCGCGGCGCCGCCGATGATCAGCATCTCGAACGGCAGGGCGTGCAGCACCACGCTCATCTTGCCGCCGGCGATGGTGTACCCGCCGAAGACGCAGACCAGGACGACGGCAATCCCGACAATGGGGAACATGGCGGCTCCCTCTCCACCGTGCAGCCCGAATTCCACCCGACCCGGCGCGAGTTAACCGGTCCAGGCTAAATAAAGCGTAAAGGAAGCTTCGACCCGCGATCGCCGACGACGGGCGGCCGGCCGGAAAGGCCGCGCGGCCGGACGCCCCCAGACACCATTTGCCGCCGGCCCGGCCGGGCGGTTATAGAACGGCGGCGCCCGAATCCGAACGCAGGACCCCCCGCATGACCGAACAGCCCGCCGCGACCCTCGAGGAAATCCGCGCCCTGCTGCGCGAGCTGCCCGGCCCCGACCTGGAGTCGGCCAGCGCCGCCGCGACCCGGCAGCGCCGGCTCGCCAAGCCGGCGGGCGCGCTGGGCCGGCTGGAGGAGCTGGCGCAGTGGCTGGCCACCTGGCAGGGCCGCCATCCGCCGCGGATCGAACGGCCGCGCGTGGCCGTCTTCGCCGGCAACCACGGGGTGGCGGCCCGCGGCGTCTCGGCCTATCCGCAGGCGACGACGGCGCAGATGGTGCGCGTCTTCATCGACGGCGGCGGCGCGGCGAACCAGCTCGCCGCGCTGTCGGACGCCGATCTGCGGATCTACGAGATGGCGCTCGACGAACCCACGGCCGACTTCACCGCCGCCCCCGCCATGGCCGAGGAAGACTGCGCCCGCGCCATGGCCTATGGCATGCTGGCGGTGGAGGAGGGCTTCGACGTCATGGCGCTGGGCGAGATGGGCATCGCCAACACGACCAGCGCCGCCGCCCTGGCCTGCGCCCTGTTCGGCGGCGAGCCCCGCGACTGGGTGGAGGGGCTCGACGCCGCCGGCGTCGCCCGCAAGGCCGAGGTCGTGGCGGCCGCGCTGGCGCACCACGGCGAGGCGCTGGCCGATCCGCTGGAGGCCCTGCGCCGGCTGGGCGGGCTGGAGCTGGCGGCGCTCGCCGGGGCGGTCATCGCCTGCCGCCTGGCGCGCACGCCGGTGCTGCTGGACGGCTTCGCCGGCACCGCCGCGGCGGCCGTCCTGTACAGGCTGGACCCGCGCCTGCTGGACCACTGCCGGGTCGGGCACCTCTCGGCGGAGCCCGGCCATCGCCGGCTGCTGGCGGCGATCGACCAGCGGCCGCTATTGGACCTGGACATGCGCCTGGGCGAGGCCTCGGGCGCGGCGCTGGCGATCCCGCTGCTGCGCGCGGCCTGCGCCTGCCACGACGGCATGGCGACCTTCGCCGAGGCGGGCGTCGGCGGCCCGGCCTGACGGTGGCGAGTTCCGGCCATCGCTGACGACGACGCAACGCGGGAGGCACGCTTGCCTGTCACCCTCACCGTCCAGGCGCTGACGCATCGCGGCGCGGTGCGCCCGCGCAACGAGGACACCGTGGCGGTCGGCGACTGGATCTGCGCCAACGAGTTGTCCCGCCCCAAGGCCTTCACGCTGGCGCTGACGCAGCCGCTGGTCGCCGTGGTGGCCGACGGCATGGGCGGCCACGCCGCCGGCGAGGTCGCCAGCCATGCCGCGACCGGGCACGTGGTCACGCACGGCGGCGAGGTGGCCTCGGTCGAGGCCGCCGAGCGCCTGCTGCACGAGGCCAACCGCGCCGTCTACGACGCCATGGCGCGCGGCGACGGGGCGCCGGGCATGGGCACCACGCTGGTCGGCCTGGTCGCCCGGCCGGAGGTCGTGGTGGTGTTCAACGTCGGCGACAGCCGCGCCTATCGCCACGACGCGCGGGACGGCCTGGTGCAGCTCAGCACCGACGACACGCCGGGGCCGAAGCTGGCCGACGGCCGCACGGCCGCCGTCACCACGCCGATGGTCACCCAGTCCCTGGGCGGCCAGATGGCGTTCGAGCCCGTCACCCCGCACGCGGTGGCCGAGCCGCCGGCGCCCGGCCGGGCCTATCTCCTGTGCAGCGACGGGCTGAGCGACCTGGTGGGGCCGGAGCGCATCGCCGAGCGCCTCGCCGGCGGCGACGACGCCGCGGCCGTCGAGGGCCTGTTCCACGACGCCATGGCCGCCGGCGGCAAGGACAACATCTCCCTCCTGCTGGTCCGCGTCGGGGCGGCGTAGCCGCCGGCCGCGACGATGACGCATGTTGACGCCTGCACGCGCCCGCGCCAGTCCATCCGTCAGCCCCGCGCACCGCCTTCGACAATGTCCAAGAGCACGGCGGAACCTATCACAAAACCAAGAACATGACAAGAACC
>CAZLNO010000157.1:0-2781 GCA_964561005.1 uncultured Rhodovibrionaceae bacterium | reverse complement strand
TACAAGAACATCCGCGCCGCGCTCCGGCCGGCCCGGCGCCGCCCGGGTCGCACGCCTTTGCAGACGCTGGCGCCGCGTCGTGCTAGGCTGCGGCCATGAAGATCGACACGGAAAAGATCGACGACACGGTGCTCGCCCTGCTCTGGCTGACGCTGCACCAGGAGCGCCGTGCCTGGAAGGGCTTCGACTTTGACGCCATGGACCGCCTGCATGAAAAGGGCCTGATCGCCGACCCGAAGAACAAGGCGAAATCGGTCGTCCTGACCGACGAGGGCCTGCGGCGATCCGAGGAACTGTTCCGCGAGTTGTTCACGCGCTCGGAGGCGTAGGCGGTCGCGCGGCTTCGCCGTCACCCCACCGCCGCGCTTGCCTCACCTCCCCCCACGCGTGCGAGAGGGCGTCTGTCGCGGCCGGCGTCGGTGGGGTGAAGACGAATCCGCCCGCCAGCTCGGTGGTTGTGTCATCGATGGTCTGTGAGGGGGCGTCTGCTTGTGCTTTGTCCTCGAAGTTGGTCTGCCCGCCATCCAAGTCGGGCCCGAAATCCAGCGTGCCGTCGGGGTCGGGCACCGCCAGAACGGCGGGATAACGGGTCGTCGCGGCGGCGGAGAACGCAAGCTCCGTCCGGACATCGCCGTGGCATCGATAACGGAGATTCCAGTCTCCGCCCCGGTCGGGTGCGCCGGTGACGGTCTCGGACGCCACGACCGCCCGGCCGAGGATCGTTTCCAGGCGCGACAGAAAAGCGCGACCGGCCTCGCCCCTGGCCACCTCACAGCAAATCCAGGAGGCTCCGCACCCGCCACGGCCGAACCTGCCCAACCTCTGGCCGGTCTGTCACCGGTAAATGGCAAGTCTTGGTCGCCCGCTTCGACGGCGGCGACCTGTCCTCGGACAGCGGGCTCCTGGTCCTCCGCCAAGTGGAGGATCACCTCGATATCGCGGGGCGCTTAGTCGGCATTGCCCGAAGCCGTGCTTTCTGCACGTCCGTCAGGGTCTCGAAGAGGCCCTTGGCCGCCCACTCCTGTTCGACCGCTGCAGCGGCTTGCCCCTGGCAGCGGGTGCCGCAAGCGAAGATCGCTTGCCTGGACAAGGTTGCCATGCCTCATGGCCGCGTCAACGGCTAGGAAAACCGGACATCTTTACGTGTCATTGACAGCCGGGGATTGCGGGCCAGCTTTCCACGCTGATGGCGCCAGTCCCAACCCTCCCGGCGCCGCGGCCACCGCCGCTCCCAGGCTTCCAGGGCCGGCTCGGTGATGTCCGTGACCCGAACGGCAACGCCGCCGATGCAATCTCTTGGTGCCCATGGCCGCCACCCCCCTTCCCGCCCCCCGCCCGCGCGTCCTACATTAGGCGCATGCAACAGGATCAGGCCCTTGCCGAGCGCGGCGACGCGCGCGCCCTCAAGCCGGAGTCGCGCCCCTTCGACCTGCAGAGCGAGTACGCCCCCGCCGGCGACCAGCCGCAGGCCATCGCGGAGCTGACCGACGGCCTGAACCAGGGCGAGCGCGACCAGGTGCTCCTGGGCGTCACCGGCTCGGGCAAGACCTTCACCATGGCGCAGGTGATCCAGCGGGTGCAGCGCCCCACCCTGATCCTGGCGCCGAACAAGACGCTGGCCGCCCAGCTGTATGCCGAGATGAAGGGCTTCTTCCCCGACAACGCGGTGGAATACTTCGTCAGCTACTACGACTACTACCAGCCGGAGGCCTACGTCCCGCGCACCGACACCTACGTGGAGAAGGAAAGCTCGATCAACGAGCAGATCGACCGCATGCGCCACGCCGCCACCCGCGCACTGTTCGAGCGCGAGGACGTGGTGATCGTCGCCTCGGTCTCCTGCATCTACGGCATGGGCGCGCCGGAGACCTACTCGCGCATGACCGTCGAGCTGCACGCCGGCGACAGCATCGAGCGCGACGAGCTGCTGCGCCAGCTCACCACGCTGCAGTACAAGCGCAACGACATCGCCTTCGCGCGCGGCGCCTTCCGGGTGCGCGGCGACACCGTGGAGATCTTCCCGGCGCACTACGAGGACCGGGCCTGGCGCGTCTCGCTGTTCGGCGACGAGGTGGAGGGCATCCAGGAGTTCGACCCGCTGACCGGCGAGAAGACGCAGGACCTGGAGCGCATCAAGGTCTACGCCAACAGCCACTACGTCACCCCGCGCCCCACGCTGCAGCAGGCGATGAAGCTGATCCGCGAGGAGCTGAAGGAGCGCGTCGAATACTTCCACCAGCACAACATGCCGCTGGAGGCCGAGCGGCTGGAGCAGCGCACCACCTTCGACCTGGAGATGATGGAGGCCACCGGCTCCTGCCCCGGCATCGAGAACTACTCGCGCTATCTCACCGGCCGCAATCCGGGCGAGCCGCCGCCGACGCTGTTCGAGTACCTGCCCGAGGACGCCCTGCTGATCGTGGACGAGAGCCACGTCACCGTGCCCCAGCTCAACGGCATGTACCGCGGCGACTACGCGCGCAAGTCGACGCTGGCGGAGTACGGCTTCCGCCTGCCCTCCTGCGTCGACAACCGGCCGCTGAAGTTCGAGGAGTGGGACGCCATGCGGCCGCAGACCACCTACGTCTCGGCCACGCCGGGCAAGTGGGAGCTGACCCAGACCGGCGGCGCCTTCACCGAGCAGATCATCCGCCCCACCGGCCTGATCGACCCGGTCTGCCACGTCCGCCCCACCGCCGGCCAGGTCGACGACCTGATCCACGAGTGCCGGCAGGTGGCCGAGGCCGGGCAGCGCGCGCTGGTCACCACGCTGACCAAGCG
>CAZLNO010000156.1:0-6051 GCA_964561005.1 uncultured Rhodovibrionaceae bacterium | reverse complement strand
GCGCCCTCCATCATCATCGTGACGAGGTTCTTGCCGATGTCGTGGATGTCGCCCTTGACGGTGCCGATGACCATCTTGCCCTGCTTGGGCGCGTTGCTCTCCGCGAGCAGGGGGCGCAGGATGTTCATGCCCGCCTTCATGGAGTTGGCGCTCATCAGCACTTCCGGCACGAAGAGGATGCCGTCACGGAAGTCGATGCCGACGATCCGCATCCCCTCGACGAGGGCCTCGGTGAGAACCCGGTACGGCTCCCACCCCCGCTCCAGCAGGATCTCGACGCCCTCGGTGACCTCGTCCTTGAGGCCGTCGTAGAGGTCGTCCTGCATCTGCTTGACGAGTTCGTCGTCGTCCAGCTCTCGGAGATCCAGATCGTCCGCGTCACTCATCCCCATACCTCGCAGTTCATAGCTTTCGTGCCGCGTGCTGCGCAGCTCCCGCGATTATTTGGCGCAGTCCGTCCCTTTCATGGCTGCCGCTGCCGCGACCTGCGCTATCCGAAATGCGACAGACCGCTGAAAGCCAAGGGTTTCCGCGCCTTCGCGCCGTTCCGGCCCGACCAGACAGATCGTTGCCGGCCGCCGCTGCGTCAAGCGTTGCCGCGCGATCTTTAAGGGCTGGTAAATGGAATCGTCGCGACCGACTTGGCGTCACGAGCTTGTGACTTCGCCAAATGCAGTCCCGGTCAGTTGTGCAGCGCATAAAATTGCGAACCGGCGACGCAAGATGGCGCTTTGGGAAAATTCGACCCGGCGCGGCGAGCACTCATGCAATTAATGCATGGCAGGCACGCGCGAGGCGAGGGATTGGCCCTGCCCACCCGCGCTCTTCGCGGGATCGAGCAATTTTTTGCCCGGACAGCGCAAAGACCCCTGGCATAAGGCGCGCGGTTCGCGTATATGACTTGCGTCTGCTTTTGGTTTCGCGGCTTGCCTGACTGCCTCCCAACGAGGCCGACTTCAGCTACCCATGATGCCGAAATCCAGACTGCGCGCCGGCGGAGGTGCCGCCGGCGCAGGCGACAATTGCAACCGATGGAGGCCATCATGGCGAACGGTACGGTCAAGTTCTTCAACACCCAGCGCGGCTACGGCTTCATCCAGCCGGACGACGGCAGCAAGGATGTCTTCGTCCATATCACGGCGGTGCAGCAGGCCGGCCTCGACACCCTTCACGAGGGTCAGAAGGTCAGCTACGAGGTGGTGATGGAGCGGGGCAAGCCCGCGGCCGGCAATCTGCGGGCGGCGTAATACGCCGCCGCGATCGCGGCCTGACGAACGGCGCGGCGGCATCCTTCGGGATGCCGCCGTTTGCTTTTTCGGCGCGGGCTGTCGTCGGCGATGTGCGGCGGGGTCGCACGACCAGGGGATTTGCGGGTAGGCTGCTTGGCGAATCACAAAGGCCACGGCAGCGAGCGTTCGCAAGGCCCGGATGACGGTTCGTCCCTCATTCCAGTTCCCGAGCTATACGACGGCCGAACGCGTCGTCGACGGCATCATTCACGTCTCCGGCATCCTGGGCGGCGTTCTCGGGGCCGTGGTGATTGTCGTGCTGGTCCTGCCCCGGGCCTCCGCGGCTGAAGGGCTGACGGTCGCCGTCTACTGCGTCGGGCTGGTGGCGATGCTGACCTTCTCCGGCCTGTACAACCTCGCCCGGCCCGGCGCGGTCAAGCGGGTGCTCCGGCGCCTCGACCACGCGGCCATCTTCGTCATGATCGCGGCCACCTACACCCCCTTCGCGGGGGTGAAGATCGGCGGCGCCTGGGGCTGGGGATTGCTGGCCGCGGTCTGGGCGGCCGCGGCGGTCGGGGTCGTGCTGGCGCTGCTGGGCGAGCGCCGCGGCGAACGAATCTCCCTCGTCCTCTACCTGCTCATGGGCTGGAGCATCCTGGCGGCGCTGCGGCCGCTGCTGGATTCGGTGACGGTCGCCGTGGCCTGGCTGCTGCTGGGCGGCGGCGCCATCTACACGATCGGCGTGGCGTTCCACCTCTGGCGCGGCCTGCGGTTCCACAACGCGATCTGGCACGCCTGCGTGCTGGTGGCGGCGGCCTGCCACTACGCGGCCGTGTTCGTCGCGATGACCGGCGGAGCAGCAGCCGCCTGAGCGCGCGGCCCCGTCACGGCGCGAGATAGGCCTCGTGCAGGGCCTTGTCCGCCGCCAGCTCGGCGATCCGTCCGCTGAAGCGGACGCGCCCCTTCTCCAGAACCACGGCACGGTCGGCCACGGCGCGCGCGAAGCGGAGGTTCTGCTCGGACAGCAGGACGGTCAGCCCGCCGCGCCGCAGGGCGATGATGGCGCGCGCCATCTGCTGCACGATGACCGGGGCCAGGCCCTCGGACGGCTCGTCCAGCAAGAGCAGGCGGGGGTTGCCCATCAACGTGCGCGCGAGGGCCAGCATCTGCTGCTCGCCGCCGCTGGTCTCCCCGGCCCGGCGGTGCGCCAGCTCCCGCAGGTTCGGGAACAGACCGAACAGCCGTTCGGGGGTCCAGACCGGCGCGCCGGTCTCCGGCTCGCGCCGGCCGACCTCCAGGTTCTCCAGCACCGTCAGCTCGGGGAAGACGCGCCGGTCCTCCGGCACGTAGCCGATACCAAGGCGCGCGATCCGATAGGGCGGCAGGTCATCGATGCGCCGGTTGCGGAAGGCGATCGTCCCCGCGGCGGCTGGCTGGAGGCCCATGATGGCCTTGAGCGTGGTGGACTTGCCGGCGCCGTTGCGGCCCATCAGCGCGACGATCCGGCCGGCCGGCACCTCGAAGCCGACGCCGAACAGCGCCTGGGCGCGGCCGTAGAAGACATCGACCTCTTCCAGGCTCAGCATGTCGCCGCGTTCTCCTCGTCCTCCTGATCGGCCGCCAGCGTCTCGGGACCCAGGTAGACCTCGCGGACCCTGGGATCGGTCCGCACCACGGCCGGCGGCCCTTCCGCGATCAGCCCGCCGCGATCCAGCACCAGGACGCGGTCGGCGTGGCCGAAAACCACGTCCATGTCGTGTTCGGTGAACAGCACCGCCAGGCCCCGCTCGCGCACGACCTGGCCGGCCAGCGCCATCAGTTCGCCCCGCTCGCGCGGCGCCATGCCGGCCGTCGGTTCGTCCATCAGCAGCAGCCTGGGATCGTTGGCCAGGGCGATCGCCAGCTCGGCGCGCTTCAGGTCGCCGTAGGCCAGGACGCCGCAGGGCGTGTCGGCCAGCTCGGCCAGGCCCACTTGCTCCAACAGCGCCAGGGCCTCCGCGTGCAGCAGGCGCCGCGCCCGCGGCCACAGCGAGTGGAGCTTGCGGCGATGCGACAGGAGCGCCACCTGCACGTTCTCCGCCACCGTCATCGAGCCGAAGGTGGCAGCGACCTGGAAGGTCCGCCCGACGCCGCGCCGAAAGATCCTGTGCGGGGGCAGCCCCGTGATATCCGCGCCGTCCAGGCAAACGCGGCCGCTGTCGGGCGCGAGCTGGCCGTTGGCGATGTTGAAGCAGGTCGACTTGCCGGCGCCGTTGGGCCCGATCAGCGCCACCAGCTCCCCGGCGCCGACCGAAAAGGATACGTCAGCCACGGCCTGTACGCCGCCAAAGGCCTTTTCGATGCGCTCCACGGCGAGGACGGGCGGGGTCATCGGCAGCGTTTTCCTTCCGGCGCAACTTGCGTTTGGGCGGTTCTGGCCATACGGTTCGTTCGGTTTAGACTGACTCGGCGTGGAGAGACATGATGCCGCGGACGACCTCCGTGACGATTGGTGCGCATTTCGAGAGCTTCATCAATCGGCAGATCGCCCAGGGCCGCTACCACTCGCCCAGCGAGGTCGTCCAGGCCGGATTGCGCCTTCTCGAGGAGCGCGAAGTCAGGCGCGACGTCCTGCGCGCCGCCCTTGTCGAAGGCGAGCAGAGCGGACAGCCCGAGCCCTTTGATTTCGACGCCTTTATCGAGGGAAAGCGCACCCATCGTGGGCGATGACCGCCTATCGGCTGACGCCCCGTGCGCGGCGCGATCTTGAGGACATCTGGGCCTGTACCGCCGAGAAATGGGGCGAGAAGCAGAGCGCCCGATAAATGGAAACCTTGCGGGATGTGATCGTCCGTTTGTCGCAGACACCAAACATGGGGCGTCGTCGCGACGATCTTCGAGAGGGCTACCGGAGCTTCCCGGCAGGCCGGCATCAAGTGTTCTACCGCGCCGAGCAGCAAGGGATTGTCGTGGTTCGCGTGCCGCACCAGCGAATGGACCCCGATAGCCACTTCTAGCCACTGCCGCGAATCCGGTTCCGCCACACCTCCCCGAGGCCGCCCACGATCCCCTGCGGCAGGGCGACGCAAAGAAGCACGATGGCGGTACCGATGAGGATGCGCCAGAACTCGGTGCGGGTCACCAGCTCGGCCTTCAGGCCGTCGTAGACCGCCGCGCCGACCAGGGGGCCGGACAGTGTCTGCACCCCGCCCAGCAGCACCATGACCAGGCCGTCCACCGACATCGGGATGGCCATGACGTCGGGAAACACGCTGCCCTTCAGGAAGGCGTAGAGCCCGCCGGCCAGGCCGGCGAACGTCCCGGCGAGGGTGAACGCCCACCAGCGCTGTCGGCGCACCGCGATGCCGATCGCCTCCGCGCGCAACGGCGAGTCGCGGCCGGCGCGCAGGGCATAGCCGAAGGGCGCGGCGACGATCCGCCACAACAGCGCCACCGCCCCGGCCACCAGCGCCAGCGTGAGCCAGTAGAACACCGTGGCGCTGTCGGCCCAGCGCGCCGGCCAGACACCCAGGATGCCGTTGTCGCCGCCGGTCACCTCGGTCCACTGGAAGGCCACCGACCAGGCGATCTGCGCGAAGGCCAGGGTGAGCATGGCCAGATAGACGCCGGACAGCCGCACGCAGAACCAGCCGAACACCAGCGCCCCCAGCCCGCCGGCCAGCGGCGCGGCCAGCAGCGCGCCTTCCATCGGCGCGCCGAGGTGGTGGGTCAGCAGGGCGGCGGCGTAGGCGCCCAGGCCCAGGTAGGCGGCGTGGCCGAAGGAGATCATGCCGCCCACCCCCATGATGAACTGCAGCGAGGCGGCGAAGAGGGCGAAGATCAGGATCTCGCTCGCGACGCCCAGCAGGTAGCCGCCCGCCGCCGCCGGCAGGGCCGCCAGCGCCGCCAGCAGCAGCCAGACGGCGGCAAGCACCCGTCGGTCGCCGGAGGGCAGGGGGGCGGGGGGAGCGGCGCCGCCGCCCTGCTGCGCCTGCTCCGGCCGGCCGAGCAGGCCCTGCGGGCGCAGCACCAGCACCACCGCCATCACCAGGAACAGCAGCACGATGGAGATTTGCGGCAGGATCAGGATGCCGAAGGCGTTCAGCTCCGCCACCAGCAGCGCCGCCAGGAACGGCCCGGCGATCGACCCCATGCCGCCCACGACGGTCACGACGAAGGCTTCGGCGATGATGTTCAGGTCCATGCCCAGGCTGGCCGCCTCGCGCGGAAGCTGCAGCGCGCCGCCCAGCCCCGCCAGGAAGGCACCCAGGAAGACGGTCGAGGTGAACAGCAGCTTCTGGTTGACGCCCAGGGCGCCCACCATCTCCCGGTCGCGGGTGGCGGCGCGGACCAGGATGCCCCAGCGGGTGCGTCGGAACAGCAGCCACAGCCCGGCCAGGACCAGCGGTCCGACCGCGATCAGCACCAGGTCGTATTCCGGAATTTGCGCGCCGAGCAGGGGCAGCGCCCCGTCCGCCCCGGGCGCGCGCGGCCCCACGAGGTCGGCCGGCCCCCAGACGGCGAGCGCGATGTCGTCGACGATCAGCACCACGCCGAAGGTGGCCAGAAGCTGGAACAGCTCGTGCGCGCGGTACAGCCGCCGCAGCACCAGCACCTCCATCGCCGCGCCGATCAGCCCCACGATCGCCGCGGCCAGCGGCAGGGCGAGCCAGAACCCGGCGCCGCCCAGGCGCGGCATCAGCCAGGCGCTGAGGGTATAGGCCAAATAGGCCCCCAGCATGTAGAACGAGCCGTGCGCGAAGTTCACGATTCGCGTCACGCCGAAGATGATGGACAGCCCGCAGGCCACCAGGAACAGCGAGGCGGCGCTGGCCAGGCCGGT
>CAZLNO010000155.1:0-6154 GCA_964561005.1 uncultured Rhodovibrionaceae bacterium | reverse complement strand
ACGGTCGGCGTCCGAGATGAAGTACGGCGAGATGTAGCCCTTGTCGAACTGCATCCCCTCCGTGAACGTGACGTCCACGCCGAAGGTCTGGCTGTCCTCGACGGTGATGACGCCCTCGTTGCCCACCTTGGACATGGCCTCGGCGATCTTCTCGCCGATGACCTCGTCCGCCGCCGCATTGGCGGCAACGTAGGCGATGGCCTTGTGATCGGAGGCGTCGATGGACTCCGACATCTCCCGGATCGCCTCGACGATCCGCTCGACGGCACTCTCGATGCCCCGCTTCAACTCCATCGGGTTGGCACCGGCGGCCACGTTGCGCAGCCCCTCGTGCACCATCGCCTGGGCGAGCACGGTGGCGGTGGTGGTGCCGTCACCGGCGACGTCGTTGGTCTTGGTCGCCACCTCGCGCACCATCTGCGCGCCCATGTTCTCGAACTTGTCGAGAAGCTCGATCTCCTTGGCGACGGTCACGCCGTCCTTGGTGGTGCGCGGCGCGCCAAAGGACTTGTCGAGCACGACGTTGCGGCCCTTGGGGCCGAGGGTCACCTTCACGGCGTTCGCCAGCATGTCGACGCCGCGCAGCATCCGGTCGCGCGCGTCGGTGCCGAACTTCACTTCCTTCTTGGCCATCCTGCCTTCTCTCCCTGGTTAGCGAATGACGGCGCGCGGATCAGGCCGCCGCCGCCTGCGAGCCCTTGTCGGTGAAGATGCCCATGATGTCGGACTCCTTCATCACCAGATAGGTCTCGCCGTCGATGCCGATCTCCTGCCCGGCCCACTTGCCGAACATCACGCGGTCGCCTTCCTTGACGTCCAGCGGGGTGACCTTGCCGTCCTCGGACTTCGCGCCGGCGCCGACGGCGATGACCTCGCCCTCCATCGGCTTCTCCTTCGCGGTGTCCGGGATGATGATGCCGCCGGCCGTCTTCTCGTCCTGCTCGATGCGCTTCACGAGAACGCGGTCATGCAACGGACGGAACTTCATGGTTGATCCTCCGAGAGCCATGTGGTTGCCAGTGTCTGCGGTAACTGCGGAAAACCCCTTTGCCGGCGGAGCTGTTAGCACTCCGGCCTGGTGAGTGCCAATCACCTAGGCAGGGCATGCGCGGTCGTCAAGTCTCCTGTCGCGAAATTCGATACGCCGCGGCGCGCGCATCGGCAGCAGCCGCCCCTGTCGGCTGCCAACACGCTGAAATGGCCGCATTTTTCTTGGCAGCTCGGGTGTCTTGCGGCAGACTCGCGGTGTTGGGAGAACCAATGATTGGACAACGTTCAGGTCCCGACACGCGAGGTAGGAGACCCATGGCAGACTTCGCACGGCAAATGGAAGACTACCGCCTGACCACGGCGGAAATCCTCTATCACATGCCGGACCATCCGTCGCTCCTGCAGAGCTACATCTGGCAGGACTACGACATCGCGCCGGATTTCCCGGAGCTGCAGCGCTTCCTGACGTTCTGGGAGCGCAACCTCGACGGGCGACTGCACTCGGTCAAGATGACCAGCGCGGAAATCATCACGCCGGGCGACACGCGCTTCGCGGAGGTGCTGAAGACCCTCCATTGACCCTGCATCAGGGCAAAGCGCGACGGCGGGTCGCGGGCGGAAGGGCCGGCGCCGGCGTCGCCGCCCTTGGCGACGCCGGCGCCGGCGCCTATCTTGGGTCGCGACCGTGAACCGACCGAGGCTCCGCCGCGCCCGTGTCCGACCTCGCAGACCAGCAATCCGTCCAGCTTTCATCCGCCTCCGCCGGCGCCGGCGCGCGCGGCGATCGGGCGGTCGGCCTGTGGCTGCTGGGCGTCTGCGCCATGATCTTCGCCATGGCGGTGATCGGGGCGATCACGCGGCTGACCGAGAGCGGCCTGTCGATCATGGAGTGGGCGCCGATTTCCGGCGCACTGCCGCCGCTGTCGGCGCGGGAGTGGGGGCGCCTGTTCGCGCTCTACCAGCAGACCGAGGAGTACCGCCGCATCAACGCCGGGATGAGTCTGGCGGAATTCCGGGAAATCTTCTGGTGGGAGTGGGTCCACCGCCTGTGGGGCCGGCTGATCGGCGTGGTCTTCCTGGCCGGATTCCTCTGGTTCCTGCTGCGCGGGCGGCTGCGCCGGGGGCTGTGGCCGCACCTGGCGGCGCTGTTCGCCCTGGGCGGCGTGCAGGGCTTCGTCGGCTGGTACATGGTCGAAAGCGGCTTCGCGGCGCGCACCGACGTCAGCCAGTACCGCCTGATGCTGCATCTGGGATTGGCGCTGGCGATCCATGCCTACGCGCTCTGGCTGGCGATCGGCCTGGTGGCGCCGGCGCCGCCAGCCAGCGCCGACGGCGCCCGACTGCGGCGCGGCCTTTTCGGACTGGCCGGGCTGGTCGCCGCGACGATCCTCGCCGGCGCGCTGGTGGCCGGGCTGAACGCCGGGCTGACCTACAACACCTTCCCCCTGATGGACGGGCGGTTCGTTCCCGACGGCTATGCGCTGCACAGCCCCTGGGCGATCAACTGGTTCGAGAACATTCCGGCCGTACAGTTCAACCACCGCCTGCTGGCCGAGGCGACGGCCGTGGCCGCGCTGGGAATCTGGCTATGGTCGCGGCGGCTTCGCCTCAGCGCCCCGGCGCGGCGGGCGGCCGACCTGCTGGCCCTGGCGACGCTGGCGCAGTTCGCACTGGGCGTGGCCACGCTTCTGGCGGCGGTGCCGGTGTGGCTGGGCGCCCTGCATCAGGCCGGCGCGATCACGGTGCTGAGCCTGACGATCTGGGCGCTGAGCCGGGTCGTGGCGCCGCGCGCCGGACGCGCCTGACACCAGCGGCACCCTAGAACAGCAGCATGAGCAGCGCGATGACCACCGCCCAACCGATCAGGCTGCCGATGAACCAGGTCACCACGGCCCGGCGCGTTTCCAGTCGATCGCTGTTCTGGTTCAAGCAACGCCCCTGATTCGACGCCTCGACGCCGCGTCGTCGCCCTGACCGCCCGCGCCACCGCAACCTTCGTATTTTTCCAGCAAGAATCATGCCGACCCGGATCGCGAAACATTCTGCCTGGGCACGCCGCTTCGATTCGACTTTGATTTGCGGGAGACTTAGCATAGCGGAAGGGTGGGCCGGCAAGAATTCATAATAACGCCAATCGGACGATGTGTGATCCGCGGCGGGCGGAGGCTTCAATGATCTGGTACGCTTTGGCTTTCCGAGCCTTCGCGGTCTCGGGCCTCGGCGCGCTTTCGGGCGCGGCGCTGGGTTTGGGGGTGTTCGGCGCGACCTTCGAGGCGCTCTTCACAGGGACTCTCGGCGCATTGCTCGCAAGCACCCTGGGCTGGTTCCTCCTTGCCGCCTCGCGCGGCCGGCGGGCGGGACGCATGCTGGCCGGACCTTCCGACGGAACGGCGGAGCCGCCGGCCCGCTAACGGCGCCGACCGTCCTGTCAACGGGCGTTGACAGACGGCGGCCGGATTGCGGGAACCTGTCCATCCTTTTGACAGCGATGGTGCGGCTTCGCCACCGGCGCCCATGCGGTTTGGCGTCGGCGCCGCCGCGAGCGGGGCCGCGCCCTTTCAGGCCCTCGTCGGAAAAGGGGATTCCGGATCGCTGCACGCCGGATCGCTGCACGCTGGAATCGCTGCACGCTGGAGCGGGCGACGGGATTTGAACCCGCGACCCCTGGCATGGGAGGCCAGTGCTCTACCGCTGAGCTACGCCCGCACGCGGCCTTGCCGCCTTTCGAACTTATAGGAGACGCGGCGGGCGCCCGCAAGGGCCCTGTCCCGGCCCCGCCCCCGGAGGCCCGCCCCGCGCCTCGCCCGGCTTACAGCCAGGGCATGCCTTGCCGCCGCCCTTCCTCGAAGGCGGAGATGGACTCGGCCTTCTCCAGCGTCAGCGCGATGTCGTCCAGGCCATTGAGCAGGCAGTGCTTGCGGAAGGGGTCGACCTCGAAGCTGAAGGTCTCGCCGTCGGGCGAGGTCACCGTCTGGCTTTCCAAGTCCACGGTCAACTTGGCATTGGCGCCGCGCTTGGCCGCGTCCATCAGCTTGGCGACCTGCGCCTTGTCCAGCTTCACCGGCAGGATGCCGTTCTTGAAGCAGTTGTTGTAGAAGATGTCGGCGAAGCTCTCGGCGATGACGCAGCGGATGCCCTGGTCCAGCAACGCCCAGGGCGCATGCTCGCGCGAGGAGCCGCAGCCGAAATTCTCCCCGGCGATCAGGATCCGCGCGTCCTTGTAGGCTGGCTGGTCCAGCACGAAGTCGGTCTTGTTGCCTTCGGCGTCGTAGCGCAGCTCGTGGAACAGCCCCTCGGACAGCCCGGTGCGCTTGATCGTCTTCAGGTACTGCTTGGGGATGATCATGTCGGTGTCGACGTTGTCGATCTCCAGCGGCGCGGCCACAGCCGTCAGCCTGGTGAACTTCTCCATCCTCGCGACCTCGTGTGCTGCGTGTCTGTCGGTGGGTATAAGTGTCGTCACGGGTTTTGGCAATGCCGGGCGCTTTTTGCGACCCGCTGCGCATTCTCGGAGAGGCGCCGCTTTTCCTGCAACGCGCCGGTGTATATTGTTTGATCGACAGGCGACCCCTCACTACACTACGCCGCCATGCGACTCGGTGCGAGAGGCGGCCCGCCTGCTTCCCGCGGCGGACCTGTCAATACCATCCAGCCTGGAGCGCGCGAGCGACCATGTCCAAGACGCTGATGCTCATCGACGACAGCCGCACCGCCTTGCTGAGCGGCCGCGCCGTCATCCAGCAGGCCTGCCCAGGCTGGAAGGTGCTGCTCGCCAAGAACGCCGACGAGGCGCTGGCGCAGACGGAGGACGGCCGGGCCGCGATCGGGAAGTTCCTGATCGACGTGAACCTGCCGGGGCTCACGGGCACGGAGCTGGCCGAGCGGATCCGGGCGCTCTACCCCCATGCGCAGATGGCCTTCATCACCGCGAACACCCAGGAATACGTGCGCCAGAAGGCGGAGGAGCTGGGCATGGGCGTGATCGGAAAGCCCCTGACGCTGGACAAGTTCAACGGCCTTCTCGCCGCGGAGTTCGCGGACGATGATTAGCCTGACGGAGCTTGAACGCGACGCGTTGTGCGAAATCCTGAACATCGCGGTCAGCCACGCGGCCACGGCGCTGAGCGAGATGGCGCACGAGCCCATCGACCTCGCGGTGCCGCAGCTTCGTCTCTACGACCGCGACACCGCCCGCGCGGCGCTGGACTCGCGCACGGGCGAGGCGGCCACCGGCGTCCATCAGACCTTTCAGGGCGCATTCAGCGGTGTCTCCTTGCTGATCTTCCCGGAACTGGACAGCTACTGGCTGGTGCAGCGGGTGATCGGGCAGGAAGTCGACCTCACCGACATTTCCGAGCTGGAACAGGACGCCCTGCTGGAGGTGGGCAACCTGATCCTCACCTCCTGTCTGGGCTCCATGGCGGATTCCTTCGGCTGCCAGATCTCCAACACCCTGCCCGTCAACCAGTACGGCAAGGCCAGCGTGATGATCGAGGCGCTGGGCGACGGCGGCGCGGACGACCACACCATCCTGCTCGTGGAGGTCGACTTCCGTCTGCGGCAAAGCGACATCGCCGGCTATGTGGTGCTGATCCTGGACATGCCGGCCCTGGAAACGCTGCGCCAGCTATTGGGCGCCTACCTGGAGCGGGTCGGAGCCGGCAAGGGCTGAGCCGCGGGCCGGGCGGCGATGGCGCCGACGCGGCCGGGGGGCGCTTCGCGCGCGGGAGTGATGGACAGGACGGAACAGAGGGAGACCAGCGGTCCGATGGCGCAGACGCCCGACCAGTTGCCGAGCAGCGAGGCGCTCCTGAACGCGCTCGGCCAGGGTGTGATCGTCCTGGGACCGGCGCGTCAGATCCTCTTCCTCAGCGAATGGGTCGCCCGCACCGCGCGGCTCGACGCGGCCGGGACGCTGGGCCGCGATCTCTTCGAAGTCTTCCCCGAGGTGCGGGGCAGTCGCCTGGCGGCGGCCATCCAGGCTGCGCTGTCCCGTGGCAGTTCCACCTTTCTTTCGCACGGCCTGAACAGGACGGTGCTGCCGCTCTATCGACCGGCGTACTCCCGCGACCCTGACGCCCTGATCCCCCAGTCGACGACGGTCAGCGGTGGAGCGCACCGAATTGATTGCGGATACACGCCGCAATTATATGCCCCTGAACCG
>CAZLNO010000154.1:0-6208 GCA_964561005.1 uncultured Rhodovibrionaceae bacterium | reverse complement strand
CCGGCGCGGCCGGACGGGCCGGGGTTCAGGCCGCGTCGACCCCCAGCACCGCCCGCTCCGCCGGCGTGAGCAGCGTCTCGAAGAACCAGCCCTCGCCCAGCAGGTCCGCCACCGCCGCGATGTCGGGGGCCAGCGGGCGGTCCTGCTGGAGGAAGGCGGCGCGCCGGCGGATCTCGGCGTGGGCCGGGCGCAGGGCGGTGCCGGTCTCCAGGGGCGCGCGGAAGTCGAGGCCCTGGGCGGCGGCCAGCAGCTCGATGGCGACGAGGGCGCGCAGGTCCGGCGCCATCTCCCCCAGCCGGCGGGCGGCGTAGGTGGCCATGGAGACGTGGTCCTCCTGGTTGGCGCTGGTCGGCAGGCTGTCGGTCACCGCCGGCACGGCGCGCTGCTTCAGCTCGCTGGCCAGCGCCGCCGCCGTGACCTGCGCCATCATGAAGCCGGAGTTCAGCCCCGGCTCGGCCACCAGGAAGTTCGGCAGGCTGGAGAAGTTCGAGTCGATGAGCAGCGCCATCCGCCGCTCGGACAGCGCC
Organism: uncultured Rhodovibrionaceae bacterium; assembly: GCA_964561005.1. Classification (GTDB taxonomy): domain Bacteria; phylum Pseudomonadota; class Alphaproteobacteria; order Kiloniellales; family Rhodovibrionaceae; genus CAZLNO01. The sequence goes on along the minus strand of CAZLNO010000154.1, from coordinate 5,681 downwards.
GCCACCTCGGCCAGCGCGGCGGCGATGGTGTCGGCCGCGAAGGCCACCGGCTCGGCGTGGAAGTTGCCGCCCGAGAGCACCTCGTCGCTGTCCGGGAAGACCAGGGGGTTGTCGGAAACCGCGTTGGCCTCGCGCGCCAGGATGCCGGCGGCGTGGGCGAGCTGGTCCAGCACCGCGCCCATGACCTGCGGCTGGCAGCGCAGGGAGTACGGGTCCTGCACCCGGTCGCACTCCAGGTGGCTGTCGCGGATGGCGCTGCCGTCCAGCAGGCGGGTCAGCACCGCCGCCGCCGTGGTCTGGCCGGGATGGCCGCGCAGCGCCTGGATGCGCGGGTCGAAGGGCACCGGCGTGCCCAGGCAGGCGTCGGTGCTCATCGCCCCGGCGGCCAGCGCGGCGGCCACGGCATCGAGGCCCTGGAACAGCCCGTCCAGCGCCAGCGCGGTCGACACCTGGCTGCCGTTCAGCAGCGCCAGGCCCTCCTTGGCCTGCAGGGCGAGCGGCGCCAGCCCCAGCTCCGGCAGCACCTCGGCCGCCGGACGGCGCGCGCCGCGCACCTCCAGCTCGCCCTCGCCCAGCAAGGTGGCCGCCAGGTGGGCCAGCGGCGCCAGGTCGCCCGACGCGCCGACCGAGCCCTTGGCCGGAACCACCGGCAGGGCGTCGGCCTCCAGCAGCGTCAGCAGCGCCTCCAGCGTCGGCCGGCGCACGCCCGAGTGGCCGCGCGCCAGCGACATCACCTTCAGCACCAGCACCAGCCGCACCACCCGTGCCGGCAGCGCCTCGCCCACCCCCGCGCAGTGCGAGAGCACCAGGTTGCGCTGCAGCGCCTCCGTCCGGGCCGCGTCGATGCGGGTGCGCGCCAGCATGCCGAAGCCGGTGGTGACGCCGTATATCGTGCGGCCCTGGTCCACCAGCCGCGCCACGGTGGCCGCCGCGGCGTCGACGCCCGCCCAGGCCGCCTCGTCCAGCGCCACCCCGCGGGCGGGATCGCGCCACAGGCGATGCAGGTCGCCCAGGGTCACCTGCCCCGGCGTCAGTCGCAGCGGCTCGCTCATGGCTCGGCCCTCCCGCCCTTGGCGTCCACCTGTCCGGGTCTATCACCGCCGCCGCGCGCTTGCCAATCGCGGCGGCGGGTGGCCGCGCCGGAGGCGCGGTGTGGTCGCGCGGCCACACGCGCCTGGTGTTGGCGCCTGCTCATTGACATCGAACACAAAATGCGAGTTAATAATTTGGTAACCGTACTTGGAAACCACAACTTCGCGATCGCAATTGCAAAGCCTGGGGCGCGCCATGCCCGATTGCTTCTACTGGGTGGCCAGCAAATTCGACGCCGACGCGGCCGATATCGAGCGCCGGGCCTGCGACTGCGGCTGCCAGAGCGGCCTCTGTCCCCAGCACCTGCGCCAGCTTGCCGCCGACATCCGCCACGACACCCGGCCCTGCGCGCGCTACCCGGGCTGCGGCTGCGACAGTCAGGCAAGGCCGGCGGCGGCGGCGGCCGGCCCACCCCTGACTCAGGCCGAGACCTTCCCGCCGCGCGGCTCCGACAGCGTCACCGCCCGCTCCTCGCGCGGCGTCCTGTCGAAGAACTCGCGGTAGCACTTGGAGAAGTGGCTGGCCGAGACGAAGCCGCAGGCCAGCGCCACGTCAAGGATCGACATCGAGGTCTGGTTCAAGAGCGTCCGCGCCCGGTTCAGCCGCAGCTCAAGGTAATAGCGCGTGGGCGTGCGCCCCATGTACTTGCGGAACAGCCGTTCCAGTTGCCGGGTGGACAGCCCGGCCCGCGCCGCCAGCTCGGATCGCGGCAGCGGTTCCTCCAGGTGCTCCTCCATCAGCTCCACGACGCTCAACAGCTTGGGGTGGCTGATACCCAGCCGGGTGCGCAGCGCCATGCGCTGGGTGTCGTGGGTGTCGCGGATGCGCTCGTGGATAAAGTTCTCGGACACCGCCGTGGCCAGGTCGCGGCCGTGCTCCAGCGCGATCAGCGACAGCATCATGTCCAGCGCCGCCTCGCCGCCGGAGCAGGTCAGGCGGTTGCGGTCGATCTCGAACAGCTCCTCGGAGACGTCCAGCTCGGGGAAATCCTCGGCGAAGGCCGCCAGGTGCTGCCAGTGGATGGTGACGCGATAGCCCTCCAGCAGCCCCGCCCGCGCCAGGATGTAGGTGCCGGTCGACAGCGCCCCCAGGCGCACGCCCTGGCGGGCCACGCGGCGCAGCCAGGCGAAGAGGGCCTTGTCCTCGTAGCCCGCGCCGACGGCCATGCCGCTGGCCACGATCAGCGTGTGCAGCCGCCCGGCGCCTTCCACGTCCGCATCGCAGTTCACGCTGACGCCGTTGGAGGCCGGCACCGACGCGCCGTCCGTCGAGATCACCGTCCAGTCGTAGAGGTTCTGGCCGCTGGCCTGGTTGGCCGCGCGCAGCGGCTCCAGCGCCGAGGCGAAGGCCAGCAGGGAAAAGCGCGGGATCAGAAGGAAGCCGAAGGTGCGCGGCCCACCGGGCTCGCCCTCCTGCCGGGGCTGACGACTCGTCTCGTACATACCCGCCATCTTTGTCGTTCTTGTGGGCCCTTTCGCGAGCGCGTCCTGCCGGACCACTCGATGTCGTGTGCGGGACAAATGTCCTTCTGGGACTATGGTTTGCTGTCACCATTATGCAAGACAAATCGACGCGAAGGTCGCCGCCGACAGGAAAAGGACGGACACCATGAGCCGCCGACGCCGCGGCGCCGCCCGTCGGAGCGCCGACGCCATTCACCAGCTTCCCTGGACGCGCGTCCAAAGCCCCCTTGCCCCCGTCGAGATCTTCGATGCCGGGCAACTGGAGCGCATCCACGACGCGGCGATGCGCATCCTGGAGGAGATCGGCATCGAGTTCATGAGCCCGCGGGCGCTGCGCCTGCTGGACGACGCCGGGGCCGAGGTCGACCACGCCAGCGGGCTGGTGAAGTTCGACCGCGCGATGGTCGCCGAGTTCGTGGCCAGGGCGCCGGCCAGTGTCACGCTGACCCCGCGCAATCCCGAGCACGCCGTGACGCTGGGCGGCAATCATATCAACTTCGGCCTGGTGGCCGGGCCGCCGACGGTGATGGACCGGGTCAACGGCCGGCGCCAGGGCAACTACCCCGACTACTGCAACCTGCTGAAGCTGGCGCAGTCGCTGAACATCATCCACCTGATCGGCAACCAGCCGACGGCGCCGGTGGAGCTGCCGGCCGAGACGCGGCACCTGGACTGCTACCTCGCCAACGTCACCTACACCGACCGGGTCTACCACTGCTCGGCGATCGGGGCGGACCGGGCGCTGGACGGCATCGACGTGGCCGCCCTGGCGCGCGGCACGACGCGGGCGGAGCTGGTGGACGACCCCGGCGTGCTCTCGGTCATCTCGGTAAACTCGCCGCGGCGCTTCGACGGACCGATGTCGGAGGGGCTGATCGCGCTGTGCGAGTGGGGGCAGTGCCCGGTCATCACGCCGTTCACCCTGATGGGCGCGATGACCCCGGTGACCCTGCCCGCCGCGCTGGCGCAGCAGAACGCCGAGGCGCTGGCCGGGGTGGTGCTGACCCAGGTCGTGCGGCCGGGCAACCCCGTGGTCTACGGCGCCTTCACCTCGAACGTGGACATGCGCAGCGGCGCCCCCGCCTTCGGCACGCCGGAGAACGCCCAGGCGCAGCTCGCCGCCGGCCAGCTCGCCCGGCGCTACGGCCTGCCCTACCGCGCCTCCAACGCCAACGCCAGCAACGCCGTGGACGCCCAGGCGGCCTATGAGTCCGAGATGGCGATCTGGGCCGGCGTGCTGGGCCACGCCAACCTGCTCTACCATGCCGCGGGCTGGCTGGAGGGCGGGCTGACCGCCTCGTTCGAGAAGGTCGTCCTGGACGCCGAGCTGCTGCAGATGATGGCCGAGACGCTGAGGCCGGTGGAGGTGAACGACGACACCCTCGCCCTGGACGCCATCGCCGAGGTCGGGCCCGGCGGCCACTTCTTCGGCGCCGAGCACACCATGGAACGCTACGAGACGGCGTTCTACACCCCGATGCTGTCCGACTGGCGCAACTACGAGAGCTGGGAAGAGGCCGGCGCCGAGACCGCCGAGGTTCGCGCCACCCGCATCTGGCAGCAATTGCTGGAGACCTACGAGGCGCCGGCGTTGGACGAAGGAACGCGCGAGGCCCTGGAGGCCTTCGTGGCCCGGCGCAAGGAAGAGCTGGTGGAGAAGGCGAACGGCGAGGCGTGAGAGGGACGGCGCGGGGACGCGGTGAGCGCCGTGGTGGCATCGTCGAGGCGGGCCCCGCCCAGCGCGAGGCGGCACCCCACCGTGCATCGGCGCGAGCTTTGACTCCCGCCACCTTCAGGAATTTCGACGGCTTCCTGCGCCGGTCGGCGTCGTGACCCCGCGCCGATCCACACCTTCTGGCTGCAATCTCAATGGCTTGCTCATCCGGGCCCGTCGCCGTGCTGGCGGGCAAGCGCGCATTGCCTCGGTGTGTCCGGTTCCTTACAGTTGAATGTTAGATTCCCAACAGAGCGGCGCGTGATACGTCTCGTATGAGGCGGCGGTCCGCCGGTCCCCGCGGTGGGCAGCGAGGGGAACGATGCCCAAGGATTTCACGAGGGATGTCGACAGCCGGCGGGCGTTCATCGTCGATCTCGTCGAACGGCGCGGCTACGCGACGATCGAGGAGCTGTCCGCCCGGCTCGCGGTGTCGACGCAGACGGTGCGGCGGGACATCCGCGCGCTGGCCGCGCGGGACCGCGTCACCCGCTACCGCGGCGGCGCGGGGCTGCCGTCGACGGCCGATCCGCTCGCCTACGCCGCGCGCAAGGTGCGCTTCGCCGCGGAGAAGCGCGCGATCGCCCGGCGCGTGGCGGACGAGGTGCCGGACGGCGCCTCGGTCTTCATCGACATCGGCACGACGATGGAAGCCGTCGCCGAGGCCCTGACGGACCGGCGCGGCCTGCGGATCATCACCAACCACATGAGCGCGGCCACGATCCTCAGCGAGCGCGACGACTTCGAGATCATCCTGCCGGGCGGCGTGCTGCGCAACCGGGACCGCGCCATCACGGGAGGCCCGGCCGCCGATTTCGTGCGCGGCTTCAAGGTCAGCTACGGCCTCTTCGGGATCGGCGCGATCGACGCCGAAGGCGCGCTTCTCGATTACGACTACCGGGACGTGCAGCTCACCACCGCCGCCATGGGCATCGCCCAGCGCCGCTTCGTCGCGCTCGACCACAGCAAGTTCAGCGGCGACGCGATGGTCCGTGTCGGCCACGTCCGCGACATCGATGCCGTCTTCACGGACGCCCCGCCGCCCGCCGAGGTCGGCGAGGCCCTGGAGATGCACCGCGTGCGCCTGGTCATCGCCGACACGCTCGCGGCCGACGGCCAAGACTAGGCCCGGAGTGTCATAAAAGTGACACGAATGTTTTGGCTATTTGACTTCGCCAGCATGTTCTCATCATACTCGCGTAGTCAGGCGGACTAGGAGACGGGCCCGCGATGTCGGAGATCGTGCTCGACGGCGTGACGAAGCGGTGGGGCGACACCCTGGCGGTCGACGGGCTGACCACGCGGGCCGAATCCGGCCGGTTTCTCGTCCTCCTCGGCGCCTCCGGTTGCGGCGAGTCGACCACGCTGCGCAAGATCGCGGGCCTGGAGGCGGTCAGCGCCGGGCGCGTGCT
>CAZLNO010000153.1:0-6405 GCA_964561005.1 uncultured Rhodovibrionaceae bacterium | reverse complement strand
CGGCTCAGCCGCGACCCCGAGGTCTCGGTGCTGGTGCTGGAATACGGCGGAAACGCACCGTGGTGGGACTGGCGCATCCACATGCCCGCCGGCCTCAGCGAGCCGATGAACGGCACGACCTACAACTGGGACTACCGCACCGAGCCCGAGCCCCGGCTGGCGAGCCGCCGCATCCACCAGCCGCGCGGCAAGGTCCTGGGCGGCAGCTCGGCCATCAACGGCATGGCCTACGTGCGCGGCCACGCGCGCGATTACGACCGCTGGGCGCGCGACCCGGCGCTGGCGCACTGGTCCTATGCGCACTGCCTGCCCTACTTCCGCCGGGCCGAGTGCCACGACCGCGGGGCCGATCCGTACCATGGCGGCGACGGACCGCTGTACACCGAGACCGGCCGCGGCTGGTCGCCGCTCTACCAGGCCTGGATCGAGGCCGGGCGCCAGGCCGGTTACGGCGTCACGCCGGACATGAACGGCGAGCGCCAGGAAGGCGTCGGCCCGATGCAGATGACGGTGCACAACGGCGTGCGCTGGTCGGCCTATCTGGCCTACTTGAAGCCGGCGATGCGGCGGCCGAACCTGACCGTGCTGACCGGCGCGCTGACCACGAAGGTGCTGTTCGAGGGCCGGCGGGCCGTCGGCGTCGCCTACAGCCGGCGCGGCCAGGACCAGGAGGCGCGGGCGGACCGCCGCGTCATCATCTGCGGCAGCGCCTTCAACTCGCCGCAGCTTCTGATGCTTTCCGGCATCGGCCCGGCCGACGAGCTGCGCCGCCACGGCATCCCGGTGGTGCAGGATCTGCCGGGGGTCGGGCGCAACCTGCAGGACCACCTGGAACTCTACGTCCAGCACGCCTGCACCCAGCCCGTGACGCTCTACAAGGCCCTGTCGCCGCTGGCCAAGCTGCGGATCGGCGTGGAGTGGTACCTCTTCCATCGGGGGCTGGGGGCGACCAACCACTTCGAGTCCGGCGGCTTCATCCGCTCGCGCGCCGGCGTCGAGCACCCGGACCTGCAATACCACTTCCTGCCGATGGCGGTGCGCTACGACGGCCAGAGCCCGGCGCAGGGCCACGGCTTCCAGGCGCACGTCGGGCCGATGCGCTCCAGGAGCCGGGGGACGGTGACGCTGCGCTCGGCCGACCCGCGCGATCCGCCGGTCATTCGCGGCGACTACATGCGCCACGACAGCGACTGGCAGGAGATGCGGGCCTCGGTGCGCCTGACGCGGGAGATTTTCGCGCAGGCGGCCTTCGACCCCTATCGCGGCGAGGAGCTGGCGCCCGGCAAGGAGGTGCGCAGCGACGCGGAAATCGACGACTGGGTCGCCCGCAACGCCGAGAGCGCCTACCACCCCTCCTGCACCTGTCCGATGGGCTCGGACGAGATGGCGGTGGTGGACGGCCATACGGCCGTACACGGGGTCGAGGGCCTGAACGTCGTGGACAGCTCGATCTTCCCGACCATCCCCAGCGGCAACCTCAACGCCCCCACCATCATGGTGGCGGAAAAGGCCGCCGACCTGATCGCCGGGCAAGAGCCGCTGGCGCCCTCGGACGCGCCGGTCTGGATCTGCCCCGACTGGCAGACCCGCCAGCGCGAGGGCGAACCCGAGCGGTCGTTGCCCGAGGGCGCGGCGGTCGGGCAGGCGGCCGTGGACTAGCGACCATGGAGTAGGGCGGTTTCGCGAAGCAAACCGCCGACCTTCGCGGTATCGCGCGGGGCGCGGGCTCTGTCCGCGCCCCGAACGTTTCAAGTCGGTGCATGGACGAAACGTTCCGGTCGGGGCCGGAGACCCCGACCGGCGCTTTCCTACGGACGGACCCGCTGCGTAGGGCACGTTTCAGTGTGCCGCCGCCGATGTTTCCGGCCGCGTCAGCACCAGGTCCAGCAGGTCGTCGTCCCCGCCTTCCGGCAGCCCCGCCACGGCGGATTCGATCCGCGCGACAGCCTCCGCGCCCAGGATCGGCATCGCCAGTGTGCGGAACTTGTCCGCGATCTCGGCGTCACCGAGCGGCGAGTCCGGGTCGCCGCGCGCGGTGGCCGGATCGCTGACCAGTTCGCGGCCGTCGGCCAGGCGCAGGCGCACCCGCGCCCAGCGCTCGGCCGGGAAGCGCGCGGTGAGCGCGGGGTCCTCGACCAGCTCGGTGCGCTCGGCGAGGCGCCGGACGGCCGAATCGGACAGCCCCGCGCCGGCGATCTCCGCCGCCCCCAGACGGCCGTGCACGAGCAGGGCGGCGAGCGGGAAGGGCAGGCTGTACTGCGCCTCCTCCGTCGTCGCCGGGTGCCGCGCGGCCAGGCGCACGGCATGGTCGAAGCTTTCCACCGTGACGGTGTCGATCGCCGCCGCATCAACCGCGTGCTCGCGCAGGAGCTGCGCTGCCGCCTCCATCGCCGGCTGCGCCCAGCGGCACACGGGGTAGGGCTTGAAATACTGCTCGCGGATGCGCCAGCGCGCGCCCAGGTCGTCCCAGAGATGGGCGACCGCGCCGTCGGTGACGGTGAGCGCCGGCGCGCCGGTGAAGCCGTCGGCGGCCAGGAAGGCGGCGCTGACGCCGGCCATGGCGCCCCAGCCGGAACCGTCCTTCACCATCGTCGGATGGTCGATGCAGCGCATCATCTGGCTGCGCGGGCCGTGGTACTCCGCCGTGCCGAGCGCGTGCGCGGTGGCCGCGCGGTCCAGGCTCAGCGCCCGCGCGCCCAGCGCCGCGCAGGCCAGCGCGTTCCAGGCGCCGGAGGTGTGGTAGTCCGGCGCCGTGGCATGCAGCGCGATGCCCGCGCGGGTCGCGAACTCGTAGCCCAGAACCAAGCGTGTCAACAATTCCGCCCCGTCCGCCGGCGCGGCCGCGTCGGCCAGCGCCAACACGGCCGGAAGCACCGCCGCGCCGGCATGTCCCTTGGTCAGGGCGTGGCCGTCGTGGGCGTCGAGGGAATCGATGGTCATGCCGCCGGCCAGGGCCGCGCCGGCCGGGCTGGACCGCCGCCCGTCCATCAGCAGGCGCGCGCGCGGCCCGTCCTCGCCGGGGCCGAAGTGGCGGGCGGCATGGTCGCGAATGATGGCCGACACCGGCGTCGCCGACCCGGCCGCGGCGACTCCGATCAGATCCAGCAGGCAGCGCCGCCCCAGCGCCGCGACATCCGGCGGCAGGTCGGCGAATGTCAGCTCGTGAACGACCTCGCCGACCCGTTCGGTCATGTTTGGCGCACCCGCGTCCGGAGGCTGGTTGTCCCAGGGCATGTTCGCAGGCTAGGCGCCGACGCGCCGGGTTTGCGCGCGAGCGCGCGACGGATGCTGTTTCGGCGTCGACATCGGCGGCGGGATGCGCTAGGCGACGGCGGGTGCCAGGCCGCGATCGGTATCGCGCCGATACCGCCTTGACGTGCCGCGCACCCGGTCCGCACAGTAGGCGAGTCGAGGGGGCTTTCCGGAGAAACCTGGATCGAGACGAGTTTGGCCAAGGTGACGATTCATCCCGTGATTCTCTCGGGCGGCGCGGGCACGCGGCTGTGGCCGGCCTCGCGGGCGCTCTATCCCAAGCAGCTTCTGCCGCTGGTCGGCGAGGCGACGATGCTGCAGGACACCCTGGCGCGGGTGGCCGATCCGGCGCGCTTCGCCGCGCCGCTGGTCATCTGCAACGCCGAGCACCGCTTCCTGGTCGCCGAGCAGCTTCGCGAGGCCGGGCAGGAGGGCGCCGAGATCCTGCTGGAGCCCGAAGGGCGCAACACCGCGCCGGCCGCCTGTCTGGCCGCCCTGCACCTGGCCGAGCGCGACCCCGAGGCGTTGCTTCTTCTGCTGCCCTCGGATCACGTGATCGCCGACGTCGCGGGCTTCCACGCGGCGGTGGACCGGGCGGCGGCGGCGGCGCGGGCTGGCTGGCTGGTCACCTTCGGCATGACCCCCACGGCGCCGGAGACCGGCTACGGCTATATCCAGCGCGGATCGGCATTGGACGACTTGCCGGGCTGCGCGCGGGTGGCGCGCTTCGTGGAGAAGCCCGACCGGGCGACCGCCGAGTCCTATCTGGCCGCGGGCGGCTATGCCTGGAACAGCGGCATGTTCCTGATGCCCGCCGGGCTGCTGCTGGCGGAGCTGGAGCGCCTGCAGCCCGCCGTCGTGCAGGCCTGCCGCGCCGCCCTGGCGCAGGCGCGGCACGATCTGGACTTCCTGCGGGTCGGACAGGAGGCCTTCGCGGCCTCGCCGTCCATCTCCATCGACTACGCGGTGATGGAGCACACCGGGCGCGCCGCCGTGGTTCCGGCCGAGCTGGGCTGGAGCGACCTGGGTTCCTGGGCGGCGCTCTGGGACGTTCTGGACAAGGACGCCGACGGCAACGCGGTTCAGGGCGACGTCGCGACGCAGGACGCGGAGAACTGCCTGCTGCGCAGCGCGGACCGGGGGCCTATGGTGGCGGCCGTGGGCGTGCGCGACCTTGTGGTGGCGGCCAGCGACGACGTCGTGCTGGTCTGTCCGCGCGAGCGGGCCCAGGACGTCGGCGCACTGGTCAAGCGGCTGAAGGCCGAGGGGCGCGCCGAGCCGGAGGCGCACAGCCAGGTCTTCCGGCCGTGGGGCAGCTATCGCGGCATCGACCGCGGCGAGCGTTTCCAGGTCAAGCGGATCACCGTGGCGCCGGGCGCCAAGCTGTCGCTCCAGCGCCACCGCCACCGCGCCGAGCACTGGGTGGTGGTGGACGGCGAGGCCGAGGTGACGCGCGACGACGAGGTGTTCCGGCTGCGGCCCAACGAGTCCACCTACATTCCGCTGGGCGCGATCCATCGCCTGGCCAATCCGGGCTCCCAGCCGCTGCATGTCATCGAGGTGCAGTCCGGCGACTACCTCGGCGAGGACGATATCGAGCGCTTCGAGGACACCTACGGCCGCACGGCGGCCGAGTGAGCGGGTGAACGTTGGGGAGAGGCCGAGACCCAGTGGCGTTGGGTTCAGCCCATTCGCCGGTCGGGGTCTCCGGCCCCGGCCGGAACGTTTCCGTTGCGCACGGCGGTCAAACGTTCGGGGCGCGGACGGGAGCCCGCGCCCCGCGACGTCCCGGAATCGTAGGTCACGCTTCAGCGTGCCACGGCCGCACGGGGGCAGGCTGAGGCGTGCCCGGCATGGCTATTCCAACTTTGCCGCCAATGATAAGGGCATGAAGCCGATCCGGTGCCGTGGCATACTCGCAGCGAGCGACTCATAGTTCCGATCAAGAAGTTCCTGGAAGATCGATGACGGATTCCACGCTCGGTGTTGTGGTTCTGGCGGCCGGCGAGGGGACGCGCATGCGCTCCCGCCTGCCCAAGGTGCTGCACCCGGTCGCCGGCCGCGCCATGCTGGGCCACGTGCTGGATGCCGTCGCGGCCCTCGATCCGGCGCGTGTCGTGGTCGTGGTGGGCCCGGAGATGGAGTCGGTGGCGCGGGCCGCGCGCCCTTATCCGACGGTCGTGCAGCACCAGCGCCTGGGCACCGCCCACGCCGTACGGACGGCCCGCGAGGCCCTGGGCGATCTGGCCGCGGACCCGGACGGGGAGGTCCTGGTGGTCTACGGCGACACGCCGCTGATCACGGGGGAGACGCTGCGCGGCCTGCGCGAGGTGCGCGCCCGCGCGGACGCGGCGCTGGCGGTGCTCGGCTTCCGCGCCGAGGACCCTGGCGGCTACGGGCGCCTGGTTCGCGACGATGCCGGGCAGGTGGCGCGGATCGTCGAGGCGCGCGACGCCAGCCCGGCGGAGCAGGCCATCGACCTGTGCAACGCGGGGCTGCTCTGCGCGTGCGGCGACACGCTGTTCCGGCTGTTGGAGCAGGTCGACAACGACAACGCCAAGGGCGAGTACTACCTGACCGACGTCGTGGGGCTCGCGGCCTCGGGCGGCGAGGGCGTCGTTTATGCGCTTGCGTCCGAGGACGAGGTGCAGGGCGTCAATTCCCGCGCCGAGCTGGCCCATGCCGAGGCGGCGATGCAGCAGCGCCTGCGCGCGCGGGCGATGGCGGCGGGAGTGACGCTGGTCGCGCCGGAGAGCGTGACGCTCTGCCACGATACCCGCTTCGAGCCCGATGTGGTGGTACATCCCCATGTGGTCTTCGGCCCCGGCGTCACGGTCTCCGAGGGCGCCGAGATCAAGTCGTTCAGCCATCTGGAAGGCGCGCGGGTCGGTCCCGGCGCGGCGGTCGGCCCCTTCGCCCGCCTGCGCCCCGGCGCGGTGCTGGAGGCGGACTCCCGCGTCGGCAACTTCGTCGAGGTCAAGAATGCCGCGCTCGGCCAGGGCGCCAAGGCGAACCACCTGAGCTACCTGGGCGACGCCGAGGTGGGCGCGGGCGCGAACATCGGCGCGGGCACGATCACCTGCAACTACGACGGCTTCCTGAAGAGCCGGACCGAGATCGGCGCCGGCGCCTTCATCGGCTCGAACACCGCGC
>CAZLNO010000152.1:0-6470 GCA_964561005.1 uncultured Rhodovibrionaceae bacterium | reverse complement strand
ATACCTCCACCGAATCCTCACCTCAGCGGCTTGTTAACCCGGACTCGTTGCCGTGACGCCGCCGCGACGGCGTTGCATCGGCCGCACGCCTTCGCTAGGTTGCGCCGGCCGCGCGCCAGGCACCTCGGGGCGCCGGCGAACAGCACATGGGACCGGCGATGGCGCGGTCCATTCCGGAGGGGTGGCCGAGCGGTCGAAGGCGCACGCCTGGAAAGCGTGTATACGGCGAACACCGTATCGAGGGTTCGAATCCCTCCCCCTCCGCCACTGACCCGACAGAAAACGGGATCGAACTATTCTCCTTGCGAGCTTTGTTGCGTGTTGGGCGGACAGGTCCGTGCTGCGTCAAGAACTTCTGGGCCAGACTTTTGGCCGAGCCCGACTCCGTCATCCAGCCGGCCATCTCGCAGCCGAAAGATCCGGTCGAAGCGGTCAAAGATCTTATCATCGTGGGTGACGGCGATGATCGCGGTCTCCTGCTCGACAGCAAGTTCGCGGAGCAGGTCCATGACGATCCCGGCACGCTCGGAATCCAGCGAGGCGGTCGGCTCGTCCGCCAGAATAATTCTGGGTCTGTTTGCGAGCGCCCGGGCGATGGCGACCCGCTGCGCCTCGCCGCCCGAGAGCTGAGAGGGCATGGCATGCATCCGGTGGCCGATCTGCAGGTAATCGAGCAGGTCCTTCGATCTCCTGATCCCGTCGTCCCGCGACAGGCCGGCAAGTTGCAGCACCATGGCGACATTGTCGGTGGCATTGAGAAAGGGCAGCAAGTTGTGGGTCTGGAAGATGAAGCCGATCTTTTCGAGTCGGAGCCGGCGCAGGTCACGCCGAAGCCAGCGATTGTCGTAGACCACCTCGCCGTCGAGGCGCATCCAGCCGCCGTTCGGCTCGACGATGGCGCCGATGACGTTGAGCAACGTCGTCTTGCCCGAGCCCGAAGGGCCGAGGAGGCCGACCACCTCGCCCGGCGATACGCTCATGGTGATGTCGCGCAGCGCATCGACGCGGGTCCGGCCCTCGCCAAAATGCTTGTTGATACCCTCAAGTTCGACCAGCGGAGGAGGTGCGCCAGCCTGGGTCATGGCGTCATCACTCCAGCGCCTGGGATGGATCGATGCGCAACGCCGCGCGTACGCCGAGAAGGCTCGCCAACAGGCAGACCAGAACGACAACGCCGAACAGCATCACGATGTCGCGGGGCGCCATCACGATGCTTCGGGGAAAATGGTCTCTGAACGTGTAGACGAGAGCGGCACCCATGATGAATCCGGTGACACCCATCAGCAATGATTGTTGCAGTATAAGTCCGACAATGGTGCGATCTGGTGCGCCTATCAACTTGAGAGTCGCGATATCCCTGGTCTTTTCCATAGTGAAAGTGTAAATAATGAGAGCGATTATGACCGCTGAGACAATGGTGAGCACGCTCATGAAAAGACCGAGTTGGCGGCGCGCCCGCTTGATTACCGTGAGCGACAGCAATTCCGATTGTTGCTCGTCCGTCAGTACCGCAAGATGCTTCCAGCGGCGGATGGTGTCGGCGACCTCGGTTATCGAGAAGTTCGGCTGGATACGGGCCACCACAGCGTTGACGAGATTGGTGGGCGTGCGCTGTGGGCCGCGTGCCGCCTCCCGGCGCGCAACCGGTGGCGCCAGCTCGAACTGTAGCTCCTGCGCGTCCTGCAGAGACATGAAGACGATCGAATCGCCGGATCGGTTGACAACGCCCGATGTCAAGCCGACAATAGCATAATCATTGCCTTGCTGGCCGAGACGCAGAGTGTCGCCGAGTTCCAGGCCGGTTGCACGGTCGACGACCAGTTCATAACGATCGCGGATGATCGGGCGACCTTCGACGATATGCCGCGGCCCGCCCGGGTGTCCGAGTTCATAACCAACCATCAGCAGTTGAAGTTCGGGCCCGGCATGTTCCAACTGAACGTTCTGGAAGGTAATTGCGCCGGCCTCCGCGACCCCATTGATGCGCGCCACCATCTCCCGCGTGTCGGCGTGGATGCGTGAAGACTCGGCGAAAGGCCCGTTCGTTCCGGTCTCGACGACCCAGAGGTCCGCCCCGATCTCCTCGCTGAGCGCCAGCGATTCAGCGATCTGTCCGCGATAGATGCCGGCCATCGTGATCACCACGGCGAGCAGCAGGCTCAGGCCGAGGCAGGTCATCAAGAAGCGCCCCAGCTTGTGCCGCACATCGCGCCAGGCGAGGTTCATTCCGGCTCCTCTCTGGCCGCGATGACGGCCCGGTCCCCTTCCTCGAGCCCCGTCGTGTTGCTCTTGACGATCTCCGCGCCTTCGGGCACGCCGCCTGTGATCTCGACCCGGCCGTCAAGCGTGCGGCGCCCGATGCTGACCCTGCGCCGCTTCAGGCGGCCATCCTCGACCGTCCAGGCGGTCGCTTTCTCCGCCCTGATATCGCTCAGCGCCTTCATCGGGACGAGACGCGCACTCGACAGCGTCGCGACGGTGATCCGCACCTCCGCCTGCTCGCCCAGATGAAATTCGAGCGGGCATCCGCCGCAGCGTACATAAACACGGTATTCCTCGTTGACGCGATCGCTCTCGATCTCGATCCGTTCGACCTTCGCGGGAATTGACACGCCCGGCGCTGACCGGCGGACCACCTCGGCCGGCTGCCCGACCTCGATCGCGCCTGCCCGCCCTTCATCGATATAGGCAAGCACCCAAATCGTCTCGGGATCGACCAGGGTGAAGACCGGTTCATTTGCGGCAAGGGCCGAGCCGAGATCGCTGTGCCGCTTGATCACGAGGCCATCATAGGGCGCGTACAGGCCGAATTTCGCAAGCCTGGCCTCCTCCAGAGCAAGCAGCGCCCCGGCTTGCTGGAGATTAGCCTTGGCCACGTTCACGGCACTGCGGGCTTGGGCGAGGTCCGCTCTGGCGATCTCGAACGCCGCCTGGGCTTCGTCGGCCAATTGTTCCGAAGTCGTCCCGCGCCGCACAAGTTCCTGCCGACGCTCGTTGGTCAGCGACTTTTCATTCAGCACTGCCTCCGCTCGCTCGACATTCGCCTTTGCCTGCTCGACGGCAGCCTCGGCCTGGATGACGGCGGCTCGGGCCTGGGAAACACGCGCTTCTTGCTCTCGGCTGTCGAGCCGGGCGAGCAAGTCGCCTTTCTTCACGCTGTCGCCATGGTCGGCGTGAAGCTCAACGAGGGTACCCGCAGTTTCGAAACCGATGTCCGATCGGATCTGTACTTCGACTGTTCCGAGGCCGAAAACCTGGATCGGCACGTCGCGTTCAGTCTTGGCGACTTGTACCGTCACGGGGTTGAGGACCCAAAACCACGCGCCAGCCGCGACGCTCGCCGCGACGAGGAGGAGCACCGCAAACTGCAGAAAATACTTTCGTTTTACTGGCACACAAATTTGGCCTCAGCAGAACAATGGTTGCGAGGAGCATTGTCTGCCCCTGCGGCGGCCCGAGTCAAAGCCAGAGTAAAAAATACCAGAAAGACCAGAGAACGTTAGGTTCCCGATCCCTCTCCCTCCGCCACCAACTCCATGTTTTTCAGGCGTCTTCGGTGACCGCCTCGACCCGCGCCGCACAGCCTTTCAAAGCCTGACTGGAAAAGAGTCGAGTGATCTCAGTGTCTCGTGATCCCCTCGTTGTGGCAAGAAACCGAGGAGCATACAAGATGTGGACTGAGATCATCGGCGGTTTGTTTTGACCTGTCATCCCGGATGCGATGCAGCACGCCAGGACTGCTTCGCTGGTGCGGGATCTGGTCGCCGTGAGGCACGAGGTCCCGTGTCCGCACCGCATCATACCGCCCGACGAATGAAATCATACATTTAGGCGCCCTCACGCTTGACGGAACGCCAAGCATTAGGCTGACGGCGTGGCTGATTTCATAGGCCGCTGGTATAAACCGATTCCCCTGACAGCGCCGCCCAGCCCCCTACTCCGCCGCCTGCGCGGGCGGGCCGGCGTCGAGGATGTTCTCGCTCAGGGCACGGGCGACCCAGAGGTGGACGGCGTGGTTGCCGGGGTCCATGACCGGCGAGAACAGCCCGCCCTCGAAGGCCGGCGAGTGGCGGCCCTGCTGCATGCGCTGCACGACGTCCACGTCCTCGACGAACACCTCCTGCCAGCGCTCGATCGTCCTGCGCCGGCTCTCGGCATAGGCCTCGCCGACGGCCTCGTCGCCGACGTAGTAGATGTTCAGGTGCTCGATCGTGCGGTCCACGCCCTTCGGCTCCAGCCAGATGGTGAAGATATGGTCGCACTGCACGCCCAAGAGCACGTTGGGGAACAGCGCGATGTACTCCGCCCCGCGCTTCTCCCGCTCGGTCAGGTTGGGGAACTGTGGCAGCGGCGCGTCGTCGCTGGGCGCATAGACCCGCGTGCCCTGGCCGGCGTAGCTCTCCTGCGCGATGTTGTAGTGGTCGGACAGCTTGGAATAGCTGTTCAGCCCCGGATGCACCCAGGGCAGGTGGTAGCTCTCGCAGTAGTTCTCGACCGCCAGCTTCCAGTTCGTCTTCACATCGAAGTCCATGGACCCGCCGATCTCGCCGCCGTGGCGGATGCGATCGAAATCGTAGGCCCGCCAGCGCGCCGTCAGCGGCGCCACGAAGTCCTCGAAGGGCGCCGCGTTCCCGGCCAGGTTGACGAACACCAGGTCGGCCCAGACCGCGCTGCGCACCCGCCGCAGGCCGTGCCGCCGCCGGTCCAGGGCGGGATGGTCGTCGACGTTCTGCCCGCCGAAGTGCGGCGTGGCCGTCAGCGCCCCGGTCTTCAGCTCGTAGCAGAAGGAATGATAGGGGCAGCGCAGGCGGCCCTTCACCCGCTGCGGCTCGCTGACCAGCTTGACGCCGCGATGGCTGCAGACATTGTGATAGACCTGCACCGCGCCGTCGTGGTCGCGCACCAGCACCAGCGGCACGCCCAGCATGTCCACCGGCCGGGCATAGCCCTTGCGCGGCAGCGAGGACGCCGTGCCGATGCAGGTCCAGGTGCGCGCGAAGAGCACCGCCTTTTCGTAGTCCAGAAAGTCCGGATCGGTGTAGGCCTGGTTGGGCAGGCCGCGCGCCTCCTCGATCGGCCGCTTCACCGCGGCCAAGGCCTCGTGCGGAATGACCGGTCGAGTCGCAATCCCGTGCTGCATGGCGCATCCCTCCCTCGCAGACGAAGCCGTGAAGCCGTCCACCAGCACTGTGCGTTGCGGTTGACTTTCTGTGAAGGTCAGGAATCTTCATGTTACGATTGATGTGAGGTTATGTGTTGGGGCGGATTCGCGTGTCTTGGCGGGCTTATGTGGCGGCAGCACGTCATTGCCCCCTCCCCCACTTCTGGGGGAGGGATGGGGTGGGGGTGGTCGCGACAGAAAATACCGCCAGCCGTTCTCCCGCCACCGCCGCGCCCCCACCCGGCGCCGCGCGCCGACCTCCCCCACCTTCGTGGGGGAGGTGACGGAAGACGCAGGCGCGAGGAATGCGAACCCGCGGGCCGAGGCTGGCTTTTCAGAGCCCAGCCCTCATGCCGAGCCTGCCAAAACGCCCGCGACATCAAGGAGCCGTCCCTTGCCCTCCCTGAACCGCCAACTGCCGAACCTCGGCGCGCTGGTCGCCTTCGAGGCGGTGGCCCGGCATCTCTCCATCACCCGGGCGGCGGGCGAACTGGCCCTGACGCAGGCGGCGGTCAGCCGCAAGATCCGGGCGCTGGAGGACGACCTGGGGGTGGCGCTGTTCCGCCGGCTGCACCGGGCGCTGCGGCTGACGCCGGAGGGCGAGCGGCTGCACGCGGCGGTGAGCGGCGGCCTGCACCGCATCGCCGAGACGGCCGAGGGCCTGCGCCGCCAGGGCAGCCCGGCGCAGATCAGCATCGCCACCTCGATCGCCTTCGCCACCTTCTGGCTGATGCCGCGCATCCCGAAGTTCAGCGCCCGCCACCCGGACGTCGAGCTGCGCATCACCGCCTTCGACCCCTACGTCGATCCGGCCAGCGAGGGGGCGGACGCCGCCATCCGCTACGGCAAGGGCCGCTGGCCGGGACTGGCGGCGACGCACCTCTTCGACGAGGAGATCTTCCCGGTGTGCAGCCCCGGCTATCGCGACCGGCACCCGGAGCTGAACGACGTGGCGACCTTGCGCGAGCAGACGCTGCTGTACATGGACGTGGGCTACACCGAGTGGACCGACTGGACCGAGTGGTTCCGCAGGCAGGGCGTCGCCCCGCCGCCGGCCCGCCGCGGCCTGAAGTTCAACACCTACACCATCGTCATCCAGGCGGCGGTGGCGGGCCAGGGCGTGGCGCTGGGCTGGCGCCACCTGGTGGACGAGTTCCTGGAGTCCGGCCAGCTCGTGCGGCCGATCCCGGCCTCGCAGGTGTCCGACGGCGCCTATTACCTGGTGCGCCCCGAGGACGCGGCGGAGTCGCCGGAGGTGGAGGTCTTCGTCGCCTGGCTGCTGAGCGAGGCCGCGGGCAGCGGCGGGTGA
>CAZLNO010000151.1:0-6606 GCA_964561005.1 uncultured Rhodovibrionaceae bacterium | reverse complement strand
CGCGTGCCCTCTTCCGGACTTGAAATGATCCCCTCCGTCGTGCTCATCCGTCTGCGCCACGGGCTTGCCCCGCCCGGCGCAGCAAGATAGAGAGTCTTGCCGCCGGGCTCAACGTGCGGGACCGCCAGGACGGACTCGGGACGTTTCGCCGCACCGTGGTGGCGCGTATCCTGGCCGGCGACCTATATGGAGTTGGCGTTGAACGGGTGATCCCTGTCGGGAAGGCTGTCATGAAGGACCTGCGCCGCCGCAACCTACGCACCGTCGTGCCGCTGCTCGCCGTGCTGGCGATGATGGCGACGCTGATGTACTACGCCGTGCCGCTGTACAACATGTTCTGCCAGGTGACCGGGATCGGCGGCACCACCCAGCGGGTCGCCGAAGGGTCCAACGTGCCCATCCTGGACCGGAAGATCACGGTGCGCTTCAGCACCGAGGTGCAACCCGACCTGCCCTGGACCTTCGAGCCGGAGCAGCGCCAGGTGACGGTGCGTTTGGGCGAGCCGAAGACGGTCTATTTCCACGCCGAGAGCCACGCGGATCGCACCATCGTGGGTCACGCGGCCTACAACGTCACGCCGCTGAAGGTGGGGCGCTTCGTCAACAAGGTGGAATGCTTCTGCTTCACCGAGGAGCGCCTGGGCCCGGGCGAGCAGGTGCGCATGCCGGTGCAACTCTTTATCGATCCGGAGATGGCCGGCGACGACACCGTGGACGAGGTCAAGACGATCACGATGTCCTACCACTTCTTCGAATCGAAGAACCCGGAGGGCGCGAAGGACTTGGAGCGCCTGGACACGCCGCGGCAGGAGGCGAAGGCCACGGAGGAGGACGCGGCGGCGGCTGAGCGCAGTCAATAGTACGCCGCCACCGGCCGCCGGGAGATGATCGCGAAACGCAGCGACAGCAGGATGCTGGCCGTGATCAGCGCGATCAGCAGGGCGGTCAGCAGAGCGGGTACGCCGCCGCCCGTCACGATGCCCAGGTAATAGGCCAGCGGCACGCCCACCACCAGGAACGAGAAGCCCTGCATCGAGGTGGGAACCAGCACGTCGGCGGCGCCCCGGTGCGCGCCCATCAGCGTCCCCTGGGCGCCGTCGAACAGCAGGATGGCCGCCACCCACAGGAGCCCCGTGCGGATCAGCGCTCCCACTTCCTCGGAATCGGTGTAGAGCTGGGCAATCGGCTCGCGCTGCCAGAGCACCAGCACGCCGACCGCGAGCATCAACGCCGCCGCAAGGGCCAGTCCCAGCCAGCCCGCCAGCGCCAGACCCGGCCGGTCGGCGCGGCCGACCGCGTTGGCCGTGCGCACCGAAGTGGCGGTGGACAGGCCGATGGCGAGCATGAAGGCAAAGCTGACCACGTTGAGGCAGGCCTGGTAGGCCGCCATCTGGGTCTCCCCCAGCCAGCCGGCGAAGGTCGCCAGCGTGGCGAAGGCGCCCGACTCGATGCCCGTGGCCGCGGCCAGCGGCGCCCCGAGGCGCAGCAGGCGCCGCACCGTCGCGCGGTCCGCCTGACTGGCCCGGCTGACGCCATAGCTGGCGCGGTCCCGCATCGTCAGCGCATAGGCGATCAGGGCCGCCAGCATCAGCCAGCGGCTGATCGTCGTCGCCAGCATCGCACCGGCCGCGCCCATCGCCGGCGCGCCCAGCTCGCCGCCGATCAGCACCCAGTTCAGCGCCGCGTTGGGCAGATTGGCGCCGAGGGCCACGATCATGCCGGCCCGCGCGCGCCCGATGCCTTCCAGGAAGAACGAGGTCGCCAGGTACATCAGGATGGCCGGCAGGCCCAGGCCCGCCCAGGCCAGGGCGCGCCCGCCGCCCGCCGCCATCTCGGCGCTCTGGCCGAGCAGCAGCAGGATGGTCTCGCCGAACAGCAGGAGGAGGCCGAAGCCGCTGCCCACGACGAAGGCGATCAGCAGCGCGCTGTGCCAGATCGCCCCGCAGCGCCGCTGCTGGTCGGCGCCGTCCGCCTGGCCCACCAGGACCACCGTGCCGACCAGGAGGCCGATCCCCACGACCAGCAGGAAGATGTGCGGCGCCA
Source organism: uncultured Rhodovibrionaceae bacterium (assembly GCA_964561005.1). GTDB lineage: Bacteria > Pseudomonadota > Alphaproteobacteria > Kiloniellales > Rhodovibrionaceae > CAZLNO01. The sequence continues at coordinate 4,563 of CAZLNO010000151.1, read as the reverse complement.
GTGAGATGCCATAGTGCGCCAGCGCGGCGCCGCTGAACTGGCCGGCCATCACGGAGTCCACCGTGATCATCAGCACCAGGCCCAGCCGCGAGCCCATGACCGGTACGGCCAGCGCCAGGGTGCGCCGGACCTGCGCGGCCAGAGGGATGGCGCGGGCGGCGTGGCGGGGAGGGGCGGGGGCTTCCATCGTTCCAGAGACTAGGAGCGTCTGGAAGTCGGGAAAACCGCGAATGGCGCCGGGCTGCTATTCACGACCCCAAAAGGTGGAATTTGCCAAATGACGCAATTGTTCATTTTACGATGTATTTACTGCGCACGGGTATAGCTGCGAAGGGGTTCGCGTTCGCGCGAGCGGGTTGGCAGGAGCGTGCATGGCCTCGGCAAGGGAACAGGCCCACCGGATTCGCGTCTCGCGGAAGGAACTGGAAAACGGGCGGATTCCGTGGCACGTGCGCCTGAAGGCGTGGTGGAACGGCTATGACGTTCGTGTCCGCCACAAGGGCGGCAAGGCGGCCCGCACCTCCCACGATGTCCGCGCGCCGGAGGACCGGAAGCCCTGGAGCGACGAGCGGATCGGCCTGGTGCAGCAGCTTTGGGGCGACGGCTTCGACCGGCCGGGGGGCAAGGAGATCACGGTCGAGCTGGTGAAGCCGCTCGGCCTCGATCCCTCCATGACGGTGCTGGACCTCGGCGCCGGGCTGGGCGGCGGGACGCGCGCGATCTGCAAGGCCTTCGACGTCTGGATCACCGGCATCGAGGAGGACGCGACCCTGGCGCAGGTCGGCCACGAACTGTCCAACATCGCCGGCATCGGGCGCAAGGCGCCGATCTACAACGAAAGCCTGGAAGATCTGGAACTGAAGGAGCGGGGCTACGACTGCGTCTTCTCCAAGGAGACGCTGTTTACCGTGAAAGACAAGACGCGCCTGCTGAGGGAGGTGGAGCGCGGGCTGAAGCCCGGCGGCCACCTGGTGTTCACCGACTATATCCTGGCCGACCTGCGCACGCAGTCGAACGAACTGCAGGCGTGGAAGGAGTCGGAGGGCATCTCCCCTTCGTTGTGGAGCGTCACGGACTATCGCGAGCTTCTGAAGGAACTGCATCTCGACATCCGCATCGCGGAGAACCTGACGCCGCGCATGGTCAAGATCATGAAGCAGGGCTGGACTGCCTTCATGGAGCGGGCGCAGGAGTCGGGGAAGATCAAGGAAATCGGCGACCTCGTGATGCGCGAGGCGGAAACCTCGATGCAGCGCCTGCACTTGCTGGAAACCGGCGAGTTGATGGTCTACCGTTTCCACGCGCTGAAAAAGCACGAGGGGCGCCTGCTTTCGGACTGGTAGGGCGGATGCTTGACGCCGCGCCCGGGTCCCACTAGGTTCCGGCTCCAGTTCCGGGCCGGCGCGCCGTGGCGAACGGGCGCGCCGTACCAGATGCCGGATGCCACCACGACAATGAACAGCAACGCCGGGGCGCTCGACGATGCGTATTCGTAACTCTCTGCGAACCGCGAAGAAGCGGGACAAGAACTGCCGCGTGGTCCGGCGCCGGGGCCGGGTCTACGTCATCAACAAGACCAACCCGCGCTTCAAGGCCCGTCAGGGCTGACCCGCCGAGCCCGATCGCCGCGGCCTGCCCGGCCGGGATCGGACATCGCGGACAGGCCGCGCCGGAAGGTCGCTCCGGCGCGGCCTTTTGCGTGCGCGGACCACGGGATCGTCTTGGCGCTTTACGACAGGACCGAAGATGTTACATAGGTGGTAATACCAATTTGGGCGGACCGAGGACGCTTCGGGCGTGCGGGCGCAGGGATCCGGACGCGACGCCGCCGCAGGGAACCGCCAGGGAGGTCGTTACGCCATGGTCGCCATGCCTGAACCCAAGCGGGAGATCCTGGCCCGCAAGGACGAGATCATTGCCGCGTTGCGGGAAATCGTGCCCGGCGAGGGCGTGATCGTGAAGGATGAGGAACTGCGCGCCTACGAGACCGATGGCCTGACGGCCTATCGCACCTCGCCGATGGTGGTCGTGCTGCCCTCGACGGTGGAGCAGGTGAGCCGCGTCATGGCCTACTGCCACCAGGAGGGCATCCGCGTCGTGCCGCGCGGCGCCGGCACCTCGCTGTCGGGCGGCGCGCTGCCGCTGGAGGACGGCATCCTGCTGGGCCTGGGCAAGTTCAACCGGATCCTGGAGGTCGACTTCGACAACCGCTGCGTCGTCGCGCAGCCGGGCGTGACCAACCTCGGCATCACCCAGGCGGTGGAGCACGAGGGCTTCTACTACGCGCCGGACCCCTCCAGCCAGATCGCCTGCTCCATCGGCGGCAACGTGGCGGAGAATTCCGGCGGCGTGCACTGCCTGAAGTACGGGCTGACCACCAACAACGTGCTGGGCGTGGAGATGGTGCTGATCGACGGCACCGTGGTGCGCCTGGGCGGCAAGCACCTGGACAGCGAGGGCTACGACCTCGTGGGCCTGATCAACGGCTCGGAGGGTCTGCTGGGCGTGGTGACCGAGGTGACGGTGCGCATCCTGAAAAAGCCGGAGAGCGCGCGGGCGGTGCTGCTGGGCTTCCCCTCGAACGAGCAGGCGGGCGACACCGTGGCGGCGATCATCTCCTCCGGCATCGTGCCGGCGGGGGTGGAGATGATGGACCGGCCGGCCATCCACGCCGCCGAGGACTTCGTGCACGCCGGCTATCCGCTGGACGTCGAGGCGCTGCTGATCTGCGAGCTGGACGGCCCGGAGGACGAGGTCGAGGAGCTGCTGGCCCGCGTGTCCAAGCTGGCCGAGGAGAACGGCGCGGTCACCGAGCGGGTCAGCCACGACGAGGCCGAGCGCGCCAACTTCTGGGCCGGGCGCAAGGCCGCCTTCCCGGCGGTGGGGCGCGTGACGCCGGACTACTACTGCATGGACGGCACCATCCCGCGCCACCAGCTCGCCCACGTGCTCAAGCGCATGGCGGAGATGGCCGACCACTACGGCCTGCGCGTCGCCAACGTCTTCCACGCCGGCGACGGCAACCTGCATCCGCTGATCATGTACGACGCCAACGAGGGCGACCAGCTCGAGCGCGCGGAGAAATTCGGCGCCGACATCCTCAGGCTCTGCGTCGAGGTGGGCGGCGTGCTGACCGGCGAGCACGGCGTCGGGGTCGAGAAGCGCGACCTCATGCCGACGATGTTCGACGAGGTCGACCTGAACACCCAGCAGCGCGTCAAGTGCGCCTTCGACCCCGACGGCCTGCTCAATCCGGGGAAGATGTTCCCGACGCTGCACCGCTGCGCCGAGCTGGGCCGCATGCACATCCATCGCGGCCAGATGCCCTTCCCCGAGCTGCCGCGGTTCTGACGCCATGCCTGACACCTATCGCCCCGAGACGCCCGAGCAGGTCAAGGAGCTGGTCGCCTGGGCCTGCGCCGAGGAGGCGCCGCTGGAGATCCTGGGTCACGGCAGCAAGCGCGCGCTGGGCCGGCCGATGCAGGCGCAGGCCGGCGTCGACCTCTCGGCGCTCAGCGGCATCACGCTCTACGAGCCGGAGGAGCTGGTGCTGGCCGCCGGCGCGGCGACCCCGATGGCGGAGATCCAGCAGGCCCTGCGCGACAACGGCCAGGACTTCGCCTTCGAGCCGCCGGACCTCGGCCCGCTATTGGGCGGCGAGGCCGGGCGGGCGACGATCGGCGGCACCGTGGCCTGCAATCTGGCCGGCCCTCGGCGCATCAAGTCGGGCGCGGTGCGCGACCACTTCCTGGGCTTCCACGCCGTCTCCGGCCGGGGCGAGGCGTTCAAGTCGGGCGGCCGTGTGGTGAAGAACGTCACCGGCTATGACCTCTGCAAGCTGATGTGCGGCGCCTACGGCACGCTGGCAGTGCTGACCGACGTCACGATGAAGGTGCTGCCGGCGGCGGAGGCCACGCGCACCGTCATGCTCGTGGGCCTGGACGACGCGGCGGCGGTGCGGGCGCTGACCGCCGGGCTCCACTCGGCCTATGACGTTTCGGCCGCCGCGCACCTGCCCGCCGAGGTGGCGAAGGCGAGCGGCGTGGCGGCGGTGGCGCAGGCCGGCGGGGCGGCGACCCTGCTGCGCATCGAGGGGCCGCCGGTCTCGGTCAAGCACCGCTCGGCGAAGATCGCCCACGATGTGGTGGCCGGCTTCGGCGCGGCGGCGATACTGGAGGACGACGACAGCCTGCGCCTCTGGGCGGAAATCCGCGACGTGGCGCCCTTCGTCGGCCTGGACGGCCACGCGGTGTGGCGGCTGTCCGTGCCGCCGGCCGAGGGCGCGAACGTGGCCGCGCACCTGAAGGCCGAGGTGCCGGCCACGCGCCATTACTTCGACTGGGGCGGCGGGCTGGTCTGGGCGGCGGTACCGGCCGCCGGCGACGCCGGGCAGGCGGCGGTGCGCGGCGCCCTGGGCGACAGCGGGGGGCACGCCACGCTGATCAAGGCGGACGCCGAGGTGCGCGCCGCCGTGCCGGTCTTTCAGCCGCAGGCGGAGGGCGTGGCGCGGCTGACCCGAAACCTCAAGGACGCCTTCGACCCGCGCCGGGTGCTGAACCCCGG
>CAZLNO010000150.1:0-6620 GCA_964561005.1 uncultured Rhodovibrionaceae bacterium | reverse complement strand
CGTGTTCCCCACGCGCGTGGGGATGAACCGAACCCGTTGGGCTCGTGATCCAATGGCCGAGTGTGTTCCCCACGCGCGTGGCGATGAACCGATGGTCGAGTGCGCCGGAATCACGATCGTGCGGTATCCGACCCCGATGCACCTTTATTCGTGAGAAAGGGGGGCTAGGACTTCGGCCGCTCGTTCTTCGGGTCGTAGAGCGGCTTGTAGCCGACCGCCTCGACCTTCATGCGGTAATGCTCGTGGAAGTACTCCATGAGCAGTTCGCGACCCTCCTGGCAATAGCCGTGGGGCAGGTAGGCCAGGGCGATGTTCTTCCCGATCGTCGGCCCGTAGGCGATGCTGGTGACATACGAGCGCCGGCCCAGCTCGTCGACCAGGACGTCGCCGCTCTCCGGGTCCAGGATCGGCCACTGCCCCACGGGATAGCGCGCCACGCCGCTGGAATCGACGTTCTCCTGCATCGTCAGGGTGCAGAGGCAGGCCGGCTGGTGGGCGCGCTCGCGCTGGGCCAGATAGGCCGCCCTGCCGTGGAAGTCCGCCGCCTTGACCTTCGGCCGGGCCAGCCCCGCCTCGTAGAGGTTGTACTCGGTCAGCAGGTCGGCGTTCTGCAGCCGCAGGCTCTTTTCCAGCCGCCGGCTGTTGGCGTAGGTCTCGATGCCGATCGGCGGCACGCCCTGCTCGTGGAGCATGTCCCACAGCGCCAGGCCGTGGCTGAACGGGAAGTGCAGCTCCCAGCCCTGCTCGCCGACGTACGAGATGCGGAAGCCCTGCACCGGGATGCCGCGCAGCGTGAACTCCCGCGAGGCCGCGAAGGGGAAGTTCTCCGGCTCAAGCTGCTCGGGGTGGTCGGCCAGGGCCTGCAAGGTCTTGCGGGCGTTCGGCCCCCACACGCCGAGGCAGCCGAAGTGGTCCGTGCGCTCCTCGATGTGGACGCGCCAGCCCCTGTCCTCGGCCATGCGCTTCATCCAGACGTAGTCGCGGTTGCCGGCGTCGCCGCCGTCGATGACGCGGAAGCGGTCGGCGGCCAGGCGCACGATGGTCAGGTCCGCGCGCACCCCGCCCTCGTGGTCGAGGAAGTTCGTGTAGACGCCCTTCCCGATCGGGGTGTCGCCGCCGACCTTGAACACCGAGCAGTACTCCAGCAGCGCCTCGGCATCCGGCCCGGAGACGTCGTAGATCGCGAAGTGCGACAGGTTGATCATGCCGACGTTCTCGGACAGCTCCAGGTGTTCGGCGTTGGAGACGCGCCAGAAGTGGCGGTTGTCCCACTCGTTCGGCCGCTCCGGCACGCGGTCGGCGTGCTTCTCCAGCAGCGTGGCCTCGTTGGCGGCGTAGCCGTGCGCCCGCTCCCAGCCGGCGATCTCCATGAAGTAGCCGCCCAACTCCTTTTCGCGCGGATAGAACGGGCCGCAGCGCAGGTTGCGGCCCTTGGTGTAGGGCTCGCGGTTGTGGACCGGCGGGTTGTAGATCTTGAACGCCGTCTCGTAGCAGCGGTCGTGGATATAGCTCGCCGTCTTCTGGATCGGATAGTAACGGGCCACGTCGATGCCGTGATGGTCGACCTCGGTGCGCCCGTCCGTCATCCAGTCGGCGATGACCTTGCCGGTGCCGGGGCCGTCCTTGATCCAGACGGACTCGCCGTACCACAGCCCCCGCACCTCCGGCGATTCGCCGATCGACGGGCCGCCGTCTGCGGTGACCTGCAGGAGCCCGTTGAACGAGCGCTTCTCGTCGAAGCCCAGCTCGCCCAGGATCGGCGTCAGCTCCATCGCCCGCTCCAGGGGTTCCATCACCTGCTCGATGTCCAGGTCGTGCTGCGAGGGCGACAGCCGGGCCTGCTCCTTCTCCAGCAGGTCGCGGGGATGCACCATGCGCGGGGCCTTTTCCTCGTAATAGCCCCATTCGAGCTGGCCGCCCTCGGTTGTCTTCGGATCGCCGGTGTCGCGCAGGTAGGCGGAGTTGCCCTGGTCGCGCAGCAGCGGATAGCCGATCTCCTTGCCGGTCCCGGCGAAGGCGTCGTACGGCCCGAAGAACAGCAGCGGGTGCTCGACCGGCATGATGGGCAGGTCCTCGCCGGCCATTTCCGCGATCAGCCGGCCCCACAGCCCGGCGCAGATCACCACGTAGGGCGCCTCGATGTAGCCGCGGGGCGTCTCCACGCCCTTGATGCGACCGTTCTGGATGTCCAGGCCGGTCGCCGGCGTGTTGCCGAAGGCGCGCAGCTTGCCGGTCTCCTCCGCCTTCTGCACCAGCTCGCCGGCCACGGTCTGCGAGCGCGGCACCACCAGCCCGGCGTCGGGGTCCCACATCGCGCCCTGGATCATGTCCTCTTCAAGGAGGGGGAACTTCTCCTTCGCCTCCTTCGGGGAGAGCAGGGAGACGTTGGTGCCGAAGGCCTTGCCGGAGCCGACCTTGCGCTTCAGCTCCTCCATCCGCTCGTCGTCGTCGTGGCGCGCGACCTCCAGGCCGCCGATGCGGGCATAGCGGCCGAGCTTCTCGTAGAAGTCGACGCTGTACATCGTCGTGTAGCACGTCATGTGGTCGTGCGCCGTCATGTAGCAGAAGTCGGAGGCGTGCGCCGTGGAGCCGATGTCGGTGGGGATCGCCGACTTGTCGATGCCGACGATGTCGTCCCAGCCCCGCTCGATGAGGTGGTGCGCCACCGAGGCCCCGACGATTCCGCCCTGGCCGATGATCACGACGTTTGCGCTCTTGGGAAAACTCGCCATTTGTTACGTCTCCGGCTGGAAGGATGTCCTGACGTTCGTCCGCGCCGCTTCGCGCATCCGGGAAGCCGCCAGGGACCGGCGGGCCGGGGCGGGCGCCCGGCGCGGCCGGCTCCAGGCCGGTGAAAGCGGTGACGTTCGTATCCGCGGCGGCATTCGCACGAAGGTCCCTGGCCGTCCCCGCCATCGCGCGGCGGGGTCCCGTGAATATGGCCGTGGTTCTCGCGCTCCTGGGGCCAGGTGTTCAATCCGGAGCACGCCTCGTCCGCGACTGTTGGCGACATCGCGCCGCGCGGCACACGCGTCGCGGCCGACCGAGGCGAGGCCGCTTCATCGTGGTGGCGCGACCGCACCGCGGGCAGGCTTCAGCCTGCCGAGGCACGGTGATGGCACGCTGAAGCGTGTCCTACGCCAGAGGCATCCGGGATCAGGTGGCAAGGCGGCACGGGATGACAATGACCATCCGATAAAGGTCACCGTCAGCGGCCGCGGGCGTTACGGGGCCACCATCTTGCGGTAAAGATGCCAGGTGGCGTGCCCGAGGGCCGGCAGGACGAAGATCAGCCCCAGCAGGGCCGGCAGCGATCCCAGCACCAGGCTGCCGGCGACGATCAGCCCCCAGGCGGCCATGGGCACCGGGTTCGCGAGCACCGCCCTGACCGAGGTCGCCACCGCCGTGAACAGCCCCACGTTGCGGTCCAGCAGCAGGGGGAAGGAGACGACGCTGATGGTCAGCACGAGCACGGCGAACAGGAAGCCGACGCCGACGCCGACGATGATCATCGCCCAGCCCGCGCCGGTGGTGAAGACGTCGCGGACGAAGCCGCCGACGGACGCGGGCGGCTCGGGGCCGAGCGTGACGGCATGGATCAGATAGGCCGCGGCCAGCCAGATCAGGAAGATCGCGAGCAGCACCAGGCCGAGCGCGACGATCGCCGGCAGCGCCGGGGCGCGGACGACCCCGAAGGCGTCGGCCCAGGTGGCCTTGACGCCCTGCTCGCGCCGCCGGCTGATCTCGTAGAGCCCGATCGCCGCCACCGGGCCGATCAAGGCGAAGCCGGAGACCAGCGGGAACACCAGCGGCAGCATGTCGTACCCGATCACCAGCCGCGACAGCACCAGCCCCGCAAGCGGATAGATGATGCAGATGAAGATCACGTCGGAGCGGTAGGCCCCCAGGTCCGCCACCCCCTTGCTCAGGGCGTCGCGGAGGTCGGCTATCTCGATCCGGCGAACCCTTGGTTGCTCCGCCTCCGTCGCCGCGGGGGGATGGCGCAGATTCTCGTTCGCCCGCTCCAGGGCGTCGCCGACCACCTTGAGCTCGTCGTTAAGCCATTCGATCGGATTTCGAATGTGGTCCTTGGCGGGCATGGCCAGACCTCCCGGAGCGCTGTTTCAGGGACGGCGTAGCTCCCGTGCCGCTTGCACGGAACGTGCCGCGCAGACACTTCCGCGCGGCCGTCTGCAGGCTGATTCTACGCTGATTTGGAGCGTCTGTCCCTAGCTTGTCACTATAAAATGAACAGCCGACAGCATCCGAGGGCGCGCGAGCGGCACGACGGCGTGTCGCGGCAGACCCGTGCGATCGTCCAGAAGCGCGGCTATTCGCCGCCCGCCAGCCACTGGCGGAAGCGGCGGTGGCGCAGGGCCTCGGTGCGGGCGTACCAGGCGTCGTCCTTGCGGATGGCCTGGGCCAGGTGACGCGGGGCCGTGGGCAGGTGCGGGCGCATCGGCACGCCGGTGGCGACGTGCAGGCCCACCCGGCGCCGCGCCGAGCGGCGGGCCGGGCCGTAGGAGATGCGGTTGGACAGGGCGGCCAACTGCTCGGCGCGCGTGGCGAAGCGGATGAAGCGCTCGGCCAGTTCCCTGCGCGGCGTGCCCCGGGGAATCGCCCAGGTGTTCTCCTCCAGGAGCTGGCTGTCCCAGATGACCGAGATCGGCGCGCCTTCGACCACCTGGGCGTGGAAGAAGCGCCCGTTGAAGCCGCTGGCCATCGCCACCTCGCCGCGTTTGAGCAGCTTGACCGGGGTGGTGCCGCCGCGCCACCAGACGAGCTGGTCGCGGATGCTCTCCAGCCGGCGGAAGGCCAGCCGCAGCCCGCGCTCGGTGCTGAGCAGGTCGTAGATTTGTGCCCGTGGCACGCCATAGGACCGCAGCGCCCACTCGAACAGCCCCACGGGTGCCTCGCGCAGGGCCCGTTTGCCGGGGAAGGCCTCCAGGTCGAAGAAGTCGGCGACGCTGCGCGGCTTCTCGCCGGGAAAGGCGCGGTCGTCGTAGGCGATGACGGTGGCGAAGACGAGCTGCGTCACCGCGCAGTCGCCAAACGCCCCGGCCATGAAGTCCTCGCGCGCCGGCGTGCCGTCGGGCGCCGGCGCCAGGATCGCCGGGTCGAACGGTGCCAGCAGCCCGGCCTGGCAGGCGGTGCGGGCGTCGGCGCGGGTCATGTCGATCACGTCCCAGGCGGGCGGGTCGTCGCCGCCCACGGCCGCGCGCAGCTCCTCCAGGCCGCCGTCGTAGCGCACCACCTCGATCTCGATGCCGGTCGCCTTGGTGAAGGGCTCGAAGAGCGCGGCGCGCTGGCTGGCCTCGTAGGCGCCGCCCCAGGTCACGACCGTCAGCGTCCGGTCGTCCGCCGCCCGCGCCCCGGCCGCCGCCAGCACGAGCGTCAGGGTTGCCGCCGCGCGGCGGAGAGTTCGCTCAAGCGCCCGCATTTTCCTCCCGCCGCAGGTCGTGGACCGCCTCCATATAGCCGCCGATGACCGCGCCCTCCGGGACCACGCCCAGCACCCGGCCGTCGCCGGCGACCAGCGGCACCGCCTCGCCGACGAAGCCGCGCATGCGCTCCATCGCCTGCCACAGCGTGGTGCCCTCGTCGAACACCACGCCGTCATCGTGGGCCAGATCGCGCAGCGGCGTGGCGCCGTCGTGGCGCAGGGCGTCCTGCAGGCGCACCAGCCCGTGGTAGCGGCCGTCGCCGTCGGTCAGCAGCGCCTCCGCCTTGCCCTCGGCGCCCAGCCGGTCGAGCAGTGTCGTGACCGTGTCCTCGGGCGCCAGGGCGATGAAGTCGCGGCTGATATAGGCGGACACCGGGCGGGTGCCGAGGATCGCCTTGTCGCGCCCGAAGGACAGGTCGAAGCCACGCCCCTGGAGCTGCACGTCGAACAGCGAGCGGCCGAAGGCGCGATAGGCCACCAGGTTGGAGAACACCACGGCGACCATCGCCGCGACCGTGAGATCGTAGTTCCGCGTCAACTCGAAGACGATCAGGATGGTGGTGAGCGGCGCGCCGATGACCGGGCTGGTGACCGCCATCATGCCGCTGATGGCATAGGGCACCAGCCCCGACTGCGCCAGCGGCAGCAATTCCGGCAGCGCCAGGCCGTAGAGCGCGCCGGCCAGGATGCCGATCAGCAGGGCCGGGCTGAACACCCCGCCGACGAAGCCGAAGCCCACGCAGAGCGCCGTCGCCAGCATCTTCGCGACGACCAGCAGCGCCAGCTCGTCGATGCGGAAGGCGCCCTCGATGGTGGCGAAGCGCAGCGTCTCCTTGCCGACGCCCAGCACCTCGGGAATCCACAGCCCGATCGCGCCCAGCCCCAGCCCCGCCAGCATCGGCCGCAGAGTCTGCGGCACCGGCAGGCGGCGGGCGGTGCGGGCGGTGGCGGTCAGCAGCCCCATGAAGGCCGCCGCCAGGAAGGCGGCCAGCACCCCCTCCACCGCGAACAGCAGGAACTCGTGGCCGTGCCGGACGCCCTCGAAGCTGACCAGGAACAGCGGCGGCCGGGCGAAGACGACGTTGGCGATGACATAGCCCGTCGCCGCCGCCACGGTCACCGGCGCGAAGGCGCGCAGGGAGTAGTGCCGCAGGATGACCTCGTGCGCGAAGACCAG
>CAZLNO010000149.1:0-6723 GCA_964561005.1 uncultured Rhodovibrionaceae bacterium | reverse complement strand
AAGGACCGCGACCGCTATTCGCCGGCGGTGGAGAACGTCAAGCAGCTCCTGCTGTCCGACGACCTCGATGCTCAGCGCTTCGAGGATTACCGGAACTATTGGGTCTTCTGGCTGGAGAGCAAGCCGAGGGAGCGGGGCGCCTGGGTGTCCTTCCAGCGGCGCAAGGGGACGAGCTCCGGGGCGGAAAGCCAGACTCCCTTCTATATCGCCATGGCCGCCGCCCTGTCGGCGGCGTACAAGGGGGGCAGGACGGCGCCCAGTTATGGCAGTATGGGTCTGGCCCTGTTCGACGAGGCGTTCTCCAAAATGGATGCCAGGAACCAGCGCCGGATGCTGGACTTCTTCGCCTCGATCGGCCTGCAGCCGGTCGTGGCCGCCCCGCTCAGCGACCAAAGCGCCATGATCTCCCGGATGAGCCAGATACACGAGGTTTGGCGCAAGGGTAGCCGCGCCGACGTCGAATCCTACGTCCCCGGCGAGGAGCTGAAGAAGGCGATCGAGAACGCGGATCCGGCCAATCTGACACGAGAACAACTCACGGAGATGGCCCGGAACCACGGGCTTGCCGCAGAAGCCGGGGATGCGCGGTCGGATACCGATGAGCCGGTGCGCGGAGCGGCCGAATGAGCGTGAAGCGCTTCGCCGACGCCGGACTGCTGCTCAATTGGCTTTTGGACGCCCACGAGGCGCGCGATCGCGGCGGGGCGAACGTGATCGCTCACGTCGATTACGACCGGATATCCACGCACGCCACGACGCAGCGCTTCGAGGCGGCATTGCGCATGGCCGAAAACACCGGCGGCATCACACTGGAATACGGCCGTCCACCGCTTGAGGACCACGTGATCAAGCGCGTGAGGCTAGCCGATCCGGAAGCGCTCTACGAACACCTCGACCGCGAGCCGCGGGCCGTGACCGCGGCCCGGTGCGCCGGTGCCCTGCGGTCGATCGTGGCCGGCCGGCCGCACGACATCGCGCGAATCCCCGACGAGCTCGAGGCCGGCTGGGCGCGACGCAAGGCCCCGTATCGCCTGGAGCCGGACGACCATGAACTGGCCGCGCAGTTCCTGAGATTGGTCTGCGGCTTTCTGGACGGCATCCATCAGGACAGCGACCAGCGGACCTTCGCCCGGCGGGCAACCGGCGACAGCAAGGCGTTGGAATACAAGGGTCAGAGCGCCCGAGTCGCCCAGGTTCTGGCGCGCCACCTCGACCTCGAATCGGACAATCCGGCCGAGGTGCTCGAGGCGCTCGGCATCCGCAAGTTTCCGGCGCCGGTGTGCGTGCGCGGTCCGGTCGGCCTGGATGCGGCGCACGGCGAGGTCGATCTCTCCCGCCTTCGTCCGTACGCGGCGATGGCGCCGGACCAGGCGTCGGGGATCGTGGCGCTCCGCAATCCAGCCTACGTACTGACGGTCGAGAATTTCGCCAGCTTCAACCGTCACGTCCGGGAAGTTCGGGACGACGGCCTGATCCTCTACACGGGCGGTTTTCCCTCGCGTGCGGTGCAGACGGTGATCGTGCGTCTTGACAATCAGCTCGACCGGTCGATCCCGTTCCTGCACTGGGGCGACATCGACCCGTGGGGACTGCGAATTTTCCGGCACATAGAAGGTCTCCTCGCCCGCGGGCTGCGTCCGCACTTGATGACCTCCCACCTGGCCGAAGCAGGAAGAGAGGCAACCCCCAGCGCGGCGATGGGCAAGCTGGCCGGAACGGACAGCGCGGTTGCGGGGCTGGCCACGTATCTGGCCAACCAAGGGTCCCGGCACATGGAGCAGGAACAACTCGATCCCGCCTCCCCCGATTTGCAGCGTGAATACGGTGTGGATCGTGAGACAGCGGGGTGTGTGGACGAAGCAGATGGCGGATTCGAATTCGGGATGACGGGTCAATAACTGTTGCCGATCGTATATGATCTTTCTCATCAGACGTTTTCGATGGTGCGCCCGCTTTCGACAACGGCGTCCCGTTCGATGTTTCCTTTGAAACTTGACCGTGTCATGCCGGAGGAAGTCCGGGTGGCGTCAGCATAATATATTTGTTCACGTCGCCGTGTCTTTCCGGCACAATATTTGAAACATTTCGCAATGGCAGAAAGTTCGGCTCCGATGCGCTCCGCATGCTTCCGGCCAAGAGCATCAGGAATCCGGCGGATCGCGATTTCGGGCTGCATCTGTCTTCTCACGCTCGGCGGATGCGCCGGAGCGCACCTCTATGACAAGCAGAAGGACACGACGGCCAGCGCCATCAAGGCCGACTATGAGGCCATTGACGTCGCCGCGCATTACGACAGGCAGCGAGAGGCCCTGGAGTCCCTGAGCGCGCGCGAGGCCGAAGTCGTGCGGGACGCCACGCGCTACGAGCTCGACACGGCGATGTTCGAGCTGGCGCGGCTGAGCCGCGAGGGTTTCGGTGTCGGCGCGCTGCTGATGCCGTTTGCCGGGGCGGACTTGCCGGCGGTCGACGCCTTGACCGGTGCGCGGACAGGCGGGGACGGCGGGAGCGAAGGCAACGAGAATTCACCCACCGCCCGTGCGAAGGCGCTTGGGTTGAAATCGCGCCATGGCCTCAAGGCAGCCGTCGAGGCTCTGAACAGTCTGGGCCTGAATCCCAGGGCGCTTGATATCCACACGTTTTCCCAGGAACTGCGCGGGGCCCAGCGCCGGGTCCGCCGGGTCGCCGACAAGGCCCGCGTCGACTGCGATCATGCGGTGCGCACGCCGCCCGAAGAGGCCGCCGAGATGGCGGAGGTGTCTCCCGGCGACCGGCAAAGCCTCATCCTGCTCTACGAAGAGTTGCAACTGGAGTGTCAGGACTACCTGGCCCTACGGGATTCCGCGTCGGCGTGGCTGCAAGGGGCGGAGCCGCCGGCTGGACCCGAGGCGGCCCTCGACCAGCACGGCGAAATCGCTCGGGCCTACCGGCGCTGGCAGGAGACCCTGGGCCTGGCGGACGACATCCGCCAGGGGCGCGAGGACGTGGCGAACGAAGTCGAGTCGTTTGAGCAGGACCTCGGCCAGACGCCGGACGGCCTGGGCCTCGACGACATCGAGGCGCGCGCGCGGCAGCTCCGCGAGCTCGCGGCCGGTGCGGCGGGGGGATTGCAGCAGCTCGGCATCGACCTGGACCGGACCGCGCGCCAGCTCCAGGCGCTGGATACCCTGCTCGGCGCCGCGGTCGGCGGGGAGGTGCCCGCGGCCGACGGCCCGCGCCCGCCGGAGTTCACGAAGGCGCTGATCATCTCGGCGTCGCTGGAGGGGCTGGGCGAGGACGTCTCGGCCCTCGTCGACGCGCTCGGCACCCGCCCCGGCCGCGTGGCCGTGATGCTGGAGGTCGAGCGCCTGCGGGCCAGGCGGGACTACCTGGACCAGCGGCGCGCCCTGATCGAGCGCAAGGCGGAGGCGGCGCGCGCGCGTCTGACGGCGCTGCTGCTGGAGGCGCGCTACTACAACGACATCGTGTCTTTTCTGGAGGCGCGGGCGGTGCCGCTGGACAGCACGATCCCCGCCGTGCTCGACGGCGGCGACAGGAACGCCAGGTTCGGCGTCTATGGCGCCCTGGGTGCCTATGCCGGCGCCATCGGGATGGCCCGGCTCCGGGCGGAGGAGGCGTTCTACAGCCGCATCGACCTGACCCAGCGCGAGACCATCCTGGCCAACGAGTTCGCCGCGCGGCAGTGGGACGGCCTGCTCCGCGTGCCGATCGGACGGCTGGCCGCCTATCACGGCGGCGGCGTCAAGCCGGAGACCGTCGCCCAGCTTGGCATCCTGCTGGGGCAGCTCGGTCTGCTCGGCTTCATCGCCGTCAAGGAGGCTGATTGATGGCCCGGCTTCCGCGTCGGCTCGGGCCGATTTCCGCCGTCGCGATCATCGCCGCGGCGCTCGCGGGCTGCGGCACGCCGCGGGCGGTCGACGACTTGAGCGCCACCACCGGCGAGAACGCGGTGCGGCTGGCCCTCGACCTGGACCGCGTGGACGTCGCCAACCGCCGCGCGACCGAGGCGCGGCGCCGGGCAATCGAGCGGCTCGCGCAGGTGGTCGCCTATCGGCGGACGCTGTTCGACGACCACCTCGCCCGCCATCGCAAGGCGGGGTTCAAGGACCTCATCGACGACTACGAGGCCTGGTCCGAGGATGCCAGGAAGGAAATCGCGCCGCCCGCGGGCGCGCAGCCGGACGCCCCGCCGTCCGCCGCGCCGGGCTCGCCGGGACCGCCGGGACCGGACGCGCCGCCGGCGGTCTCGCGCGACGCGACGGTCGGCGGCCTGCGCGACGTGGGCCGGCGGCTCATCCAGATGTCCACGGACGAGGGGGTGGCAAGCGGCGTCAGATTCCTGGTCGGCTTCTTCAAGCGGGTGAAGGCGGACATCGACGCCGCCAAGCAGGAGGCGGGCGAAGCCGCGGATGCCGTGGAGTCCGAGGCGCGCGACAAGGAGACCCCATCCGACGCCGGTAGCTGAGGCGGTTCCAGGGACAGGGCCGGCCGCTCCAGGTTCCGGTCGTCCGGACGGGCGGGAGGACCATCATGCTGGACGAAAACATCAGACTCCTGGTGTTCCTGAGCAGGTCGCGCCGTCTCGTGCGGCGGCAGATCCACAAGCTGGCGCTGTGGCGCGACCTCAATCCGGGGGATCCCAGCGTCATCGCCTGCGACAGGCGCATCGTCAGCCTGGAGCGCGAGCGGGCGCGGCTCAGCGCGGAGATCGCCGTCGTGGAGAACGCCGACGAGCGACTGGAGCCGCCCGACGCCGCGCAGGAGCAGCAGGTGGCCGGCGTGACGCAGCAGGTGGACGACCTGATCGCGCAGCAGGCCGCGGCGGACGCGATCCTCGCGCTCTCGGCCACCGTCCTGCAAACGGCCCAGGCGGTCAGGGGCGTGCCGGACGAGGCGGGTTGAACGTCCCATACGAGGGCCGCCCTGCGCCGCTGGCTAATCGTCGGCCGCCTTGTCGTCCGATCGTCCGGAGGGCTGGGTTACGCAGGCTGCCGAGGCGGTCGTGCAGTCTTACGGCATGCTTGAGCGTGCCGTGTCCTTGCGCATGCCGGAGGCTGGCGGGCTGAAGCCTGCCCTCCGCGCCCCTCAACGGCGAAAGGATATCACTCCGGCGACCAGCGGCCCATCAGGCGCGGCAGGTTGCCGAAGCGGCCGATCAGCCCGAAGACCAGCAGCGCGATGGCGACGAAGAGCACCGCCACCGCCGCCATCACCGGCGAATAGCCGTAGCGCAGGGCGTTGAAGATCTTGATCGGCAGGGTCTCCACGGTGAACCCGGCCACCATGTAGGCGATGATGTACTCGTTCAGCGACAGGACGAAGGCGAAGGCGTAGCCGGAGATGACGTAGGGCCGCACCAGCGGCGCCACGACCGTGCGGAACACCGTGCGCTCGTCGGCGCCCAGGGTGCGCGCCGCCTCCACCATCTCGCCGGGGATCGACTCCAGGCCCAGCGAGATCGTCATCAGCGGCAGGGTCACCAGGAACACGCCGTGGGCGATCACCACGTTCTCGAACTGCCCGTAGTGGCCGAGCGCGGCCCAGAACACCATGAACCCCAGCGCGGTGATCACCGGCGGCAGCATGAAGGGCGCGATTCCGAAGCCGAAGAGCAGCTTGGCGTAGAACAGGCGGTAGCGCCACAGCACGTAGGCCAGCGGCAGGGCCACCGACACCGACACCGCCGCGGCGAGCGCGGCGATGACCAGGCTGTTCTCGATGGGCCCCCGCCAGGCGGCCTGCGCCATCATCTCCCCGTACCAGCGCAGGGACAGGCCGTCGGGCGGGAAGAACAGCCGCTTCCGGGCGTTCAGCGACACTCCCAGCACGACCACGATCGGCGCGGCCAGGAACAGCGCCACGGCGGCGAGGA
This sequence comes from uncultured Rhodovibrionaceae bacterium, assembly GCA_964561005.1. Lineage (GTDB taxonomy): Bacteria > Pseudomonadota > Alphaproteobacteria > Kiloniellales > Rhodovibrionaceae > CAZLNO01. Next base: position 854 of record CAZLNO010000149.1, on the reverse strand, counting down.
AGAGGTCGCGGGTGGTGCGGGTCATGCTGATATCACCGTGTTTCGCGCCTTCGGCGCGACGCCTCTCCTTCGACACGGCCCTTCGGGCCTGCTCAGGATGAGGCGACTTCGACACGGCCCTTCGGGCCTGCTCAGGATGAGGCGATCACGCATCATCTCGAACAATATCGCCTCATGCTGAGCAGCGGCCGAAGGCCGCGTGTCGAAGCATGTGGCGTCGCACCGAAGGTGCGAAACGAACCCGCTCATGCCGCCCGCCCCACGCGCTCGCGACCGCCCAGGACGAAGGTGGCGGCGATCAAGGCCAGGCTGGTCAGCAGCAGGAAGACCGCCAGCGCGGCGGCGAAGGGTACGTTGGACTGGTAGATCGCCTGGTCGGTGATCAGCACCGACAGCGTCCAGTGCTGCGGCTGCCCCAGGATCTGCGGGATCAGGTAGACGCCCAGGGTGAACACGAACACCAGGATCAGCGCGGCCACGATGGGCTGGCGCATGGCCGGCACGACCACGGTCAAAAACGCCCGCTGCGGCGAGGCGCCCAGGGTCCGCGCCGCCTCGCTCAGCTCCGGGTCCAGGCGCGACATCGGCGGGTAGAGCATCAGCACGGTGTAGGGCAGCGTCAGGTAGCAGTAGCCGAAGACCTCCGCCACGAAGCCCGGCGCGAAGGACATCGGCTGCTCCAGCAGGCCCAGCCAGACCAGGATGTTCGACACGCCGGCGCTGCGCGAGAGCAGCACCGACCAGCTAAAGGCGACGATGACCTCCGACAGCGACAGCACCGACAGCAGGAACACCAGCCAGAGCGTCTGCGCGCGCGGCTTCAGCCGCGTCATCAGGTAGGTGAAGGGAAAGCC
>CAZLNO010000148.1:0-6948 GCA_964561005.1 uncultured Rhodovibrionaceae bacterium | reverse complement strand
GCGACCTGTCCCACCTTCGTCCTGCTGGGCGACGAATTGGACAGCCCGCGCGGGCGCATCTACCTGATGAAGAACATGCTGGAGAAGGGCGAGACGCCCGACGACAAGACCGTTCTCCATATCGACCGCTGCCTCACCTGCCTGTCCTGCATGACCACCTGCCCGGCGACGGTGCACTACGCCCACCTCGTCGACCACGGCCGCAAGTATATCGAGGACAACTACACCCGGCCGCTGCCGGACCGCGCGCTGCGCTGGCTGCTGGCGCAGGTGATTCCCTATCCGCGCCGCTTCCGCGCCGCCCTGGCCGGCGCGCGGCTGGGCCGGCCCTTCGCGCGCCTGCTGCCGGGCCGGCTGAAGGGCATGGTGGGCATGGCGCCGGGGTCGATGCCGAGTCCGTCCTGGGTGGACCGGCCGCAGGTGATTCCGGCGGAGGGGCCGCGCCGGGCGCGGGTGGCGCTGCTGAACGGCTGCGCGCAGCAGGTCGTCGACCCGGACATCAACGAGTCCACGGTGCGTCTGCTGACCCGCCACGGCGTCGAGGTCGTGGTGGCGCCGGGCGCCGGCTGCTGCGGCGCGCTGGTCCAGCACATGGGCAAGGAAGGGCAGGCGAAGGAACAGGCGAAGGCCAACATCGCCGCCTGGACGCGCGAGCTGGACGGCGAGGGGCTGGACGCCGTCATCATCAACACCTCCGGCTGCGGCACCACGGTGAAGGACTACGGCCACCTGTTCCGCCACGACGACGCCTGGAAGGACGCGGCCGAACGCATCGCCGCGCTGACCAAGGACGTCAGCGAGTTCATGGCGGACCTCGGCCTCAAGCCCCCGGTGCGCCGTCCCGACCTGCGGGTCACCTACCACGCCGCCTGTTCGATGCAGCACGGCCAGGGCATCCGCAAGCCGCCCAAGCAGCTTCTCGCCGACGCCGGCTTCACCGTGGCCGACGTGCCGGAGGGGCACATCTGCTGCGGCTCGGCCGGGGTCTACAACCTGCTGCAGCCGGAGCTCGCCACGCGGCTGCGCGATCGCAAGGTCGCCAACATCGGCAAGACGCGGCCCGACGTGATCGCCACCGGCAACGTCGGCTGCATCACCCAGATCGCCAGCGGCACCGACATCCCCATCCTGCACACCGTGGAACTGCTGGACTGGGCCACCGGCGGGCCGAAGCCCAGGGCGCTGGAAGGCATGGATATCCGCGAACTTCCGGCCGGGCCGGCGCCGGTGCGGGCGGCGGAGTAGGCCCGGCGCGGCCACTCAGCCCAGCGGCTTTTCCAGGTAAACCACGGCCTTGTCGGCGGCGAAGGCTTGCCGACCGGCCTCGACGAAACCCCGGCGCTTGTGGAAGCGCAGCGAGCCGGGGTTGGGCGGCTGCTCGTTGACCTCGCACAGCAGGACGGGGCGTCGGCCGGCCAGCGCCCGCTCCAGCGCGTCGTACAGGATGCCGCCAATGCCGTCGCCCCGGCGCGCCGGCGCCACCGCCACGCGGTCGACATAGGCGAAGCGGGGATAGCGGGCCGAGACCCAGGCGTAGTTCGGACTGTCGTAGGGCTGCCCTTCGCTCAGGCAGAGGACGAAGCCCGCGATGCCGCCCTTGTCCTCGGCCACCAGGCTGACCAGCGACATCTCCAGCAGGTTTTCCAGCCGCGCCGCCGAGACGCTTCCCACGCCGGGCGTCGACGCCTCGTTGAGGACGTGAAGTGTCGCCAGATCGTCCGGGTGCCAGGGTCGGGTTCGCATGCGCCTTGGGGTGCCACGCTACTTCTGCGTCAGTTTGAACTCGATGCGGCGGTTGCGGCGGTAGGCGATCTCGTCGTTGCCGGGGTCGAGCGGCTGCTGCGCGCCGAAGCCGGTGGCGGCGAGGCGGTCGGGCGGGATGCCCTGGTCGATCAGGAACTTCACCACCTCCACCGCGCGCGCGGTGGACAGCTCCCAGTTGGAGGGGAAGCGCGCGGTGTCGATCGGGCGGCGGTCGGTATGGCCGTCGACCCGCAGGATCCAGTTGATGTCGTCGGGGATGTCGCCGATCACCGCCTTCAGCGTGTCGGCGAGCTGACGGATCTGCCGCCGGCCCGACGGCCCCAGGTTGGCGGAGGCGGTGTCGAAGAGCACCTCGGACTGGAAGACGAAGCGGTCGCCGACGATGCGGATGTTCTGGCGGTCGCCCAGAACCTGGCGCAGGCGTCCGAAGAACTCGGAGCGGTAGCGCGCCAGCTCCTCCACCTTGTTCGCCAGCGCCTGATTCAGCCGCTCGCCCAGATTGGCGATCTTGACGTCCTTGGCGCTGCTCTCCGCCTCGGTGGCCTCCAGTGCGGTATTGAGCTTGGCGACCTGGCGGCGCAGCGAGGAAAGCTGGCGGTTCAGCAGGTCGATGCGCGCCTCCTGGTCCTCGCTGAGGGAGACCTGGCGCTTGAGCTTCGCCGTGGTCTCGTCCAGCGAGTCCCGCAGGCCCACGATGGTTTCCTGGCGCTCCTCGGCCAGTTGCTCGGCGTCGTAGAGCTGGTCTTGAAGCTGCGCGATGCGCGCCTGGCGGTCGGTCGCCGTCTCCCGCACCTTGGCCAGCTCCTGGTCCAGGCGGTCCAGCTCGTCCTTGCGCTCCTCGGCCAGCTTGCGGGCGGCGGCCAGGCGCGTTTCCAGGTTCGCCACGTCGCGCCGCAGCTCCTCGCGCAGGCTGCGCAGCATGGCGATCTGGTCGAGCTGCGCGCGGATCTTCGCCTGGTCGGCGTCGATCGTCTCGTAGGCCTGCTTCAGTTCCTCGGCGTTTTCCTGCGCGTTGCCCCGGACCTCGGCCAGCTCGCCCTCCAGGCTGTCGCGCTCATTGCGCAGCGCGGCCAGGCGGGCGGACAGCTCCTCGCGCCGCTTGGTGGACGACTGCAGCTCCTGGGAAAGCTGGGCGACGTTGAGCCGCAGGTCGGCGTTGGCGCTACGCTCCAGGCTCAGCAGGTCGGACAGCTCGCTCACCCGTTGTTCGAGCTGCATCAGCGCCTCGTCGCGGCCGGACAGCGCGACGCTGAGAAAGAACTGCGCCACGATGAAGACCATGAGGACGAAGACGATGACCAGCAGGAGGCTGGCCAGGCCGTCCACGAAGCCCGGCCAGATGTTGACCGTGCGCTGGGTTTGCCGGCGGCCGAGCGCGAACATGTCCTAGTATTGCCGCTCCTCGTGCTCGCTCTCCTCCGCGATGGCGGCGATGGTCCGGGCGAGCAGGCGGATCTCGCTGCGGATTTCCCGCACCAGGTGGTCGCGCCCGCTGGCGGTGTCGTTGACCAGACGCGAGAGGTGAACGTCGAGGTTGCGAATGTGGTCCCGCGTGGTGTCGTCCAGCATGCCCCCGTTGGGCTGCTGCTCGCTTGCCTCGGCGATGCGGCCCAGGATCGGCTTGAGTTGGGACTGGGTCTCCGCCAGCTTCAGCAGGACCGACTGCTCGGTGCGCATCTGGTCGGTGAGCGTGGAGACGCGCTCGGTGAGCTGCATCAGGTTGCGGTTGATGTTGCCCCGCTCCTCCTCGCCGCTGGCGATGGTGCGCTGCAGGCTGTCCAGGCTGTCGGCGGTCTGCTCCAGCAGGGCCTGGACGTAGGCCGAGACGTTGTCGCCGCCCTCGCCCGCGCCGGCGCCGCTGGACAACTTGGTGATGCCGGACAGCCACTCCTCCAGCTCGTTGACGAAGCGGTTGTGCGCCTGTCCCGCCTGGAGTTCCAGGAAGCCCAGCACCAGCGAGCCGGCCAGTCCGAACAGCGAGGAGGAGAAGGCCGTCCCCATGCCGCTCAGCGGCTCCTGCAGGCTGCGCTTCAGCTTGTCGAACAGCGCCGCCGGCTCGCCGCCCGACGCGCTCAGCCCCGAGATGGCGCCGGCCACGGAGTTCACCGTCTCCAGCAGCCCCCAGAACGTGCCCAGCAGGCCCAGGAAGATCAGCAGCCCGACGATGTAGCGCGAGATTTCGTGCGACTCGCTGATGCGCGACTGGATGCCGTCCAGCAACGAGCGCATCGACAGCGCCGAGAGCGACAGCCGGCCCTTGCGCTCGCCCACCATGCGGGCCAGCGGGCCCAGCAGGCGCGGCGGCGTCTCGTCCTTCAGCGCGCCGGGGAAGTTCAGGCCGCCGCTGCTCTCCGCCCGGATGCGCTCCAGCCAGGCGACCTCGGGGCGCAGCATGAGGACCTGGCGAAAGACGAAGAGGATGCCGAGCAGCAGCACCCCAAGAATCAGGCCGTTGAACAGGGGGTTGGCCCAGAACGCCTTCTGCAGTTGCGGCAGCAGCACGCCAGCGGCCGCGGCCACGCCCAGCAGGAAGAAGACCATGCGCAGCAGGAAACGGCTCGGGCGGCTCATCGCGGGGTATTCGACTCCGTAAGGCGTTGCAAAAACGGGCGCACTCTCGCCAGCGACTGCGGCGAAACTGTGACAGCGCCGGGGGCTTGCGCCGTCGCCATGCTCGCGGTTACCGCTTCGCCGGCACGATATCGACCCGGTTCGGCGGTCCGCTCTCGGCCGTGTCACCCAGGGCGCGGACATCCATCCGGGTGGAGCGCACGCCCTGGTCGATCAGGAAGGAGCGCACCGCCAGCGCGCGCGACAGCGACAGCCGGCGCGCCTGGCTCGCGGTGTCCTCGGTTCCCTCGGCGTAGGCCAGTAGCTGGATACGCGCCTGCGGCTTCGCCTTCATGCGCCGCGCCAGACGGGTCAGCAGCTCCTGCCCGTCCTTGGAGAGCGCGACGGAATCGCCCTCGAAGCGCAGGCGCAGCTCTTCGGGCAGCGCTTCGTCGGCCGGCGGCAGTGCCGCGGTCTGGGTTTCCTCTTCTTGGCGCGCCCCGGTGCCCTCGTCGTCCCGCGCCGGGCCCGGCTCGGCGGCTGCCTCGGCGGTTTGCGTCCGGGATCCGGTGTCGCCCTCCGGGTCGGCGGTGGTCTCGGACGGCGCGGGCGGGACGCGGGGCTCGGCGGGTTCGTCGCGCGCCTCCGGTGGCGTGGAGGGCCGCGCCTGCGGCTCGGTGGCGGCCGTGCGCGTGGCCTCGGCTTCCTCGCGCGCGGACCGGGCCGGCCGCTGTGCGGGCGCCGGCGGGGTCGTCCCGGGCGCCCGGTCGCGGGCGGTCGCCGTCTGGCGCGGCGTCGCCGGCTTTGCGGTCGGCTTGGACGGGGTCCGGCGCGTGTCGGCAGCGGCTCGCGCGTCTCCAGCGCCGCTTTCGGGCAGCGACAGCGTGAGCCGGCTGCGCGGGGCGTCCTTGGGCGGAAAGCGCAGTACGGTGCCGCCTGGTCCCGCGATGGGCTCGCCGAAACCGGCCTCTTGGCCCAACCCGGAGTCGCCCGGCCCCTTCAGGGAGGGGCGTCCGCCCTCGATGGCATCCAGGTTGACGACCACATCGCGCTGTTCGCTGGCGCCGATATAGGTCGTGCCCTGGGCCATCGCCGGTCGCGCGCTCACGGCCGCGGCCAGCGCGAGCCCGGCGAAGGCGCACAGGCCGATGATGCTGCGTCGCTGCTCGATCATTCATCCCGCCCGCGAGATTTTCCAGCGGAATCGCGGCCACAGACTACGACCGCGGCCGCGCTCGCACAACCGCCTTGGCGCACAGGTCCGTCGATGGCGCGGTTCACGCGCTGCGCGCCGCCTTGGCCGCCCGCCCCAGGACGCGCTGCAGCGGCACTTCAAGCTCCATGTTGGTGGCCAGGATGCTGGGGCTGTCCAGGCGGTGCCGCCGGCCGTCGATCTCGCTCACCAGGCCGCCGGCCTCGCGCACCAGCAGGACTCCCGCCGCGACGTCCCAGGCGTTGAGGTCGCGCTCCCAGAACCCCTCGTAGCGGCCGGCCGCGACATAGGCCAGGTCCAGCGCCGCCGAGCCCAGGCGGCGGATGCCGGCGGTCTCGCTCATCACCGCGTCCAGCTCGCGCAGGAAAGGAGCGCGTTCGCCGTGGCCCTTGAAGGGCGCGCCGGTGGCGATCAGCGCGCGCTCCAGCCGATCGCGGGCGGAGACCCGGATGCGCCGGTCGTTCAGATAGGCGCCCACGCCCTTCTCGGCGAAGAACAGCTCTTCCTTCACCGGATCGTAGACCACGCCCGCCACCGGCTCGCCACGCTGCTCCAGCGCGATGGAGATGGCGAAGTGCGGGATACCGTGCAGGAAGTTGGTGGTGCCGTCGAGCGGATCGACGACGAACCGCCGGCCCTGATCGTCCGTGCCCGCGACCTCGCCCGACTCTTCCAGCAGCAGCCCGAACTCGGGCCGCGCGCGACGGAGTTCCTCGCGCAGGACCTTCTCGGCGCGGCGGTCGGCGGCGGAGACGAAGTCCGCCGGTCCCTTCCTGGAGACCTGCAGGTTCTCCACCTCGCCGAAGTCGCGCTTCAGGCCACGCGCCGCCTTGTCGGCGGCGCGAATCATGATGTTCAGGACGGGCGAGCGGCTGGCCATGACTTTCCTCGGGAGCGGCGAAGGCGGCGGAACGAAGCGGGCGGAGGCTCCGGCTAGTCCTTCACGCGCTCGACGTAGCTGCCGTCCTCGGTCTTCACCACCACCTTGGTGCCGCTGTCGATGTGCGGCGGCACCATGATGCGCACGCCGTTCTCCAGCGTCGCCGGCTTGTAGGAGGAGGAGGCGGTCTGCCCCTTCACCACCGGCTCGGCGTAGTCGATCGTCAAGGTCACCGTCTCGGGCAGGGTGACGTTCAGCGGCTTGTCCTCGTAGAACTCGATCTCGACCTGCATGCCTTCGGTCAGGAAGCGGGCCGGCTCGCCGATGATCTCGGCGTCGACCGCGATCTGGTCGAAGGTCTCCAGGTCCATGAAGGTGTACTGCTCGCCGTCCTGGAAGAGGAACTGATACGGCCGCTGCTCCAGGCGCACGCGCTCGACGGTGTCGGAGGCGCGGAAGCGCTCGTTGGTCTTGCTGCCGCTCATCAGGTCGCGCATCTCGACCTGCATGAAGGCGCCGCCCTTGCCGGGCTTGACGTGCT
>CAZLNO010000147.1:0-6988 GCA_964561005.1 uncultured Rhodovibrionaceae bacterium | reverse complement strand
CCCCATCCTGGCCTTCCCCCTCGAGGGGGAAGGAACGGGAACCAGGAAGCGTCCCCTCCCCCGCTCGCGGGGGAGGGCCAGGGTGGGGGCCATGGCCGACGGCGGCCGGACATGACATGGCAGGAGGCCAGAGATGGGTGAGGTACTGGGCGGCACGCTGCGCACGGACAGCAACGGGCGGACCACGCTGACCGGCGCCGGCTCGGACATCGACTTCGGCGAGACCGTCGACAAGATCATCGAGGCCAAGCGACAGCCGGCGGTGCGCCTGGAAAACCGCATCGAGGCGAACCAGACCAAGGTCGACGCGATGAGCGAGCTGCAGAGCCTGGTGGCGCAGCTCGAGGACGCGGCCTCGGTGCTGCGCGGCAAGCCCTCCTTCGACAACAGCGGCAACGTCTTCGAGCAGAAGGAAGGCTTCCTCACCGCCAGCCGCAGCGACAACCAGACGCCCTCCACCGCCACCAGCATCCTCACCGCCAACGTCGAGAACTCGGCGCAGGTGAGCAGCCACAGCCTGGAGGTCCTGCAGACCGCGCGCGGCCAGCAGGTGGCCAGCGACGCTTTCGCCGATAGCAGTGCCGACCTGGGCTTCACCGGCGAGTTCACCGTCAACGGCCGGACGGTCGAGGTCGAGGCCAGCGATTCGCTGCTGGACATCCGCGACAAGATCAACGCCGCCAACAGCGGTAACAACGCCACCGGCGTGAGCGCCAGCGTCGCCTCGGTGTCGGACACCCAGAACATCCTGACCCTCAGCGCCGAGGAAGGGCAGACGATCGGCCTGGACGAGATCACCAACACGCCGCTGCAGGACCTCGGCCTCTTCGACGGCGCCAGCCAGTTCAAGAACCCGCTGCAGGACGCCGAGACCGCCATCTTCCGCGCCGACGGCCTGAGCGACGGCAGCGTCCAGGAATCCACCGCCGCGATCGCCGAGGGCGACACCGGCAACGCGCTGGCCACCCTGGGTCTGGGCATCAACAGCGACGGCGCCGGCACCAACGACAACGAGCTGGACATCGCCATCGACAACGGCGTGCGCACGCTCAACCGCACCATCCAGTTCGACGCCGACAACGAGTCGCTGGAGGACGTGGCCCAGCGCATCCGCGACGAGGTGTTCGGCGTCTCCGCCCGCGTGGTGACCGCCGGCGGCGAGGCGACGCTGGAGATCAACGCCGAGTTCACCGGCGACCTGCAGCGCAGCGACACCGTGGCGAACGCCACCCACCCGCTGGACACCCTGGGCGCCGAGAGCGACACCGCCGCCGAGCTCCGCATCACCGATCACGGCGACGGCGGCGGGCAGAGCACGGCGACGATCACCATCGACACCACCGCCGACTCCCTCACCGATCTGGAAGCCGCCATCAACGGCACCGGCATCGCCACCGCCAGCATCGAGACCGTCAACGGCGATGAGCGGCTGAACGTCGTCTCCAACTCCGGCGGCAAGCTGTCGATCACCGACGAGGACGGCACGCTGGCCGCCGACCTCGGCATCGACCAGGTGGACGACGTGCCGGAGGTGACGGCCACCGACGACACCGGCACCATCGCCGGCAGCAACCTGGCCGCGCAGCTCGGCATCCAGGACGCGGCGGCGATCAGCCGCACCAGCAACACCGTGGATGATCTCTTCCAGGGCACGACGCTGGACCTCTTCAAGGCCGAGCGCGGCACCACCCTGGACCTCTCCATCGAGCGCGACGAGGACGCCGTCAACGAGGCCATCAACATCTTCGTCGAGTCGTTCAACGCCGTCCGTCAGTTCGTCAACGCCCAGCGCGAGGGAATCGCCCTGGAGGGACAGGACCCCGAGGCCGAGGACAGCATCGTCGGCGTGCTGGAGGACGAAAGCATCCTGCGCGAGGTCGACCAGCGGCTGAGCCGCTTCCTGGCCAACGGCGCCCGGAACGTCTCCACCGAGTTCCAGGTGCTGGCGCAGGCGGGGATCGATTTTGTCAACAACGACGACCTCTCCGACGTGACGCTGGAGGACACGCTGGAGATCGACCAGCAGCAGCTCAACGACGCGCTGCTGAACGACTTCGAGGACCTGCGCGGGCTGTTCGCCTTCAACTTCTCCTCGACCAGCAGCCGGGCGCAGATGATCGGCTTCACCGCCGAGACCGGCGCGACCGACGCCGAGCTGCGCGTCCAGACCGACGCCAACGGCGACGTGACCCAGGTCGACCTCGATGGCGTCACACTGACCGGCGACGACATCGACATCAATGGCAACCGCTTCACCATCCAGACGGGCGAGCTGACCGGGCTGAGCCTCCTGTTCGACGACGAGAACGCCGACGAGACCTTCGACGTCTCGACCAGCACCGGCATCGCCAGCGAGGCCTTCTTCGCCGCCGACAAGCTGTCCAACAACAACGCCAACGACGGCATCATCCAGAGCGAGATCGACCGCCTGATCGGCCGCGACAGCCCGGACATCGAGGGCGTCAACGAGCGCCTGCAGGACCGCATCGACCGCATCGACCGCCAGCTCGATGCGGAGCGCGAACGCCTGACCCGGCAGTTCATCGCCATGGAACAGGCGCTGATCGAGCTCGAGTCGGCGCAGCAGCGCCTCGAGCAGTTCGCCAGCGCCGGCAGCGACAATTAACGCGAATTCAACACCTTTCGGCTGAAATAAAGGTGTCGTCAAGGGAGGTTCGCATGTACGGCAATGCCGCCCAGGCCTATCAGGCACAGCAGGTCCGCGGGGTCTCCAAGGTCAAGCAGGTCGCCCTGCTTTACGACCGCGCCATCGCCTCGCTGCGCGAGGCCGTTCAGGCCATCGAGGACAACCGGATCGAGCAGCGCTGGAAGGCGAACAAGCGGGCGCAGGATATCGTCCTGGCGCTCTATGGCGCGCTGGACGTCGAGCAAGGTGGCGAGATCGCGCGCAACCTGGAGCGGCTTTACAGGTTCGTACTCCGCCGCCTTCCCCAGGTGGATCTTCGCAACGATCCGCAGCCGGCGCAGGAAGCCATCGAGGTCCTCTCGCCCCTGCGCGACTCCTGGCACGAACTGGCCCGGCGCGAGGCGGCCGGCACCTTGACCGACGGCCCCGCGCAAACGGGCCCGGACCAGCCGACCGTCAAGAGCGGCAGTCTCGACCTGGCCGGCTGACGCGACGGCGCGCCGCCGATGCCTCGCCCCGCCCCGGCCCCGCGGCCGGGGCGGTTTCTTTTGCCCCCTTGCTTCCCGCCCCCCCGGCACAAGCTGCCCATACCCCGCCCGCCAGATTTTCCCCCGGGGGTGCGCGCCTTGCACCGCTCCCCCAATTCCCCTGTTTTTCAACGCCCTTGCAGCCGGATACGGCTGGCACGGCATTTGCTTAAACACGACCGGCCGGTCCGCGAGCCGGCAAAGACGCGCAACAGGGGACAGCCATGTCGAACCCTTTCGCAGTCCAGCCCGCCTTCACGGCCCAGCCCGAGCTTGCGCGGCCGGGCGGTCGCGATAACGCCGACGGCGGCGATTTTGCCGCCGTGATGGAGTCCGAGAGCCGGCGCGACGACACCGGCCGCCGCACCGAGCAACCCGCCCGCGGCCGGGACCGGACCGACGCCACGAAGGCGGAAGCCAGCGGCGATACGGACGCGACCCGGAGCGACAAGAATGCGACCCGCGAGCGGGGCACCGCCAGGGAGCGGGCCGGCGACGGCGCGGAACGGGCCGATACACGCGAAAGCGACACCGAAAATCGGAAGAAGGCCGATGCCGACGGCCGCGCCGCCGACGCCCAGGGAGCGGCCGGTTCGGCCGCGGCGAGCGCCGCCAACGCGTCCGACGCAGGGCGCGGCGACGGCGCGGATCCACGCAGCACGCAAGGGCGCGGCGAGAAGGCCTCCGCCGTGCGTCAGGCGGCCGCCGGGCCGGCACAGGCTGCCAAGGCCCGGCCCGCCGAGGCCCGGCCGGCCGAGGCGAAGCAGGCCGAGGCGAAACCGGCCGAGGCGAAGCAGGCCGAGGCGAAGCAGGCCGAGGCGAAGCAGGCCCGGGCCGGCGTTGCCGACGCCCAGCGCCTGCGCGCGGCCGACCTCCAGCGCCTTGCCGAGGGCGAGGCGCGCGACCGACAGCTCGCCGGGCAGCCGGTCAAGGTCACGGTGACCGGCCGGACGGGCGCGGTCCGGCCCGGCGGGCCGATCTCCGGCGCCACGGCCTTCGCCGCGACCTCGGTGGCGCAAAGGACCGCCCAGGCGCGCGAGGCGGTCGCCGGCGACCTCTCCGGCAAGGCCGACCGGGCCCGCGCGGACAAGGCCGGCGACGCCCGGCCGGCGGGCAGCCTCCGGGCCGAGGCCGCCAGCCGGGCCGCGCAGGCGGCCGCGCGACCGCAAACCGCGGCGGCGGTCGAGGGCGTGGCGCGCGCCGGGCTGGACGGCCAGGCCGGCCAGCAGCTCCCGCAACAGGGCGCGACTGGCGAGTCCGCGCGGCTGGCCCAGGAGCTCGCGGCCGGCACCACCAGATCGGGCGGCGAGGCCACCGGGACGCCGTCCGCCACGACGACCACGCCGACCGCCTCCGCCGGCACTCAGTCGCAGGTGTTCGATCCCGTCATGCAGAGCATCACGACGCCCGGCCAGGGCGGCGGCCAGACGACGGACGGCACGGGCGCGGCGCGCGGCGCCGAGGGTCAGGCCCAGGCACAGGCGCGGTCGATGCCCGCCCAGCCGGTGCAGGAGCAGGTGGCGGTGCAGCTCAACCGAGCCGTCGCCAACGGTCAGTCGCGCCTGAGCATGCGCCTGCATCCCGCCGACCTGGGGCGAATCGACGTGAAGCTCGACATGAACGACGACGGCAGCGTCCGGGCCACCCTCTCGGTCGAGAAGCCCGAGACCCTCGACCTGATGCAGCGCGACGTGCGCAGCCTGGAAAAGGCCCTCAACGACGCCGGGCTGAAGACCGACGACGGCAGCCTGAGCTTCAACCTCGGCGACCAGGGCGACAACCCGGACGATGACGAGGAGCCGGGCTTCGACAACACCCTGGCGGCTGGCGACGACGGCGCCGGGGCGGACGGCGAGCCGGCCGAGGCCGTGGCCGCCGCCGAGGCCCTGGTCTCCGCCACGGCCGTGAACCTTCGCATCTAACGGGAGCGGGAGCACATGGACGCCGCGAACATCGGCAATCAGGCCGTCAGCGCCGCGCAGGAACGCCAGCGCGCGAACGCCAGCGCCGGCGAGGGCGACGGCGGCAACAACCTCAACGGCGGCACCCGCCTGGCCGAGGACTTCGACACTTTCCTGCAACTCCTGACCACGCAGCTTCAGAACCAGGACCCCCTGGAGCCGCTGAAGACGCAGGAGTTCACCAACCAGCTCGTGCAGTTCGCCGGCGTCGAGCAGCAGATCAACACGAACGACAAGCTGGACGACCTGATCGACCTGCGCGACGGCAGCCGGGCGGCCACGGCGGTCGCCTTCATCGGCAAGACGGTCGAGGCGGACAGCAACGTCGTCTCGCTGCGCGACGGCACGGCGGACTTGACCTACGAACTGGATGCCAACGCGGAGAGCGCCGCCATCCAGATCGCCAATCAGGAGGGCGAGGTCGTGCGCACGCTACCGGTCGCCACGACCGCCGGCCGTCACGAGGTGACCTGGGACGGCCTGGACGGCGACGGCAATCCGATGCCCGACGGCAACTATGTGATGCAGCTCCAGGCCGTGGACGAGAACAACGCCACGGTCCAGGGCGATACCTTCACGAAAGCGGAGGTGCAGGGCTTCGAGCAGAAGGACGGTAAGATTTCGCTGGACCTCGGCGGCTTCACCGTCGGCCTGGACGACGTGATCGCCGTCGGCGCGCCGGCCGACAGCGACGCCGCGGCCGACTCCGCGGACGGCGCCGACCCGGACGAGCCCGACGGCAACAACACCCCGATCGAAAACGCGACAGCCTGACGGCGGTCATTCCGCCCGCACGGAAGCAAGGGAGACAGGGCCATGAGCCTCTTCGGTGCACTGAACACAAGCGTCACGGGCCTGCGCGCGCAGTCCGACGCGCTGGGCGTCATCTCGGACAACATCGCCAACGTGAACACCACGGGCTTCAAGCGGAACAACGCCGACTTCGCCTCGCTGGTGGTGGGCTCCCAGACCGAGACCAGTTTCAATCCCGGCGGCGTGCAGATCCGCCCGGTGTTGGAGGCCGGACAGCAGGGCGTGCTGGATTCCTCGGAGATCAGCACCGACCTGGCGATCGAGGGCAACGGCTTCTTCACGGTGAAGAACGCGGTCGGCAACGTCGATGCCAACGAGCTGCTCTATACCCGCGCCGGCAACTTCCGGGTGAACGCCAACGGCGACCTGGAGAACGCCAACGGCTTCCTGCTGCAGGGCTGGCGGTTGAGCGAGGACGCCAACGGCGACCTCACCCCGCCGCCCGACCTGCAGAACCCGGCCAGCCTGGAGACCGTCAACGTCCAGGGCTTCAGCGGCATCGCGCGGGCGACGCGCAATGTCGAATTCGGCGCCAACCTGCCGCCCAACCTGCCGTTGGGCGAAGTCCGGGAAAGCACCATCCGCGTCTTCGACGCCGAGGGCACGCCGCACAGCCTGCGCCTCGCCTTCTCGCGCGACGCCGGGGACGGTACGGCGCTGCCGGCCAACCGCTTCCGCGTCGACATCCACGCCCCGACGCTGGCCGACGACCCGAACAGCCCACAGAGCGGCCTGTTCACCAACCTGGCGACAACGCCGTCCAACATCGCGAACATTGATCTCGATGGCGACGGCACGACCCTCGATGCCGATGGCAATCCGGTCGGCGGAACGCCCACCGATGTGGACCTCGACGGCGATGGCACCGACGATGGCAGGCAGCTCGATGTCGACGTCAACGGCGACGGTGTGGTGGATGCCCGCTTCATCGATCAGAACAACACGGGCACCTTGACCAACGGTGCTCGCGGCGAAGCCGACATCGTCAAGCTGGACACGACCGGTGACGGCGAGTTCGATGTGACCCTGCGCGATCCCCT
>CAZLNO010000146.1:0-7154 GCA_964561005.1 uncultured Rhodovibrionaceae bacterium | reverse complement strand
GCCAGCGCCTGGCCAATGGTGCACACCGCCAGCGACGTGCTCTGAATGACCCCAAGCGTGGCGCCGCTCAGGGACTCGATGCGCTTGGCGTGAAGGTTGTCCGCGAAGACGCAACCCAGATATCTCCGAACCTGCCCGTAGCGGTCCTCCGAAGGCAGCGCGTCGAACACCATCGCCCTCCGTGCCTCCCAGCGGTGGATTCGAAAGTCGACCCCACCCGGCTACGGCACCACGGGTATACATATCAAGAACAAAAATGAGGGGAGTCGTGAGGCTTGGATCAGCATAATGGGCGCAAAGTGTTCGAGTTATATTATGCGAACCTGGATTCTATATTTGCGTTTGCTCATAACTACAACTCAAAAAACGATATCATTGCGCTAATTCCACCGCCATCCGAAACCTTTAAAATAGATTTCAGGCAAGCATTGTTAAATGTCCAATATATCGGGGACGAAACTGTAAAAGTCGTTTACGAGGGCAAATTGGGAGAAGATGCATACCGTAAAGCATTGCACTACATGGAATGGAAACTTGGGAAATATAAAGGAGCAAATATTTTCATGCTAGCAATCAGATGCGCCGTGTTTTGGATCGCTGGTCGGATAAAAAATCGACGGTAAATTAACATAAACAGGTAGTCAATTCGCTCGTCGTAGCTTCAGCGTCGGCTCCTGCCCCACCCCTGCCGATCGCCTTTCACGGCTTCGCTTCCGAGGTGCCTTCGACAGCCGACAACCGGGATGCGTCCATCGGGGCTGCGCCCCTCTCATCTCCGTGGTTTCAAGGTATAGGCCCGGACGCATCACACGCCGCCCTCGCCCTTGACGCCCGAGGGCGTCGACTTCGTGTCCGACGGACTCGACTCGTGGGGTGGCTGCGCGAGGCAAGCCACCATCGGCGTCGACATACGGTGGGTTGCCTGCGGCGAACCCGCCCTACGCGCTTGAGCTTGTCGAAAGACGAGGGCCACGAGTCATTTCAATGACTCGCGGGTCTCAAAGGTTCTTGGCCGCCTCGGTGATGACCTCGCGCACCGCCGGCGAGAGCGTCGTGCCGGTCTCCTTCGCCACGCGGTCGGGATCGCCGGAGAGGAAGATCGTCTTCTCGTCGTGGCTCAGCCGCGCCTCGGCCATCGCGCTGTGCGGGTCCTTCTTGACGAACTCGCGGAACTGCGGGTCGTCGTCCAGGATCGTGATGTAGTCGTTGAGATGCTCGCCCATCTTGGCCTCCCTCGATTGCGCACGCGCCCCCACGATCCGACGCGCCGTCCGCTCGGGCATTGATTCAGGGCAAAGTCTTGCGCCGCGCCGGTCGGCTCAACTCGCTTTGCGAGGACGGGCTTGTCCGCGCCCCGCACGGTTTTCCCGGTGCATGTGACGACAACGCTCCGACCGGGAGCGACACGAAGTCGACGCCGAAGGCGTCTGGCTCCCGACCGGCCGACAGTCCAAAGCGATCACTTTTATGTTCTTGCCATGTTCTGTTCCGTGTGGTATGTTTCCAGATGGCTCTTGGACATTGTGGAAGGCGGCGCGACGGGATGACGGGCGGCAAGGGCGCGGGCGCGTGCAGGTGTCATCATCCGTCAACATCGCGACGTCGCAAGGCGCGGAAAACGGCGAATCCTGGAGGCTGACGCGTCTACGCGCCGAGGCTGACGCGGGTGTGCCCGCGTCCGCACGGGCGCGGCGCGGCGCCGGCCGGATCAGCCCGCGACCATCGCCTTGAGCGTCAAGGCGTTGTTGGCGGCGTGGCCGGCCTCGTCGTTGTCGAAGAAGCAGTAGACGTCGCGGCCCGCCTCGCGCCAGCCCGTCAGGGTGTCGGCCCAGCGGCGCAGGGTCGCGTCGTCGTAGCTGCCGCGATAGGCCGCCTCGGACGGACCGTGCAGGCGCAGGTAGACGAAGTCCGCCGTCGCGCGGCACGGCGACAGCCCGCCCTCCAGGTCGTAGATCACCAGGGCGGCGTTGCGGCGCTCCAGCAGGCGATAGACCTCCTCGTCGAACCAGCTCGCGTCGCGGAACTCGAAGGCATGGCGATAGCCGTCGGGCAGTTCGGCGATGAAAGCCTCCAGGCGCGCCAGGTCGCGGCCCCAGTTCGGCGGGAGCTGGAACAGGATCGGCCCGCACTTCCCGCCCAGCGCGGCGACGGCGTCGAAGAATCTGGCCGTGCTGGCCGCCGGGTCCTTCAGCTTCTTCATGTGGGTGATGTAGCGGCTGGCCTTGCAGGCGAAGAGGAAGCCCGCCGGCGTCTGCGCCGCCCACTCCCGGAAGCGCTCCGGCCTGGGCAGCGAATAGAAGGTGTTGTTCAGCTCGGTCGCGTCGAACCGCCCGGCATAGGAGGCCAGATAGTCGCGCGCCGGCGTGCCCTCCGGGTAGAAGGGGCCGACCCAGTGCCGGTAGCTCCAGCCGGAGGTGCCGATGCGGATACGGGCGCTGCCGCTCATCGCCGCCGCTCCTTCGTCGTGCCGCCTGCATACCGTGAACGCGCGAAGCGGCCGCGGGGTCCGCGCCCGCTGCCCGACTTCGCCCGCGCCCTTGCCAAGGCCGGCCGAGGCGGTCACAACGGGTGCGGGGCAACCCGCCGCGACGCCAGGTCGCGCTGCCGCCCGCGTCGTTTGGACCTATTCTAATACATGCGGGTGCGGTCCCGGCGGGCGGCGTCGGGACGCGTGGAAAGGAGCTTCGTCATGGACCTGGATCCGGCCCTGCTGGCACGCATTCAGTTCGCCTTCACCGTCTCGTTCCACATCATCTTTCCGGCGTTCACCATCGGCCTGTCCGCCTGGCTCGCGGTGGTCGAGGGGCTGTGGCTGTGGACCGGCCGCCGCGTCTATTACGAGCTGGCGCGCTTCTGGATGAAGATCTTCGCGGTGTCCTTCGGCATGGGCGTGGTCTCCGGCATCGTCATGTCCTACGAGTTCGGCACCAACTGGTCCGTCTTCGCCAACGCGACCGCGCCGGTGATCGGGCCGCTGCTGGCCTACGAGGTGCTGACGGCCTTCTTCCTGGAGGCCTCCTTCCTGGGCATCATGCTGTTCGGCTGGAACCGGGTGCCGCGCGGCGTCCACTTCGCGGCGACCTGCATCGTGGCCGTGGGCACGACGATCTCGGCCTTCTGGATCCTCTCGGCCAACTCCTGGATGCAGACGCCGGCCGGCTTCGCGATGGAGGGCGGCAGATTCGTGCCGACCGACTGGATGGAGATCATCTTCAACCCCTCCTTCCCGTACCGCTTCGTCCACATGCTCATGGCCGCCTTCCTCTCCACCGGCCTGGTGGTGGGCGGCGTCGGCGCCTGGTACCTGCTGCGCGAGAAGAGCGTGCGCCACGGCCGCGTGATGACCGCGATGGCGGTGGGCCTGCTGGCGGTGCTGGGGCCGCTGCAGCTCGTGGCGGGCGACCTGCACGGGCTGAACACCCTGGAACACCAGCCGCGCAAGGTGGCCGCCATGGAGGGGCACTGGGAGACCAAGCAGGGCGCGCCGCTGATCCTCTTCGCGGTGCCCGACCAGGCGGCCCAGACCAACCGCTACGAGATCGGCATCCCGCACCTGGGCAGCCTGATCCTGACGCACGAGTGGAACGGCGAGGTGCGCGGCCTGAAGGAATGGGCGCCCTCCGAGCAGCCCAACGTGCCCATCGTGTTCAGCGCGTTCCGCATCATGGTGGCGATCGGGTTCGTCATGATCGCCCTCGGCGTCGTCGGGGCGGTGCTGCTGTGGCGGCGGCGCCTGTTCACCAGCCGCTGGTTCCTGCGCGCCCAGGCCCTGTCGATCCCGCTCGGATTCGTCGCGGTGCTCGCCGGCTGGTTCGTGACCGAGGTCGGCCGTCAGCCTTATATCGTCTACGGCGCCATGCGGACCACCGAGGCGATCTCGCCGGTGCCGGCCGGCAGCATCCTGACCACGCTGGCGCTCTTCGTGGTGGTCTACGGCATCATCTTCGGGGCCGGGATGTTCTACATGATCCGCCTGGCCCGCAAGGGTCCCGAGGCGGACCAGGGCGCCCCGCCGGAGCCCGCCGCCGGCACGCCCAGCCGCCCGCTCTCGGCGGCGGGCGAGCCCGTCGGGGCCGAATAGGCGCGCGGGGCGGAACAAGGAGGACGCGTCATGGAAGGCCTGCTTCCCGTCGTCTGGTCGGTGCTGATCGCCGTCGCGGTGCTGATGTACGTGCTGATGGACGGCTTCGACCTGGGCATCGGCATCCTCTTCCCCTTCGCCCACGGCGAGGGGGACCGGGACCTGATGATGAACTCCGTCGCGCCGGTATGGGACGGCAACGAGACCTGGCTGATCCTGGGCGGCGGCGGCCTGCTGGCCGCCTTCCCCGTGGCCTACAGCACCATCCTGCCGGCCCTCTACATCCCGGTCATCGTCATGCTGCTGGCCCTGGTGTTCCGCGGCGTGGCCTTCGAGTTCCGCTTCAAGGCCCAGCCGGAGAACCGCTGGGTGTGGAACCTGGCCTTCGCCGGCGGCTCCACCCTCGCGACCTTCGCGCAGGGGGTCATCCTGGGCGCCTTCATCCAGGGCTTCGAGGTGGAGAACGAGGCCTTCATCGGCGGCCCCTTCGACTGGGTGACGCCCTTCGCCTTCCTGACCGGACTGGCGCTGATCGCGGGCTATGCGCTGCTCGGCGCCACCTGGCTGATCCTGAAGACCGAGGGGGCGTTGCAGGACTGGGCCTACGAGCGCACGCTGCCGCTGCTCTACGCCGTGATCCTGTTCGTCCTGCTGGTGAGCGGCTGGACGCCCTTCCTGGACAACACCATCCACCAGCGCTGGTTCACCTGGCCCAACATCGCCTATCTGGCGCCGGTGCCGATCGTAACGGCGCTCGCCGCCGTGGCGCTGATCCGGGCGGTGATCCGGCGCTACGAGGTGCAGCCCTTCCTGCTGTCGCTGGCGCTGTTCCTGCTGAGCTACCTGGGCCTCGGCATCAGTCTCTACCCCAATGTCGTGCCGCACGACGTGACCATCTGGGAGGCGGCCTCGCACCCCGCCTCGCTGGTCTTCATGCTGGTGGGGGTGGCGATCCTGCTGCCGATCATCCTGGCCTACACCGCCTATACCTACTGGGTCTTCCGCGGCAAGGTGTCGGAGGAGGAAGGCTATCACTGAGCCCGCGTACCTTCGGGCCGGACGCAAAAGCCCCGCCGGCGCGCCGGCGGGGCTTTCTCTGGGCGGTGGCCGGAACAGGCCGCTACGGCACGATCCAGTCGCTGACCGCCTTGAAGCCGCCCTTGGCCTCGGCGTCCAGGGCCACGATGTAGCTGCCCTTGGAGGCGAAGCGCTGGCCGGGACCGAGCGCGAGCTGGGGATGCGTGCCGGTGTTGAGCTCGTTCTCCGCCTCGTGCTCGATGATCTCGATCATGTAGTCGCGGTGGAAGTCCGAGATCATGTGCTCCAGGCCATACTGGATCATGGTGAGCGCATAGTAGGTCTGGAGCTGCAGCCGCGGCGCCGGCAGACCTACACCGCGGGTGTGGAACCAGGCGCGCACGCGGTACTGCCGGGGATGGTAGCCCGTGGGCAGCTCATGGCGGTGCGTGAACCGCACCTTGGCGCGCAGCGCCTCGTCCAGCTCCGCCTTGGCGACCCCCAGCGCCGTCGAGGGCAGCACGATCCGCCCGGCCCGTGGCCGGGTTTCGTTCAGCGCCGCCACGACCGGCGCGGTGTCGGCTTCGGACCAGATGACCAGCCGGTCAATCGTGGGGTCCCCGGCGATTTCGTTCAGGGCAGCCTTCAGACCCGCCGCGTCGGCGTAGGTGCGGGTCTCGATCTCCGCCTCGGACAGCGCCTCGGCGGCCGCCGCCTCGAAGGCCGTGGCCGGAACCTCGCCGTAGGGGCCGGCGGCGCGAAGCTGGACGATGCGCGCCGGCGGATCGGGCTGTTCGCCCAGGTAAGCGGCCAGCGCCTCGCCCTCCAGCTCCAGCCCGCGCGAGAAGTAGATCGAGTATTGGCCCTCCGCGTTCTGGGTCCGGGGCAGGTCGGTGTTCGGAAAGATGCAGGGCATCTCCTGGGCATCGCAGAAGTCGCCGACCGGCTTCCAGGGTCCCTCGACATAACCGCTGACGACGCCGAACACCGGCTGCTCGGCATAGTACTCGGCAAGCTGCCGCGGCCAGGTCTCCGGCGCGCCCGACAGCTTCCAGACATGCAGGTCCCAGATACGATAGGCGTGGATGAACTCCGAGCGATAGGACGGCGAGAAGTTCGGAAAACGCTGGTCGCCGTTGGTGTCCTTGTTCATCCAGTCGAAAAAGGTGCGCAGCGTGGTCAGCACGGCTTCGCGCTTGTCGGGATCGCCCGCCTCGGTGACCACGGTGGCGAAGTGGATCTTCTCCGCCCCGACCCCGGCACTGTGCTCGGCCGACAGCGTCTTCAGAAAGGCGGCAAGGTTCGCCACATCACGATCGCTGAGCCGGTAGCGCGGCATCACGCTGTCCAGCGTCCGGCCCTTGGGATCGATCCCCTCGCGCAATACGCGCGCCAGGCTCTTCCTGTCATAGGCCGGCCGGGCCCGGGCTTGGCGGACGCGCGACCAGAAGGACGGCGGCTGGTCCTCCTTGAACATCTCCTTGAAGCGCTCGTTGCGCTTGCCGCGGTTGAAGCGCGTCGGATTGAACAGGCTCGGCCCGGTGATCGGCGGCACGTAGGTGCCGCCCTCGCTGGAGCCGAAGCCGCTGGGCCGGTGGCAGTTGACGCAACTGAACTGCGTGCCGCTCACCGGAATATCGCCCTTGGTCACGGCCTTCACGGGCTCGCCGGCCGCGGTGGTGCCCGCCATGTAGAGGCGTTCGCCCAGCGCCGGGTCCCCGTCGGGCAGCGCGGCGCCGCCCTCGCCCTCGGCCGCCTGCGCGTGTCCCGTCAGCAAGAGTGCCGGAACCGCGACGACAAGCGCTCGGAGCCCCGACTTCATACGCAGATCGATGGTCATGCCTGGATCGTCTCCTCACCTGACCGGTTCAATTCTCGGCATTGCCCACACCCATGGGGCGCAACTCCGTTCTGGACAACTCTGACGCGGCGCGCAATCCCTTGTGTGCAGGCGACGCGATCGGGGTCCGCAAGCGGCCGGGCGCCCGTCACTGCGCGGGCGCGCGTGCCAGGTCGTCGTCGGCGCGGTCGAGCAGGCGCTCGTACTCGCCGACAA
>CAZLNO010000145.1:0-7168 GCA_964561005.1 uncultured Rhodovibrionaceae bacterium | reverse complement strand
AACGTTTCTTGCGCCAATGTCTGTGAAGGTTGAGGGCCGTACCCGCCAAACCTCACCTCCCCCACTTGTGGGGGAGGTCGGAGCGCGCCAGCGCTCCGGGTGGGGGCAACGGCGGTTATCCCGTCAGCGCCGCCAGATCCGCGTCGCTCAGCAGCGTGTTCCAGGCCGCCACGCGACGAATGTGGCCGTTCCACTGCTGGCCGCCGTGGAAGCTGCCCAGGCGCAGCGTGGCGAAGCCCGTCGGGTCCGTGACGGCGTCGCTGTTGGCCTTGCTGCCGTCGGCGAACAGCGTGCGCGTGCCGCCGCCCACGGCGATGCCCAGGGTGTGCGTGGCGCCGTCGCTCCAGCCGCCGGTCAGCGCCGAGATGCTGCCCTGGCTGCCGCCGCCGCTCTTGGTGAACAGCGAGACCTTTCCCGCCGCGCCGTTGTAGTAGAGGTTGTGGCGGTTGGCGTCGCCGCCGTCGTCCAGGCTGAGCAGGCGGCCGGCCTCCGCCGTCGGCGCGTCGGCCAGGCGGGCGGAGACCACGAAGCTCACCGCGTCCGGGTTCAGCCAGGCGAGGTCGGCCGCCGTCACCACGTCGGCCGCGCGGGTGGCGCCGCCGCCGGCGGGCGTCTCGATGGGGCTGGTGGCGCCGCTGCCGGCCTCGCACTGGAAGGTCTGCACGGTGCCGCCGACCGTGAAGGTGACATCGCTCTGCGCCGACAGCGTGAAGGTGACCGGGTTGCCGGCCGTGACGGTGCCGGTCGCGCCGCCGGAGAGCTCGCAGCTTCCCGTACCGGTGACCGACACCGTGTAGGTGCCCGCCGCCAGCGTCCGGGTCTGCGTCGCCGGGTTGAAGCTGTCGTGCAGGACGTTGGTGCGCTGCGATTCCACCAGCAGCCCAAGCGGCGCGCCGGTCGCCGGGTCGTGGTCCAGGCGCGGCACGTCCGGCCCCGCGGTCACCAGGTTGCCCCGGTCGTCGACGAAGGTGGCCGGCCCGTTCCGGCTGACGCTCAGCCCGTCCAGCCCCAGCGCGAAGAGGAAGTCCGCCGCCCAGACCGGCGTCACCGCCACCTCCGGCACGGCGAGCGACCAGCGCACCCGCTGCATCGCCAGGTCGGCGCGCCGGCGCTCCTCCGGCAGGTCGACGGCGTTCTGCGCCGCCTTGTTGGCCCAGTGGTGGGCGGAGAACTCGCCGGGCGCGACCTCGCTGTCCTCCGGCGCCTCGGCCCACTGCTGCGCGCTGGCCTCGGCGGTCGCGGCCGCGCTGGCGGAATCCGCCGCCGCCGTGGCGGAACCGGCGGCGGCGCTTTCGGAGTCCGCGGCCTGGGTGGCGGAGGCGGCGGCGGCGTTCGCCTGGTCCGTGGCTTCCTGCGCGGCGATGGCCGGGTCCGGCAGGGTCTGCGGCAGGCCCTCGGCGTCGAAGCCCAGCACGGTGTCCGCCCGCTCGGCCCGGGGCGGCAGGGTCAGGTCGTCGGTTTCGTCGTGCGGCGCGTGGCGCAGCGCGGTGGCGGCGAGGCTCTCCACCTGCTGCACCATCATCGTCAGGCGGTCCAGCTCGTCGTTCAGCGCGCTGGCGCGGAAGCTGCCGGCCTCGACGAAGTCGGTGGCGCGCGCCACCGCCATGTCGCGGTACAGCGTGACGCGGGTATCCGCCGGCGGCGCGCTGTCGAAGGTGACGGTGCCGCCGGCGCTGTCGCCGACGCCGGCCACGCCGAAGCCGCCGGGCGCGGCGCCGTCGTCGAACACCACGATCAGGTCCTGGGCGGCCAGGACGGGAAAGGGAAAGGTGAACTCGGTCTGCTGGCCGTCCGCGGTGTACTGCACCAGCGGCCGACTGTCGCCGACGGTGAGGTCGGACATGGGGGACTCCTTAACTTTTATGGCGTTGCCCCCACCGTGACGCTTCCCCGCACTCGGGGGAGGGACTGGTTCGTGTTTCACATGCAGGGGTTCGGGCCGGAAACCGATCGATCCCACCTCCCCCGCTAGACGGCTTCGCCGTCGACTGGCGTGTCGCGGGGGAGGTCGGCGCGCAGCGCCGGGTGGGGGCACGGCGGTCGCGTCGCGCGTGCGGACCAACGTTCTCGCGCGGACACCCCCACCCTATCCCTCCCCCACGAGTGGGGGAGGGGACTGGCTATTGACGACACGAAAACAGTCTCCGCACCCGCCAGCGGGGCAGGGCAGAGCCAGGGTGGGGGCGTCCGCGCCGGGGCTCAGACGCCGCGCGGCTGGAGCTGTTGGGTGAGGCCGAGCTGGGCGCGGCGGCGGCGTTCGGCGATTTCCAGCAGGCTGCCGCGCCCGCGCGCCTCGATGCCCTCGACGTCGAGCGTCGTGCGCGCGTCGTCGGCCGCCTGCTCCTGCCGGCTGGACTGGGTGATGCCGCGCCGGATCGCCCGCGCCGTGCCGCCGCCGGAGATGCCGGAGTCCGCCGCGCGGGCACGCGCACTGGCCTGGGCCGAGCGGGTGTCCTGGCGGCGCTCTTGGGCGCGGATGTCGCGGTCCAGCAGCGTCTTCTCGCGGTCGCGGTCGATGCGGTCGAGCAGCGCCTTCACCTCCGGGTCCTCCTCCAGCGGCGGCAGCTCGATGGCGCGCGGTTGGCTGAGGCGCGCCGCCTCGATCCGCGCCTCGGCCTCGATGCGGGCGCGCTCCAGTTCGGCCTGGCGGGCCTGCCGCTGGCGCTGGAATTCGCGCTCCGCCTGGCGCTGGGCGGTCTGGCGGTCGATCTCCGCCTGCTGCAACAGGAGCTGCTGCTCCGTCCGGCTGTCGAAGCGGGCCTGCCGCAGGGACGCCTGCTGCTGCAACCGCGCCTGTTCGAGGGCGGCCTGGCGCTCCAGCTCGGCCTGGCGCAGGGCGGCCTGGCGGTCGCGCTCGGCCTGGCGGGCGCGGGCCTCGGCCTCCAGTTGCGCCTGGCGGGCCTCGGCCTGGGTTTCGAGCTGGGTGCGCTGGAGGGCGCCCTGCTGCTGGACCTGGGCCTGCTGGATGCGGGCGCCGTTCTGCCCGGCGCTGGTCGCGAGCTGCGCGCCGGTCTCAAGAAAGGGGGTCACGAAGGACGTGACGGGGTTGAGGGAAGCCATCAGTCGTTCACCTTCATCTCTGTGGTCACCGAAAGCAGCGTGAAGGGCAGCGGCGCCGCGCCGACGACGCGCCACAGCGGGTCCATCCCGGCGTCCCGCCAGCCCAGCGCGCGCACGCTCCTGTCGCCGGTGAACGGCGTCACCGGCTGGTCGAGCAGATCGTCGCCGAAGCTCTGGAAGGACACCGGCATCGGCCCCTCGCCCACGTCCACCGAAAGCTGGGCGGTGTCGAGCAGGCGGAAGCTGGCCTCGATCAGCCGCACCTTGATGTTGTAGCCCACGCCCAGCGCGCTCTCGGCCAGCGGCGGCAGCGGCGCCACCTCGTGGGTGTAGGGCAGCCCGGCGACCAGCTCCGCCGCCGGGGCGTCCAGCGTCACCGTGCCGTCCACCACCGTCCGCGGCGGCTTCACCTGGCCGTCGGCGAGGATGTCGACCGTCTCGCCCTCCAGGTGGTCCAGGCCGGACCAGGTGTCGGTCGGCGGGTCGGCCGTGCCGGTCAGGCTGGAGTCCAGCAGCAGCGAGGGCTCCAGCACCTCCAGGAAGTGCCCGGTCGCGCGCTCCACCAGGACGTAGACGAAGCCGCCGACCACGGCGACGGCGTGGATGAAGCCGTCGGTGGCCTGCCGGGTCCAGGCGGTCACCTCCTCCACGCGGTACTGTGTCAGCGTCGCCAGCTCGCCGTCGGCCAGGACGGCATAGACGATGCGCCGGCTGTCCTCGTAGGCGAGGTCGACGATGTCGCGCACCTGCTGCGTGGCCAGCAGCGTCAGGTCGCCGGCGATGAAGTTCTGCTCGCTGTTGGCGAAGAGGAACTCGTTCAGCTTGTTGCCGCTGCGCGCGACGAACAGCGTCGCCCCGTCGACGTCGCGCGGCGGCACGTAGCGATCGGTGCGCGAGCCGATTCGGGTCTGCCGGCGCGCCTGCACGGTGCGCGGGGTGAGCGGGTCGCCGCTGACCAGCCACTCGCCGCCCGAGGTGAAGACCTGGAGGTCGCGGCGCGAGAGCATGCCGCGCACGGCGTTCACCTCGTCGGCCAGCAGCTCGAAATGGATGGCCTCGTCGTCCAGCCCGGTGCCGAGGTCGAAGTTGAACAGATCGTCGATCCGGGACATCCAGACGTTGTTCGGCAGGTCGCGCGAGCCGCCGAGGACCAGGCGGTTCTCGTGAAAGGCCACGGTGGAGGGCCAGCCGCGCACGTTGGAAAACGCCGCCTCGGTCCAGTCCGGGGTCGGTCCGGTGTCGCTCAGCGGCACCGTGACCTCCGCCTCGGCGGTACGCGGGGCGCTGACGCTGGTGATGCGCACCTCGCCGCCGTACAGCCGGAAGGGCACGCCGATGTGGTCCTCGGCGTCGAAGATGGAGTAGTCGGTCTCCAGCGTGATGGTCCCGGTCGTGCCGCTCGGGTCCATCAGCGCCTCCGGCGGGGCGAACTTGTGGTGCGGGATCATCTCCCGGTCGTTCACCGTGGCGAAGCGGATCTCCGAGATCGCCCAGTCGCCCGGCCCCTCGCGCGTGACCATGCGGGTGCGCAGCGTGGGATGGGCGACGAACAGCGTGTCGGCGCTCTGCACCCAGACCAGCTCGGGGATGATGCTGCGATGCCAGGGCGCGGTGATGTTGCCGGCGATGAGCTCGCCGTCCTGGTAGACGTCCAGGCGGAAGTGGGTGAGCACCAGCAGATAGATCTGCTCGGTGTTGAACTCGAAGCCGATCAGCCGCCCGGCCTCCGGCAGCTCGGCCAGGAACTGCATGCCGTCGCGCCGGGTGACGCCGCCGGTGGGGTGCAGCATGACGTTGCGCAGCGTGGTCGCGCCGTTCTCGTAGGCGCGCAGGTCGCCGCGGCCGAGCAGCCGCGGGTCCAGCTCGCCGGCGGTGAAGTTGGTCTTGTAGACGTAGCGGCGGGTCATCGGCCTCGCGCCTCCACCAGGGGGAAGTGCGCCAGGCGCGGCGGGGCGTCCTGCTGGGCGTCGATCTGCCGCGCCTGCGTCAGCGCGTTCTCGGCCAGGCGCGACAGCGCCTCGGCCCGGCTGGTGCTCTCGGTCAGCGGCAGCACGAACTCGGCGGCCAGGCGGGCCACCAGCGCCTGGTCGAAGAAAGGCGGGAAGTCACCCTCGTGCGGCCGGGCGATGTAGGTCAGCAGCACCGCCTTCGGGTCGGCGTGCAGCCGCCGGCCGGCGATGCGGTACTCCACGCCCCGGCCCTGCCCGCCCTGGCCGAGCGAGAGCGCGCGCAGGAAGTCGGCGGGAAGCTGGAAGGCGTGGGCGAAGTCGGCCTCGGGCGGCTCCGCCAGGCGCGGCAGGGTCGCCTGCGCGGTGGCGAAGTTCCAGGGATGCGCCGAGAGCAGCGCGTCGCGCAAGCCGGGATAGAGGCGGCGGCAGACCTGCGCCTCGACCCCGGTCTCCTCGAAGCTGGCAATCGGCCGCGCCCCGATCGCGATCAGCGCGCGGGCGCACAGCGCGACGGCGGATTGGGCCATCGATGGGTCTCCTTGTGTGGGTATGTTCTTGCAAGCTCACGCGCCCTCCCCTCCCCCGCTTGCGGGGGAGGGGAGGGGTGGGGATGTCCGCGCGAGAACGGCGGCCGGCCCGCGCGACGCAACCGGCGCGCCCCCACCCGGCGCTGACGCGCCGACCTCCCCCGCAAGCGGGGGAGGTGGCTGTCGTGGCGGATCGTCACCCCCTCCCCCGCTTGCGGGGGAGGGATGGGGTGGGGGCGCCCGCGCGCCTTTAGTCGGTGTCGCTGGCCCCCACGCTGGTCAGGTCGGCGACGTCGACCACGCCGCCGGCGTTCTGGTTGACCAGGAAGATGCCGGCGGCCGGCGTGGCGGCGTCGGTGTCGACGTTGGCCAGGATCATGTCGCCGCTGCGCAGCATCTCCGCCGCCTGGTTGAAGTAGCCCTCGGTGTCGACCGTGGCGGCCGGGTCGACGGTGGTGTAGTGCCACAGCGTGAAGCCGTTGGCGTAGGCGATGACGCTGAGGTTGCGGGCCTGGAAAGCCATCGTTTCGATCTCCTTTTGTTCCGATCAGCTCTCGAGCGCGGGCAGCGTGACGACGCCGTTGCCGTCGATCAGGCAGGCGCCCTGCGACATCATGTTGTTGACGAAGTACGCCGCGCGGTCGCCGTGCCAGGTGATGTCGGAGGCGACGTCGGCGCCCGAGGCGTGGCCGATGGCGCTCTTGTGGTACCAGAAGCAGCTCCGCACGTTGTTGTCGGGGTCGAACGGCAGGCCGGAGTGCGGAATCCACAGCGTGCCCAGCCAGCGCTTGGCCTGGGTGCCCTTCCACGGCAGATCGTCCTCGCCGACGTAGTCGGCGTTGGCGAACTCCTTGATGTCCAGCAGGTCGGACCACTGCTTCCAGCCGACCACGGCATAGCGCTCGCCGTCGTCGGGGACGTCGTTGGCGCCCAGGATCTCGAAGGCGGCCAGCACCTTGGCCTTGGTCAGGCCGTCGGCGCCGCTGCCGGCGGCCTGCCCGGTCGTCTTCAGGGCGTTGATGACGAGGGCGTCGGTCTGGCGGCCCAGGGCGTAGGCGCCCGCGTTGGCGACCACCATGCGCTCGTCGATGTTGGTCTTCAGCTCGTCCAGCTTGTCCACCCAGTCGCCGGCGTAGTAGTCGACGAGCTGGCACTCCACCGGCTCGTGATCCAGGCTCATCGTCGGGATCGCGGCGTTGCGGCCCTTGGTGGTCGCGCTGCCCTTGCCGACCTTCTGGAAGGTGGTGGTGCTGCCGCGGACGTTGTTCTTGCTGCGCACCGTGGGCCGGAGCTTGGAGCCCTGGCGCTGGTAGGCCTGGTGCACCTCCGACTGGAAGTGCTTGATGAAGGCCTGCTCGATCTGGTTCGACATGGGTTGGTCTCCCTTGCGGTTGGTGGACTGGTGTCGGGGTCGGGCCGCCGGGCGGCGCGCGCCCCGGCGCCGGCGCGCGGGAGAGGACGCGCGGCCGGCGGCCGGACGAAGGCCCGCGCGCGGACGCGCCCGGCGGCCCGGAACGGAGCGGCCGCGCGAGGTCGGCCGCCCCGGGTTGGGTGGTCGTGTGCGAAATCGACAGCGCTGGAGCGCACCGAATTGATTGCGGATACACGCCGCAATTATATGCCCCTGAACCG
>CAZLNO010000144.1:0-7300 GCA_964561005.1 uncultured Rhodovibrionaceae bacterium | reverse complement strand
CCACGTGACCAACCGTCCCAATGTTGCAGTGCGGCTTGTCGCGCTCGAACTTCGCTTTCGACATCGTCAGTGTCTCTCCGTTCCCCGTCGTTCGCGTGCGTCGCGTCTGATCCCTGCGTGATCCGCGCGCCCTCAGGCCATCTTCGCCACGACCTCGTCGGCCACGGCCTGCGGAACCCGGTCGTAGTGGCTGAAGTGCATCGTGAACTGGGCGCGGCCCTGGCTCATGGACCGCAGGGTGTTCACGTAGCCGAACATGTTGGCCAGCGGCACCACGGCGTTGATCACCCGCGCGTTACCCCGGTGGTCCATGCTGCCGACCGTGCCGCGCCGCGAGTTCAGGTCGCCGATGATGTCGCCCATATACTCCTCGGGCGTCACCACCTCGACCTTCATCATCGGCTCCAGCAGAACCGGCTTGGCCTTGCGGATGCCCTCCTTGAAGGCCTGCCGGGTGGCGATCTCGAAGGCCAGGATGCTGGAGTCGACATCATGGCTCGCGCCGTCGACCAGGGTGGCCTTGAAGTCGATCACCGGGAAGCCCGCCAGCACGCCGGACTCCATGCTCTGCCTCAGGCCGCGCTCCACGCCGGGGACGTACTCCTTCGGTACCGCTCCGCCGACCACCGCGTTCTCGAACCCGAAGCCCTCGCCGGCCTCCTGCGGCTCGAACACGATCTTGACACGCGCGAACTGCCCGGCGCCGCCGGTCT
Source organism: uncultured Rhodovibrionaceae bacterium (assembly GCA_964561005.1). Taxonomy (GTDB): domain Bacteria; phylum Pseudomonadota; class Alphaproteobacteria; order Kiloniellales; family Rhodovibrionaceae; genus CAZLNO01. Next base: position 6,587 of record CAZLNO010000144.1, on the reverse strand, counting down.
GCTTCTTGTGGGTGTAGTCCACCTCGGCGCGCTGAGCGATGGTCTCCCGGTAGGCGACCTGCGGCGCGCCCACGTTCGCGTCGACCTTGAACTCGCGCTTCAGGCGGTCGACCAGCACCTCCAGGTGCAGCTCGCCCATTCCCTTGATGACGGTCTGCCCGCTCTCCTCGTCGGTGGTCACCTGGAAGGAGGGGTCCTCCTGGGCGAGCCGGGCCAGCGCGTTCGCCATTTTCTCCTGGTCGGCCTTGGACTTCGGCTCGACCGCCACCTCGATCACCGGGTCCGGGAACTCCATCCGCTCCAGGACGATCGGGGCCTTGGCGTCGCACAGCGTTTCACCCGTCGAGGTGTCCTTCAGGCCCGCGATCGCCACGATGTCGCCGGCCAGCGCCTCGTCGATCTCCTCGCGGTGGTTGGCGTGCATGAGCAGCATGCGGCCAACCCGCTCGCGCTTGCCCTTTACCGAGTTCTGGACCTGCGCCCCCTTCTTCAGCGAGCCGGAATACACCCGGACGAAGGTGAGCGTGCCGACGAAGGGGTCGGCCATGATCTTGAACGCCAGCGCCGCCATCGGCTCGTCGTCGGCAGCCTTGCGGGTCATCTCCTCGTCGGAGTCCGGCTTGACGCCGCGGATCGCCGGCACGTCGATCGGCGACGGCAGGTAATCGACCACCGCGTCCAGCAACGGCTGCACGCCCTTGTTCTTGAAGGCGCTGCCGCACAGCGTCGGCACGAAGGCCAGTTTGCAGGTGCCCTTGCGGATGCAGCGCTTCAGCGTCTCGACATCCGGCTCGTTGCCCTCGAGGTAGGCCTCCATGACCTCCTCGTCCTGCTCGACCGCCAGCTCGATCAGCGTTTCCCGCGCCGCCTCGGCCTCGTCGCGAAGCTCCTCCGGGATCTCCTCGATCTCCCACTTCGCGCCGAGCGTCTCGTCCTTCCAGACGATGGCCTGCATGTTCAGCAGGTCGATCACGCCCTTCAGGTCAGCCTCCGCCCCATAAGGAAGCTGCATGACCAGCGGCGTCGCCTGCAGGCGGTCGCGCATCATCTGCACGCAGCGCTCGAAGTTCGCGCCCATGCGGTCCATCTTGTTGACGAAGGCAATGCGCGGCACGTTGTAGCGATCGGCCTGGCGCCAGACCGTCTCCGACTGCGGCTCCACGCCGCCCACGCTGTCGAACACGGCAACGGCGCCGTCGAGCACGCGCAGCGCGCGCTCGACCTCGATGGTGAAGTCGACGTGGCCCGGCGTGTCGATGATGTTGACGCGATGGTCGTTCCAGAACGCGGTGGTCGCGGCGGAGGTGATGGTGATGCCGCGCTCCTGCTCCTGTTCCATCCAGTCCATCGTCGCGGCGCCCTCGTGCACCTCGCCCAGCTTGTGCGAGCGCCCGGTATAGAAAAGAATCCGCTCGGTCGTCGTCGTCTTGCCGGCATCGATGTGTGCCATGATGCCGATGTTGCGGTATCGCTCGAGCGGAGTCTGTCGCGATGACATAACGAACCCTCTTCCTCGGAATCCGGTTACCAGCGATAGTGCGAGAAGGCGCGGTTCGCCTCGGCCATGCGGTGGGTGTCCTCGCGCTTCTTCACTGCGGAACCGCGGCCGTTGGACGCATCGAGGAACTCGTTCGACAGCCGCTCGACCATGGTGTACTCCGAGCGCGCCCGCGCGGCGCGGATCAGCCAGCGGATCGCCAGCGCCTGGGCGCGGTTCGGCTTGACCTCGACCGGCACCTGATAGGTCGCGCCGCCCACACGGCGGGAACGCACCTCGATGTCCGGCTTTACGTTGTCCAGCGCCTCGTGGAACACCTTGACGGGCTCATTGCCGGTGCGCTGCTGGATCCGCTCGAAGGCACCATAGAGAATGCGCTCGGCGACCGACTTCTTGCCATCGTACATCAGATAGTTGGCGAACTTCGTCACGACGGCGTCGCCGAACAGCGGGTCGGGCAGAATCTCGCGTTTCTCGGCGCGATGACGGCGAGACATGGCCTATCCCCTCACTTCGGCCGCTTGGCGCCGTACTTGGAGCGGCGCTGGCGGCGGTTCTTGACGCCCTGGGTGTCCAGTGCGCCGCGGATCGTGTGGTAGCGCACGCCCGGCAGGTCCTTCACGCGGCCGCCCCGGATCAGCACCACCGAGTGCTCCTGCAGGTTATGGCCCTCGCCGGGGATATAGCTGGCCACCTCGTAGCCGTTGGTCAGGCGCACGCGCGCGACCTTGCGCAGCGCCGAGTTCGGCTTCTTCGGCGTCGTGGTGTAGACGCGCGTGCAGACCCCGCGCTTCTGCGGACAGGCCTCCAGCGCCGGCACCTGATTGCGCGCCGGACGGGCCTCCCGCCCCTTACGGACAAGCTGGTTGATCGTCGGCATGTATCCTCGGCAACCCTTTTGTTCACCAAGCAAATGTCCGCGCGGGGACACAGACAACTCCGTTCCCCTGCGGACACGCCCAATCCGCCGTTCGAAAACAGCGTTTGCGATATTTCCACGTTAGCGCGCGGGACTGCGTCTAGGCCGTATCTCCACGGACGATCAGGCCTACCACCAGCCCCCCGGAAGGTGCGCGCATCCTATTGCCGCGCCGCAGCGCCGTCAAGGGTTTGTCATCACCCCTTTCGCGGACGCCAAAACGCGGCCGGACCAGGGCTCCACGGCACACGAAGTTGCCCAGGTCCGGCCGCTTGCGCAACTTCGTTACTGTGCGGCCGAGGCCTCCTCGCCGCTTAGCGAGTCGCCGGTCGAGAGACTCTGCTTGGCCTCCCGCTCGGCCACGAGCTTGCGGTCGCGCTGGGCCGCAAACCGCCGGTAGTGGTTCATCTGCGCACCCGTTCCGGCGGGGATCAGGCGCCCCACGATCACGTTCTCCTTCAGGCCCTGCAGGTGGTCGGACTTGCCGTAGACCGCCGCCTCGGTGAGCACCCGCGTCGTCTCCTGGAACGACGCCGCGGAGATGAACGAGCGGGTCTGCAGGCTGGCCTTGGTGATGCCCTGCAGCACCGGCTTCGCCGCGGCCGGGCGCAGCGACTGCTCGGCCATATTGCGGTTCGTCTCCTCGAAGTCCGTGCGATCCACCTGCTCGCCGATCAGGAAGGTGGTGTCGCCGGGCTCGGTGATCTCCACCTTCTGCAGCATCTGACGGATGACGACCTCCAGGTGCTTGTCGTTGATCTTCACGCCCTGGAGCCGGTAGACGCTCTGGATCTCGTCGGTGAGGTACTCGGCCAGCGCCTCCACGCCGAGGATGTCCAGGATGTCGTGCGGCACCGGATTGCCGTCCATCAGCATGTCGCCAACGTCGACGTAGTCGCCCTCGCGCACCGTGATGTGCTTGCCCTTGGGAATGAGGTATTCCCGCGGCGATTCGGTCTCGTCCTCCGGCACGACGATGATCCGGCGCTTGGTCTTGTAGTCCTTGCCGAACTCGACCCGCCCGGCGATCTCGCTGATGATCGCGTAGTCCTTGGGCTTGCGCGCCTCGAACAGCTCGGCGACGCGCGGCAGGCCACCGGTGATGTCTCGGGTTTTGGTGGATTCGCGCGGGATGCGGGCCAGGACGTCACCGGCCTTCACGTGCTGGCCGTTGTCCACCGACAGGATGGCGTCGACGCTCATGAAATAGCGCGCCTCCGAGCCGTTCGCCAGGGTGACGACCTCGCCGTCCGGGTCCCGCAGGGTGATGCGCGGGCGCAGTTCGCTGCCCTTGGGCTGCTGCTTCCAATCCACCACGACGCGGTTGGTGATGCCGGTCGTCTCGTCGGTCACCTCGCGCATCGAGACGCCGTCGACCAGATCGACGTAGTGGGCGGTGCCCTCCTTCTCGGTGATGATCGGCTGGGTGTAGGGGTCCCACTCCGCCAGGCGCTGGCCGCGCTGGATCTTCGCGCCGTCGTCGGCCAGCAGCTTGGCGCCATAGGGCACCTTGTAGGTGGCCCGCTCCCGCCCCTGCTCGTCATAGGCAACCAGCTCCAGGTTGCGGCCCATGACGATGAACTGGCCCTCGGAGTTCTGCACGAGGTTCCGGTTGCGCACCTGGACCGCGCCGTTCACCGAGGCCTCGATGCTGGACTGCTCGCCGCCGCTCTGCGCCGCGCCGCCGATGTGGAAGGTGCGCATGGTGAGCTGCGTGCCCGGTTCGCCGATCGACTGCGCGGCGATGACGCCGACCGCCTCGCCGACGTTGACCGCCGTGCCGCGGGCCAGGTCGCGGCCATAACACTGGGCGCAGATGCCGGTGCGCGACTCGCAGGTCAACACCGAGCGGATGCGCACCGAGTCGATGCCGGCGGTCTCGATCCGCTCGACCTTCTCCTCGGTGATCATCTCGCCCGCGGTGACGATCACCTTGTCGTTGAGCGGATCGAGGATGTCCTCCAGCGCCGTCCGGCCCAGGATGCGGTCGCCCAGCGGGGCGATCACCTCGCCGGCCTCGACCACCGGCTTGACCGTCAGGCCGCGCTTGGTGCCGCAGTCGTGCTCGGCGACGATGGCGTCCTGCGCAACGTCCACCAGGCGGCGCGTCAGATAGCCGGAGTTCGCCGTCTTCAGCGCGGTGTCGGCCAGGCCCTTTCGGGCGCCGTGGGTGGAGTTGAAGTACTCCAGCACCGTCAGGCCTTCCTTGAAGTTGGAGATGATCGGTGTCTCGATGATCTCGCCCGACGGCTTGGCCATCAGGCCGCGCATGCCGGCGAGCTGGCGGATCTGCGCCGGCGAGCCGCGGGCGCCCGAGTGCGCCATCATGTAGACGCTGTTGATCTCGCCGTCCTTCTTCTCGGACATGACCTTCATCATCTCGTCGGCCACCTGGTCGGTGCAGCGCGACCAGACATCGACGACCTTGTTGTACTTCTCGCCGCGAGTGATGAGGCCGTCCTGGTACTGCTGCTCGAACTCCTTCACCTGCTCCTCGGCCTCGTGGACCAGCCGGTGCTTGGCGTCGGGGATGATCATGTCGTCCTTGCCGAAGGAGATGCCCGCGCGGCAGGAATAGGAGAAACCCAGCGTCATCACCTGGTCGGCGAAGATCACCGTCTCCTTCTGCCCGCAGTGGCGATAGACCACGTCGATGACCTCGGTCACCTCCTTCTTGCCCAGCAGGCGGTTGATCAGGCTGAACGGCACGTTGGGATGGCGCGGCAGCACCTGCGCCAGGATCATGCGCCCCGGCGTGGTCTCGACCAGCTCGGCCGTGCGGTTACCCTCGGCGTCGACACTCTCGAAGCGCGCGCGAATCTTGGACTGCAGCGTGACCGCGCCGCTGTGCAGGGCGTGCTGGATCTCGCCCATGCTGCCGATCACCATGCCCTCGCCGCGGGCGCCCTCGTTCATCTGCGACAGGTAGTAGAGGCCGAGGACGATGTCCTGGCTGGGCTGAATGATCGGCTTGCCGTTGGCGGGGGAGAGGATGTTGTTCGTCGACATCATCAGCACGCGCGCCTCGAGCTGGGCTTCCAGGGAAAGCGGCACGTGCACGGCCATCTGGTCGCCGTCGAAGTCGGCGTTGAACGCCGCGCAGACCAGCGGGTGAAGCTGGATCGCCTTGCCCTCGATCAGCACCGGCTCGAAGGCCTGGATGCCCAGGCGGTGCAGCGTCGGCGCGCGGTTGAGCAGCACCGGGTGCTCGCGGATCACCTCTTCCAGGATGTCCCAGACCTCCGGGCGCTCCTTCTCCACCATGCGCTTTCCGGCCTTGATGGTCGAGGCGTAGCCGTACAACTCAAGCTTGTGGTAGATGAAGGGCTTGAAGAGCTCCAGCGCCATCTTCTTGGGGATGCCGCACTGGTGCAGCTTCAGCTCCGGCCCCACCACGATGACCGAGCGGCCCGAGTAGTCCACGCGCTTGCCGAGCAGGTTCTGGCGGAAGCGGCCCTGCTTGCCCTTCAGCATGTCGGACAGCGACTTCAACGGCCGCTTGTTGGCGCCGGTGATGACGCGCCCGCGCCGGCCGTTGTCGAACAGGGCGTCGACGGCCTCCTGCAGCATGCGCTTCTCGTTGCGCACGATGATGTCGGGCGCGCGCAGCTCGATCAGCCGCTTCAGGCGGTTATTGCGGTTGATCACCCGGCGGTAGAGGTCGTTCAGGTCGCTGGTGGCGAAGCGGCCGCCGTCGAGCGGCACCAGAGGGCGCAACTCCGGCGGAATGACCGGGATGACGTCCAGGATCATCCACTCCGGCTTCGACCCGGACTCGATGAACGCCTCGACCAGCTTCAGGCGCTTGACCAGCTTCTTGCGCTTGGCCTCGGAGTTGGTCTCCTTCAGGTCCGCGCGCAGGTGCGTGCGCTCCTCCTCCAGGTCGAGCGAGGCCAGCATCTCCTTCATCGCCTCGGCGCCGATCTTGGCGGTAAAGGCGTCCTCGCCGTAATCGTCCTGGGCGTGGAAGAACTCGTCCTCGCTGAGAAGCTGGCGCAGCTTCAGGTCCGTCAGGCCGGGCTCGACCACGACGTAGTTCTCGAAGTAGAGGACGCGCTCCAGGTCCTTCAGCGTCATGTCCAGCAGCAGCCCGATGCGGCTGGGCAGCGACTTCAGGAACCAGATATGCGCCACCGGGCTGGCCAGCTCGATGTGGCCCATGCGCTCGCG
>CAZLNO010000143.1:0-7654 GCA_964561005.1 uncultured Rhodovibrionaceae bacterium | reverse complement strand
GGCACATCGCCCGCCACGCCGACTTCTTCTCCTTCGGCACCAACGACCTGACGCAGACCGCCTTCGGTCTGTCGCGCGACGACGCCGCCAACTTCCTGCCGGCCTACGAGGCGCAGGGCATCCTGGAGCAGGACCCCTTCATCAGCCTGGACCCGCACGGCGTGGGCAAGCTGGTCGAGCTTGCCGGCCAGGACGGGCGTCAGGCCCGGCCGGATCTGAAGCTCGGCATCTGCGGCGAGCACGGCGGCGATCCCGATTCGATCCGCTTCTGCCAGGGCGTGGGGCTGGACTACGTCTCCTGCTCGCCGTTCCGCGTCCCCATCGCCCGCCTGGCCGCCGCCCAGGCCGCGCTGAAGGCGGACAAGGCGGCGAAGAGCAAGGCGGCGTGAGGGGCAATCCGGACGACCGTATGTGATGCGGTTCATGAAACCGCCTTGGTTCTGTTCTCGATGTGATGCCGCCGAGTCGGTGAACCTGGAGGCCCTGCCGCGCGCGCCCGGCGCCTACGCGCTCATGCTGGAGCTGCCGGCGGCCGTGGCCCTGCCGGTCCCGCGCCCGCGCGGCGGCACGCTGCCGGCGGGCCGCTACGCCTACTTCGGCAGCGCCCGCGGGCCGGGCGGCCCGGCGGCGCGGGTCGGCCGCCACCTGCGTGCGGACAAGCGCCCCCGCTGGCACATCGATGTCCTGCTGGCCCAGGCGCGGGTTGCCGGGGTGCTCGTCTGGCCGGACGGCGCGGAGTGTGCCTGGCGTGAGGCGGTGCAGGAGATGGGCGGGGCGTGGGCGCCGCTCCCCGGCTTCGGCAGCTCCGACTGCCGGCGCTGCCCGGCGCACCTGCTGGCGCTGCCCGAGGGCGCGGCGGCCGGCGATCTGGCGGTCGGGGTTGGTGCCGCCCCGCCCCGAGCCTAAATCCAGGGCGGTCGCGGTTCATGCCGCCGCTCGCCCATTTACCTGCATATCCGGGGGAGACGCCAGGATGAAATACCTTCACACCATGGTGCGCATCAGCGACATCGACGAGTCGCTGGACTTCTACTGCAACAAGCTGGGCCTTGTGGAGACCAGCCGCACGGACCTGGACGGCGCCCGCGCGACGCTGATCTTCCTCTGCGCGCCCGAGGACAAGGACCGTGCGGAAGCGGAGCGGGCGCCGCTGCTGGAGCTGACCTACAACTGGGACCCGGAGGAGTATGGCGGCGGCCGCAACTTCGGCCACCTGGCCTTCCGCGTGAAGAATGTCTACGAGACCTGCCAGCATCTGATGGACAACGGCGTCACCATCAACCGACCGCCGCGCGACGGCCGCATGGCCTTCGTCCGCTCCCCAGACGGCATCTCCATCGAGCTGCTGCAGGAGGGCGAGGCCCTGCCCAAGCAGGAACCCTGGGCCAGCATGGAGAACACCGGCACCTGGTAGGCTGGCGGCGGCTCGGCGCTGACGGCGAGCTCCCGTGCGAGGGGGTCGCGGAAACGTTCGGGGCGGGAGCAAGCTCCCGCCGCGCGCCAGCGGTCAGTTCTATCCCGCCAGCCGCGCCCGCAGTTCGGTCTTCAGCACCTTGCCGTAGTTGTTCTTGGGCAGGGCGTCGAGGAAGATCCACTGGCGCGGCCGCTTGAAGCGGGCGATCTCCGCCAGGCAGAAAGCCTCCAGGGCCTGCGGCGTCGCCTCGCCCGCGCGCTCGCGGCGCGGCACCACGAAGGCGACCACCATCTCGCCCCACTCCGGGTGCGCCTTGCCCACCACCGAGACCTCGGCCACCGCCGGGTGGCGCAGCAGCACCTCCTCCACCTCGCGCGGATAGATGTTGGTGCCGCCGGAGATGATGACGTCCTTGGAGCGGTCCTTCAGCGTCAGGTAGCCGTCGGCGTCCAGCGTGCCGACGTCGCCGGTGTGCAGCCAGCCGCCGCGCAGCGTCTTCGCCGTCGCCTCGGGGTTCCGCCAGTAGCCCGGCATGACCGGGTCGCCGCGCACCAGGATCTCGCCCGCCTCGCCCGGCGGCAGCGGCCGGTCGTCGCCGTCCGCCACGATGACCTCGCAGACCGTCTGCGCCCGACCGACCGACGCGAGACGCTGTTCGTAACGCGGATGGCCGGTGTCCATGTGATCGAAGCGTGGCAGCGCGGTGATGGTCATCGGGCTCTCGCCCTGGCCGTAGATCTGCACGAAGACCTGGCCGAAGCGGTCGATCGCGCGCTTCAGGTCGGCCACGTACATCGGCCCGCCGCCGTAGACGATGGTCTTGAGATTCCGCATGTCGGCCGCGCCGGCCTGTGGATGCTCGACCAGGCGCTTGACCATCGTCGGCGCGAAGAACATGGCGCTGCCGGGATGCCGTGGCAGCAGGTCGAAAAGCTCCGCCGGGTCGAAGCCGCCGGACTCCGGCACCACCTGCTTCGCCATGCCGGCCACGTGCGGCAGGGTATAGAGGCCGGAGCCGTGCGACATCGGGGCGGCGTGGACGATCGCCTCGCCGGGTTGGATGGCGTCGACGTCGGCGAAGTAGCCGAGCGTCATCGCCTGCAGCACCCGATGCGTCAGCATGGCGCCCTTGGGTCGGCCCGTGGTGCCGCTGGTGTAGAACAGCCAGGCCAGGTCGTCCGACGCGACCTCCGCCATCGGGGCCGGGTCGCCTTGCAGCAGCTTGGGGTAGTCCGGGCCGTCGACATCGACGACCTCGCGCAGGTCGTCGAGGCCGTCGGCCGCGCGAGCGATGGGCGCCGCCAGTTTCTCGGTGACGAAGACGGCGCGCGCCCCGCTGCTCTCCAGGATGTAGCGGAACTCCTTCTCGTGCAGCTTGGCGTTGATCGGCACCGCCGCCAGGCCGGCATGCCAGCAGGCGTAAAGGATCTCGACATAGGCGGGGTGGTTGGCCATTGCCAGCGCCACGCGGTCGCCCGCGGCGAGGCCCAGGCGGTCGCGCAGACGGCCCGCCAGCACGGCCGCCCGCCGCGCCAGCTGGCCATAGCTGGCGAGCGTGCGGGCGCCGAGGGCCACCGCCGGCAGCTCGGCTTGGGCCCGGCCGGCGCGGGCGAGCAGGGCGGCGAGGTTCATGGCGCATTCCCTCCCGGTGTCGTCTTCTTGGCGGCGAGGTCCAGTGCCTTCGGGTTTATGTGCGGCCCAACGCCGGGTCAATCGCGCGGCGGCGGTGGCGAACACGATCGGGTGGTGCTAGGATAATCGTCCATCCGAAGACAGGACCACGTGCCATGCAACCGGACCGGGCGAATATCGGACGCCGCGCCTTCCTCGCCGGCGGCGTGGGTCTCTTGAGTGCGCCGGTCCTGGCACCGCTGGCCGCGCGCCTCGCCCGGGCGCAGGACATCCGCTTCTTCCGCATCGGCACCGCCTCGACCAGCGGCACCTACTTCCCGATCGGCGGGATCCTGGCCAACGCCATCAGCCACCCGCCCGGCAGCCGGCCCTGCGAGGAAGGGGGGAGCTGCGGGGTGCCCGGCCTGATCGCCGTCGCGCAGTCGACCAACGGCTCGGTCGACAACGTCGAGCGTCTGGCCGTCGGCAACCTGGACTCCGGCCTCGTGCAGGCGGACGTGGCCTACTGGGCCTACACCGGCAAAGGACTGTACGAGGAACGCGGCCCGGTGACGAACCTGCGCGCCATCGCCAACCTCTATCCCGAGGCGGTCCATCTGGTGGTGCGGGTCGACAGCGGCATCATGCGCGTGACCGACCTCAAGGGAAAGCGCATCTCCCTGGACCGGGAGGGCTCGGGCACGCGCGTCGACGCCAAGCTGATCCTCGACGCCTACGGCGTGTCGGCGGACGACTTCGAGGCCGTCGCCGAACCGGCGGGCCAGGCCGCCGACCTGGTCCGCGGCGGCGAGCTGGACGGCTTCTTCTTCGTCGCCGGGACCCCCGCAAAGGCGATCGAGAATCTGGCCCGCGACACGGCGATCCGCCTCATCCCCCTGAGCGGCCCGGAGATCGACCGGCTGCGCGAGGCCTATCCCTTCTTCGCCACCCACAACATCCTTGCCGGCACCTATCGCAACGTCGCGCACACCCGGACCGTCGCCGTGGGCGCGCAGTGGCTGGTCGACGCCCGCGAGCACGCGGACACCGTCTATCAGATCACCCGCGCCCTCTGGCATCCCAGCACCGGCCGCCTTTTGCGCAGCGGCCACCCCAAGGGCGCGGCCATTCGCCTGGAGACCGCCCTGGACGGGCTGGGCGTGCCGCTGCATCCCGGCGCCCGGCGCTATTACGTCGAGGCGGGTCGTCTGTCCCCCGAGCAGGAAGCCGCCACGCCCATGAACGCGGCCGGCGATTAAGGGTTCTCGATCACCCAGGGCTCCCGCGCCGCCGCCTGCTGCCAGTCCAGCATGGCCGGGTGCGCCATCACCGCCTCGACGTAGCGCGCGGCAAGCTGCGGCAGGGCCACCTTGTAGGTGGCGAAGCGCGAGGCGACCGGCGCATAGAAGGCGTCGGCGATGGTGAAGGGGCCGAACAGGAAGTCGCCGTGCGCGTCGCCGAAACGCGTCCGGCATTCGCTCCAGAGGTCGCAGATGCGGGCGATGTCCGCGCCGACGGCCTCGCTGTAGTCGCGCGGCACCTCGGCGCGGATGTCCATGGGCAGGGCCCGGCGCAGATCCTGGAAGCCCGCGTGCATCTCCGCCGCCGCCGAGCGCGCCGTCGCCCGCGCGGCCGGGTCGCTCGGCCACAGCCCGGCCTCCGGCCAGGTCTCGGCCAGGTACTCGCAGATCGCCAGGCTGTCCCAGACGATCATCTCGCCGTGGCGCAGGATGGGCACCTTGCCGGCCGGCGACCAGGTGCGGATGCTCGACTGCGTCTCCGGACGGTCCAGGGGGATGACGACCTCCTCGAAGGGCTGGCCGGTCTGGCGCAGCGCCAGCCAGGCCCGCAGGGACCAGGAGGAATAATTCCTGTTGCCGAGAACGATGGTGAGCGCGGCCATGAACAGCCTCCCTCGCTGACGCGTGGCTCTGTCCCATGGCAAGCACGCCCGGCGCGGACGGGCAAGCGGAATGCGGTTTAAGCCGACCGCCGGCTGCGCTACAGGAGGGGAAACGCAGGAGAGCGGGAGGGCTTGCATGGACTATCTGGTCGACGAAGCGGACGCCGCGACCCGGCCGATCACGCCGGTTACGGCCGAGGGTTACGATTCCTGGCTGAATGAACAACCGGCGCCGGTCGCCGCCTGGCTCAAGGCCACCGGCTTCAAGGGGAAGGCGGGCAGTCACGCCGTGGTCCCCGACGCCGAGGGCGGGATCGCCCGCGTCGTGCTGGGCGTCGGCGAGGCCCACGACATCTGGGCCTACGCCGACCTGCCGACGGCGCTGCCGCCGGGCCGCTACCGCATCGACTCCGAGCTGTCGCAGCCGGCGGCGGAGGCCGCCGCGATGGGCTGGGCGCTCGGGTGCTACGCCTTCACCCGTTACAAGGCCCGCGAGGAGACGCCGGCGGAGCTGGTCTGGCCGGCCGAGGCGGAACCGGCGGTCGTGCGCCGCGCGGTCGAGGCCACCACGCTGGTGCGCGACCTGGTCAACACCCCCGCCGCCGACCTGGGCCCCGAGGAACTGGCGGAAGCGGTGCGCGCCGAGGGCAAGCGCCACGGCGCCAAGACCCAGGTCATCGCCGGCGACCAGCTGCTCAAGCGGAACTTCCCGGCGATTCACGCCGTCGGCCGGGCCGCCGCGCGCGAGCCGCGCCTGGTCGACCTGCGCTGGAACAACGGCGCTGGGCCGCGGCTTACCCTGGTGGGCAAGGGCGTCTGCTTCGACACCGGCGGCCTGGACCTGAAGCCGGCCTCGGGCATGAAGCTGATGAAGAAGGACATGGGCGGGGCGGCGCATGCGCTGGCGCTGGCGCAGATGGTCATGGCCGCCGAGCTGCCGGTCAGCCTGCGCCTCTTGATTCCGGCCGTGGAGAACAGCGTCTCCGGCGACGCCTTTCGGCCGCTGGACGTGCTGAAGACGCGCCAGGGATTGACCGTGGAGGTCGGCAACACCGACGCCGAGGGCCGGCTGGTGCTGGCCGACGCCCTGGCCGAGGCGGCGCGCGACAAGCCGGAGCTGGTCATCGACTTCGCCACGCTGACCGGCGCGGCGCGGGTTGCGCTGGGGCCCGAGCTGCCGGCGATGTTCTGCAACGACGATGCCCTGGCCGACCGCCTGCTGGAGGCGGGCGAGAGCGTGCAGGACCCGGTGTGGCGCCTGCCGCTGTTCGAATCCTATCGCAAGTGGCTGGACAGCCCCGTCGCGGACCTGAGCAACGTGGCCGACAGTACCTTCGCCGGCGCCATCGTGGCGGCGCTGTTCTTGAGGGAGTTCGTGCCGGCGGGGGCGACCTGGGCGCACTTCGACATCATGGCCTGGAACACCAGCGCCCGGCCGGGCCGGCCCAAGGGCGGCGAGGCGATGGGCCTGCGCGCGGCCTACCACGCCGTGGCCGGCTGGGCGCGCGAGCGGGCCACGCACGCCGCCTGACGCGGGCGCGTCGCGACGGTCACGGTACAGGAGGGGTCGCCGCCAGGGCGAAACGTCGGCGCGGCTGTGGTAGCGTCTTTGCCGAGCGAAGAATGCAACGGCTGGGAGGCGCCCCCATGTTCCAGAATATCGTCTGCTGCGTCGACGGCTCCGAGCACGCCAAGCGGGCGGCCTTGGCCGCCTCGGAACTGGCCGCGAAGTTCGGGGCCAAGCTGACGTTCCTGACGGTGACCAAGGAGCTGAAGGTCAACGAGCAGGTCCGGCGCTATCTGGAGCTGGAGCACCTGTCCGGCGGCCTGGAATACGTGCTCGACGAGATGACCGAGCAGATCCTGGAGGCGGCGAAGGACTGCGCACGGCAATGCGGCGTCAAGGACTTCAAGACCGAGGTGAAGGTCGGCCATCCCGCGCGCAGCATCGTGCAGTTCGCCGACCGCCAGAAGGCCGACACCATCGTCATGGGCCGGCGGGGCGTCGGCGACATCGAGGGCGCGCTGCTGGGCAGCGTGTCGCACAAGGTCGCCTCGCTGGCGAGCTGCACCGTCATCACCGTGAAATGAGTCTCACGCTTACGGGAGCGCCGCGGTTGTCGTCGCCGCCGGCAATGCTTTCGTCACGGGCGATCCCGCGCTAGACTTCGTTGCGCAACAGCAACGAGAACGCCCGTGCAGCTCGAACCGAAGGATGTGCTTGCGCTCTGGCATGCGGTGACCGTGGCCGGTATGGCGCGCGGCCAGCCGGATCTGAGCACCCGGCAGATGGCCGTCTTGCTGCAGGTCTACCTGGAGCCGCCGCCGCATACCGTGCGCGGGCTGGCCCAGACCCTGGGCATCTCCAAGCCGGCAGTGACGCGGGCGCTCGATCGTCTCAGCCTGCTGGGCTTCGTCCGCCGCAAGAAGGACGAATCGGACCGGCGCAGCGTCCTGGTCCAGCGCACCGTCGCCGGCTCCGTCTTCCTGCGCGAGTTTGCCGACATGGCCGTGCGGCAGGCGGAGGCGGTTTGAGGGGGCGGCGCGGCTGGCCAGCGGACACGATCCGTATTTTGATGATGTCTGAAAGAATGATGGCAGCGAGCCGATGAAATCGGACACGCCGTCAGCCTCGTGTGGGGCGCTTCCGCGCCGGTTGCGTGTCGGACACGCTCATGCTTCGACAGGCTCATGCTTCGACAGGCTCAGCATGAGGACTTCGTCTT
>CAZLNO010000142.1:0-7698 GCA_964561005.1 uncultured Rhodovibrionaceae bacterium | reverse complement strand
CGAAAGGGCGTAGGGCCCGGCCATGAGGAACAGGGCACCGTACATGATGTAGCTCATGTCATAGGCCCAGCCGGTCGGCGCGTTCAGCACGTAGCGCACGAAGACCTCGTAGCCGCCGCCCAGCGTGAGGATGAGGATGCACCAGGCGAAGGCCTTGCCCGTGTACATGCTCAGCCGATCGATGAAGTAGAAGAACGACATGCGGAATCCGCCGTGTTCGGATCAGGATGCGCTGCACAGAGGTGGGGCGGCGCCGTCGCGCCGCCCCCTCCGTTCAGCTTCGGGCCGGATGGCCCGTGCCCGCGTTAGGACGGAAGGTCGCCGAAGTAGTGCTCCCAGGCAAGCCGGTAGTCGGGCTGGTCGGTATGCAGGTAGTAGCCGACACGCTCGGCATAGGCCTTCTGGGAGTCGGTCACCTTCTTGAAGAAGGGATCCTTGTTCAGCTCCGCCAGCACGGTGTCCCAGGCCTCGAGCTGCGCCTCCAGGATGGAGGTCTTGGTCTGGTGGACCTTCACGCCCCCTTCGTCCTGCAGCCACTGCAGGTCCTTGGAGTAGCGGTCGAGCCCCTTCCAGTAGTTGTCCGACGACGCCGCCTTCGCCGCGTGCTTGAGGATCGCCTTCTGCTCGTCGGCCAGGCCGTCGTAGAGATCCTTGTTGAAGATGATCTCGAAGAACTCCATGGCCTGGTGATAGCTGCCGAGATAGTAGTGCTCGGCCACGTCATGGGCGCCGAAGGCACGGTCGGAGGTCGGGTTGTTGTACTCGAAGGCCTCGATCACGCCGCGCTCCAGCGCCGGGACGATCTCGCCGCCGGGAAGCTGGGTGACGCTGACGCCCATGGCCTGCATGACGTCGGTCGCCAGGCCCACGGTACGGTACTTGAGGCCCTCCATGTCCGCGGCGGAGTTGACCTCCTTGTTGAACCAGCCGAGCGGCTGGGCGGGCATCGGCATGGCGAAGAAGCCGACGACGTTCAGCCCCAGGATGTCCTGCACCAGCTCGTTATAGAGTTCCTGGCCGCCGCCGTACCAGATCCAGCCGAGCGCCATGTGCGCGTCCCAGCCGTAGACCGGCGCCGTGCCGAACAGCGAGGCGGCCTTGTTCTTGCCGTACCAGTACGCCGCGACCCAGTGGCCGGCGTCGAGCACGCCCTTGTCGACGGCGTCCTGCACGCGGAACGCCTTCACCACCGAGCCGGAGGTGAGATAGTCGATCTTCAGACGGCCGCCGCCCATCTCGTTGACCATGCGGGCATAGTCCTCGGCGTACTCGTTGAAGATGTCGCCGGAGCCCCAGGCGCCCTGCATCTTGATCGTCGTGGTCTGGGCGCGCGAGATGTTCGGCGCCGCGATCGCGGCCGTGGCGCCCGCCGTGGCCGCCGCGGCGCCGGTCAGGAACTTGCGGCGCGAGCCCTGTTGCGGACCACCCCCGGTCTCGGCTTTCTTGATCACTGTTTCCTCGCTCATGGCGTTCGCCTCCCTTTTGCAAGCGGTTCGGCCGGACAAGAGCGACTGCCTGTAGCGGGCCATTGCCAACTCGATTGCCAGACCGTGTTACGATCGCATCGACTGGACCATAAATTAGACCACGGGATTGAAGCATACCGACGAAGATCATCCGTGAAGATCGTCCGTAATGTATCGACTCAATCGCCGTCGCCGATCCCGACATTACCGGTCGGCTAACTTTCTTACAAGACCCCGCCTTGCCTCGCCCGGACTGGTCTGCTAAGCAACCCGATCGCCTGGCCCCCGCCCGGCGAAGAAAGCGTCCATGTTGTCGATCGCCCGGTCGCCCATGGCGATGCGGGTCTCCTTGGTGGCGCTGCCGATGTGCGGCAGCAGGAACACGTTCTCCAGTTCGCGATAGCGCGGGTCGCCGCCGGGCTCGTCGTTGAACACGTCCAGGCCGGCGGCGGCCAGCTTGCCCGAGCGCAGCGCGTCGATCAGGGCGTCGTCGTCGACCAGCGCCCCGCGCGCGGTGTTCACCACGATCGCCCCGTCCGGCAGCCGGGCGATGCGCTCGGCGTTCAACAGGCCGCGCGTCTCCGGCGTGGCCGGGCAGTGCAGCGAGAGGAACTCGCAGTGCCCCAGCATCTCCTCCAGGCTTTCGTGGTAGATCGCGCCCGCCTCCAGCGTGGGATCGAGGCGATGGCGGTTGTGGTAGCGAACCGTCATATCGAATCCGCGAAAGCGCCTGGCCGCCACCTGGCCGACGCGCCCCATGCCGACGATGCCGACGGTCTTGCCGGTCACCTGCGTGCCCACCATGAACGCGGGGCTCCAGTCCTTCCAGCCGCCGCCGCGCACCAGGCGCTCGCCCTCGCTGGCCCGGCGCGCGGCGCCCAGGGCGAGCAGCAGCGCGATCTCGGCGGTGGCGTCGGAGAGCACGTCGGGCGTGTTGGTCACGACGATGCCGCGCCGCTTCGCCGCCTCCAGGTCGACGTGGTCCACGCCCACCGAGAAGTTGGCGATGATCCGCACGCTGTCGGGAAGGGCGGCGATCACGTCCTCGGTGAACTTCTCGGTGTGGCAGGGCAGGACGGCGTCCATGCCCCGCGCCTTGTCCAGAAGCTCCTCGCGGCTGAAGACGTGATCATCGTCGTTGAACACGGGGTCGTAGTCGCGCCGCAGCCGGTCCTGCACGGCATCCGGCAGGCGGCGCGTCACCAGAACCTTGGGCTTGCTCATCGCTTCGCGCTCCTGTTCTCTTGCGCGGGCCGGCGGAGGGGCCGGGCCCAGGCCGTGACGGGTGTAGCACGATGTCCCGGCCGGATGCACCCGCGCGCGCCGCCGTCACCGGCCCGGCCGCCCTCGGCCGGCCGTTGTCATACCTGGGGAGGAGCGAGCAAGATGCTGTCGATTCCGCGCCTGTCGCTGGACGACGCGCGCGTCCTGATCGCGGGCGCCGCGGCCAAGGCCGAGGAGATCGGCGTGCCGATGTGCATCGCCGTCTGCGACGAGAGCGGCAACCTGATCGCCTTCGAGCGCATGGACGGCGCCAAGGTGCTGAGCGTCACCCTGGCGCAGAACAAGGCCATGACCGCCGCCATCGCGCGCAAGCCCACCGCCGCCTACAACGAGGCCTGCCAGCCCGGCCGGCTCACCTTCGGCATCCACACCGCGCTGGAGGGGCGCTTCTCGGTGATGGGCGGCGGCCTGCCGGTGGTCGTGGACGAGCAGGTGGTGGGCGGCATCGGACTGTCCTCCGGCACGCCGGAGCAGGACATCGCCTGCGCCGAGGCCGGCGTGGCGCGCTTCGACGCGAACAGGCGGGAGGCCGGCGAGTCGGCCTCCTGAGCTCGGCGGGCCGACTGCTCCCCGTCCCGACCCTGTCCGCCGGCATCCAGGCAGTCGCGGGCGGCGTATACGCTCCAACAAGGATGCAGCGAGAACGCGTGCCAACGGCAAGAAAGCGAAACCTCATGGCGCCTTTCGATACTTGTACCACCGCAACCCGCCCGGAGGACGCGCGCGCCCGGCATCCGAGCCGGAGTGAGGCCGAGGCGGCCGTACGGACGCTGCTCGCCTACATCGGGGAGGATCCGGGCCGCGAGGGCCTGCTGGATACGCCCAAGCGGGTCGTGACGTCCTATGACGAGTTCTTTGGCGGCTATGCCCAGGATCCGGTGGATGTCCTGGCGCGCACCTTCGAGGAGACGGACGGCTACGACGAGATGGTCGTGCTGCGCGACGTCGAGTTCGTCAGCCACTGCGAGCACCACATGGTGCCCATCATCGGCCGCGCGCACATCGGCTACCTGCCGGACCACCGGGTCGTCGGGGTCAGCAAGCTGGCCCGCGTGGTGGAGATCTTCGCCCGCCGGCTGCAGATCCAGGAGCGGCTGACGGCGCAGATCGCCAACACCATCGCCGAGCAGCTTCAGCCGCACGGCGTGGCCGTCGTGCTGGACAGCCAGCACCAGTGCATGGCCACGCGCGGCGTGCGCCAGAGCGAGGCGCGCATGGTGACCAGCCGCATGCTCGGCGCCTTTCGCCGGGACCGGAGCACGCGCCAGGAATTCGAGGCGATGATCGGCCTGCGCGGCGGCTGCTGAGGCTCACGCCCGCGACGGCAGTCCCAGCTCGTCGAGGGTCCGCACGACCTCCTCGTCGCTCACCTGGGTGAAATCCTCGTAGAAGAAGCCGATGGCGCCCAGGTCGCCCGGCTGCTCCAGGCAGACCACCTCGTCGGCGTCCTCGCGCAATCCTGCCAGGGTCTCCGGCGGCGCGACCGGCACCGCCAGCACCAGCCAGCGCGGTCCAGAGGCACGGGCGGCGTGAAGGGCGGCTCGCGTCGTGGCGCCGGTGGCGACGCCGTCGTCCACGACGACCGCCGTGCGGCCCATCACGCCGGGACGCTGGCGCCCCTGGAGATAGCGCGCCTCGCGGGCGGCAATGACGGCCAGCTCGTTCTCCTTGACGCGCGCGACCTCCGCGTCGTCGATGCCGAGCAGGCGGATGACGTCGTCGTTCAATACCGTCTCCGTGGTCTCGGCCGTGCGCGCGACGGCGCCCATCGCCAGCTCGGGCTGCGAGGGCGCGCCCAGCTTGCGCACCATCAGGATGTCCAGCGGCGCGCCAAGGCGCCGGGCGATCTCGGCGGCCACGGGCACGCCGCCGCGCGGCAAGGCAAGCACGACGGGGGCGCGGTACTGCTTCCCGGCCAGCTCCCCGGCCAGGCGCTGTCCGGCGTCGTGACGATCGCGGAACATTCGTGCCATTGTGGTTGCCCGGCGTTGTGGCCCAGGGGTCGAAACGCTGACGACTGTGGAACGAGTCCCGTCACACCGCATTGAGCCCGGTCAATCCGCCGCGATGTCGAAGCCCCGTCCTGCCCCCGAACCCAGCCACACCGAGGCGATCGTCGCCTTCCTGCGGCAGCCGTCCGCCTATCCGGACCGCCCAAAGGGCGTCGAGGTGCGGGAGACCCACATGGCCTGGGTCTTCCTGACCGACCGCCTGGCCTACAAGCTGAAGAAGCCGGTGCGCTTCAGCTACCTGGATTACGGCACCCTGGCCGCGCGCGAGCGCGTGTGCCGGGCCGAGGTCGCGCTGAACAGCCGGCTGTCGCCCTGGGTCTACCTCGGCGTCGTCCCGGTGCTGGACGACGAAGCCGGCGGGCTGCGGCTGGGCGAGGACGTGACTGATGGCGGCGCGCCGCTGGACTGGCTGGTCAAGATGCGCCGCCTGCCGGCCGATAGCTTCCTGGAGGACGCCATCGCCGCCGGCGGCCCCGAGCATGACCGCCTTCGCCCCGCGGCCGAATTGCTGGCCCGCTTCTACGCCGGGCTGGCGCCGCGCCGCGCCGACGCCAACCGCTTCGCCCGGGTGCTGCTGGACGACATCGCGGAAAGCCGCGACGCCCTGTGCGAGGCGCCGCAGCTTGTGCCCCGGCGGGACGTGGAGCGGGCCGTGGCGGCGCTGGAACGCTTCGTCGCCCACGAGCGGCCGCTGCTCGGCGAGCGCGCCGCCCGGGTCGTCGAGGGCCACGGCGACCTCCGGCCCGAGCACGTCCACCTGGGCCCGCCGCCGGCGGTCATCGACTGCATCGAGTTCAACCGCCGCTTCCGCCTGAACGACCCGGCCGAGGAGCTGGCCTTCCTTGACATGGAGTGCGGCCGGCTGGGCGCCGCCTGGGTGGGGGAGATCTTCGTGCGCGCCTACCGCGACATCGCCGGGGACGCGCCGCCGCCGCGCCTGCTGGCGTTCTACCGCGCCAAGCGCGCGCTGCTCCGGGCCAAGCTGTCCCTCTGGCACCTGGAAGACTCCGTCCCGGACCCGGAGAAGTGGCGCGGGAAAGCGCGGGGCTATCTGGCCCTGGCCGGGAACGAGCTGGACGCGCTGTAGCGCGCCTCAGCTCTCGATGCCCAGCAGGTCCACCAGCGAGCCGCCGGCGCGCATGCGGGCGATGGCCTCCCCGACGAGCGGCGCGGCCGACACGACGGAGAGCTTGGCCCGCGCCGCCGGGTCGCTCAGGCGGAAGGGCGGCACGCTGTCGGTCACGAGCACGCGGTCGAAGGCCGCGTCGGCCATGGCCTCGTTGGCGCCCTCGACGAACAATCCGTGGGTCGCCACGGCGAATACCCGCCGCGCGCCTTGTGCGCGCGCTTTCCGGGCCGTGCGCAGCATGGTCCCGCCGGAGGCGATCAGGTCGTCCAGGATGATCGCCGTCCGGCCCTCCAGGTCGCCCACCAGCGCCTCGCCGCTGACCACGCCCCGGCTGCGGTATTTTTCCATGAAGGCGCTGGCGATGTCCCGGTCCAGCGCCTCGGCCAGCGTGCGGCGGAAGGCCTCGGCCCGCTTCGCCCCGCCGGCGTCGGGGGAAACGACGACGATGTCCTCGCCCGCCAGGTCCGGACGCAGGTGGTCGACGAACAGCCGGCGGGCGTCGAGGTGCTCGGTCGGGCAGCGGAAGGCGTTCTGGAAGGCGGCCAGATTGTGCACCTCCAGCGTCACCACGCGGTCGACGCGGACCGCCTCGAACATCTGCGCCACGTAGCGCGTGGTGACCGGATCGCGGGCCTTGGTCTTGCGATCCTTGCGGGCATAGCACAAGTAGGGGACCACGGCGGTCACCGACCCGGCGCCGGCATCGCGCGCCGCGCCGCAAAAGAACAGCAGCCGGCACAGCTTGTCGCTGGCGCTCCGCGCGTCGTCGCCGTGGAGGGAATGCACCACGTAGACGTCGGCGCCGCGCACGCCCTCCAGGGGGCGCGCCTTGTGCTCGCCGTCCTCGAAGTCGCGCTCCTCATGTGGGCTCAGCGCGATGTTCAGGCGCGCGGCGACTCCGGCGCCGAAGTCGCGGCTCCCGTTGAGGGCGAAGATACGCAAGGGGCGATCGGTCGACATCAAGACTCCTGCATTGACCATGCGGGCCTCCGGCCCGTCGCCATGACACCGGCCGGCGGCTCGCCCTGTTCCTACTCAGGATAAACGACGCCAATCCGGTGACGGCACCGCGAGCGTCCGGAAAATCGCAGTCCACGCTTGCACCGACGCCGCTTGCGTTGTGCGATCGCTTTAGCTCCCATGCGCGCGGACAGGTCCAGCCGGGAGAGGGATGTTGTCGCAAGGTACGCTGCCGACGCTGGCGCCCACAACGGCAGAATTGCTTGCCGGGTTTCCGCGCATCTTCCACGAGGAGACCGTGCGCCTGCACCAGCTGTTCCGCGTCCTGGGGGATCGCGGACTGGCCTCGGCGCTGCTGCTGCTGACCGTTCCGCAACTCCTGCCCTGGCCCCTGGGTCTTTCGAACATCCTGGCGCTGCCGATCCTGGCGGTGGCGATCCAGATGGCGATGGGCCGCCACACCCTGTGGCTGCCAAGCTGGCTGCTGGAGCGGCCGATCCGGCGCGAACGCCTGCTGCAGGCCTGCGGCCGCGTGGTGCCGCTGCTGCGCCGCCTGGAGATCTTCGTCCGGCCGCGCGTTCGGACCGTGCTCTCGCCGATCGGCAGCCGGCTCGTCGCCCTGGCCTGCGTCATCATCGCCGCGATCTCGGTCGCGCCCCTGCCGCTGACCGGGTGGCTTCCCGCGATCGCCCTGCTGATCGTGGCGCTGGGGATGCTGGAGCGCGACGGCATCGTCGTGCTGGTCGGCCTGGCCGTCGGGGCCGCGGCGGTTGGCGTGTTCGTCCTGGTCATCACCGGATTGGCGCACATGGGCGAGGCGGTGGAGAAGGTCGCCAACGGAGTCTGA
>CAZLNO010000141.1:0-7777 GCA_964561005.1 uncultured Rhodovibrionaceae bacterium | reverse complement strand
AGCAGTCCCTTCCCCCAGGGAGGAAGGCCAACCCCCATACATGGTCCCTTCCCCCTTGGGGGAAGGCCAGGATGGGGGGCGCGCCGAAGGCGCGTCAGGCGCCACCCGCCCGCACCCGCGTGCAAACGTCAACATTCCACCGAGCGACAGCCTGCCGGCGCGGCCGGACGGGCCGGGGTTCAGGCCGCGTCGACCCCCAGCACCGCCCGACCTGCCTTGCGGCACACCGACGCGGGAAGCCCCGCAAGCGCGCTGGCCGGCAAGGGACGCATCCCCTAGACTGAATGGTTAACGATACCACAGCGACAGGGGAGCCTTGCATCATGCGGATGCGGACCGCCGCGGCCGTCCTGGCCGCCCTCGCCCTGGCCGCGCCGGCGGCGCCGGCCCAGGATATTCCCTCGCCCGCCGAGACCCGGGAGCTGATCGGCCACCTGGGCCCGGTGCCCACGCCCGAGGACAACCCGCTCACCAAGGCCAAGGCCGACCTGGGCCAGCGGCTGTTCCAGGACGCCGGGCTCTCGGGCGACGGCTCGGTGTCCTGCCAGACCTGCCACCTGCCCGACCACGGCTTCGCGGTGGCGACGCCGCTGGGACCCGCCTATCCCTCCAAGGTCGAGCGGCGAAACTCGCCCACGCTGGTCAACGTCGCCTACAACGAGCCGCTGATCTGGGACGGCCGCGCCCCGACGCTGGACAAGCAGGCGCTCGGGCCGATCGGCAACGTGCTGCACATGAACAACAACCTCGACCTGATGATCGAGACGATGAAGACCGACGACAGCTATGTCGCGGCCTTCCAAAAGGCCTTCGGCGACGGGGCCGTCACGGCCGGGCGCGTCGCCAAGGCCCTCGGGTCCTACGAGCGCACGCTGGTGTTCGACGACAGCCCGCTCGACCGCTACATGGACGGCGACACCGGCGCCCTGGGCGACGCGGCCAGGCGCGGCCTCGAGCTGTTCGTCGGCAAGGCCAACTGCATCGCCTGCCACAACGGTCCGAACCTGACCGACAACGCGTTCTACAACCTTGGCGTGCCTGACGCCCGGGTGGTCGGCAACCCGGAAATCCTGGCCTCGATCCGCTTCGATGCGAAGCGCACCGGCTATCCCGGCTGGGCCGAACTGAAAGAGGACCCGGGCCGGGCGCAGATCACCAAGAAGGCCGAGGACCTCGGCGCCTTCCGCACCATGGGCCTGCGCAACATAGAAGAGTCATCGCCCTACATGCACAACGGCGCGTTCGAGACGCCGGAGGCGGTGGTGCGCTTCTACGACGCCGGCGGCGGCGAGCACCCGAACAAGACGCCGATCCTGCGGCCGCTGAACCTGAACGACCGGGAGGTTTCCGACCTGGTCGCCTTCATGCGGGCCCTGACCGGCACGCAGCGGACGCCCGCCTACGCGGCGGAGTGATGCCGCTTCGCGTTCGGGCGGAGTCCCGCGGCACGTCCTACGACAGGCTCGCCCTTCGACAAAGTGGCGATGAGGGACCAAGTGTCCGGTATGAAGGAAACGAACCTCGTGCTGAGCCGATCGAGGCATGAGGAGGCCGGTCCAGGCCGGGCCGTCCTGGCGTCCCACCGAGATGCGCATCCAGGAAGCTGGCCGTGGGGGATGGCGTCATGAGCGACCAGCCGGCGACGCCGGAGCCGGGCGACCCCCTGGCACGGGCGCGCGAGCGCCTGCTGGCGGAGATCGACGACGAGGTGGCGCGCACCGCCGCCTGGCTCGGCATCGACCGGCTGTCGCCCCGGGTGCGGGCGGCGCTGGGCCGGGTGCCGCGGCACCGCTTCGTGGACGAGCGGCACCGGCGCGAGGCCTATGCGAACCGGCCGCTGCCGATCGGCCACGGCCAGACGATCTCGCAGCCCTATATCGTGGCCGTGATGACCGAGCTGGCACGGCCCGGCCCCCATGACCGGGTGCTGGAGATCGGCACCGGCTGCGGCTACCAGACCGCCGTCCTGGCCGAGCTGGCCGGCCAGGTCTACAGCATCGAGGCGGTGCCCGAACTCCGCGAGGGCGCGCGGGCCCGCCTGGCCGAACTGGGCTACCATAATGCCGAGCTGCGCGGCGGCGACGGCTCCGGCGGCTGGCCGGAGCAGGCGCCCTTCGACGCCATCGTGGTGACCGCCGCCGCGTCCGAGCCGGTCGTCCACCGCCTCGCGGCGCAGCTTGCGCCCGGCGGGCGCCTGGTCATCCCGGTCGCGCGCGAGGGCCGCTGGGAGATCTTCGGCGGCGGCGAGCAGAATCTGAAACGGATCCGCAAGGACCGCACGGGCAGACTGGCGGTGGAGTCGCTGCTGCCGGTCGCCTTCGTGCCGCTGGTGAGCGCCGGGGCCTGAGCCGCCGCCGCGCCCGGTCCTTGCCTTCGCGCGCCCTGTGTACGACCCTGAGAGGGCCATGAGCATGCAGACGCCCCGCCACCTGTCCGGCGCCGCCCCGCATCCGGGACACCGCCGGATCACCGCCGTCCTGGGGCCGACGAACACGGGGAAGACCTACCTCGCGATCGAGCGCATGCTGGGCCACAGCTCCGGCATGATGGGCTTCCCCCTGCGCCTGCTGGCCCGCGAGAACTACGACCGCGTGGTCAAGATGAAGGGGCGCAACCAGGTCGCCCTGGTGACCGGCGAGGAGAAGATCCTGCCGCCCAACCCGCGCTACTTCCTCTGCACGGTGGAGTCGATGCCGGTCGACCGCCAGGTGGAGTTCCTGGCGGTGGACGAAATCCAGCTCTGCGCCGATCCGGAGCGCGGACACATCTTCACCGACCGCCTGCTGCACGCCCGCGGCATCTCGGAGACGATGTTCCTCGGCGCGGATACCATGCGGGCCATGGTCCGCGCCCTGGTGCCGGAGGCGGAGATCGTGGCCCGGCCGCGCTTCTCCACGCTGCGCCATGCCGGGGCGAAGAAGCTGACCCGGCTGCCGGCGCGCTCGGCGGTGGTGGCCTTCTCCGCCGGCGACGTCTACGCCACGGCGGAGCTGATGCGGCGCAGCCGCGGCGGCACGGCGGTGGTCCTGGGCGCGCTCAGCCCGCGCACGCGCAACGCCCAGGTGGCGATGTTCGAGGAGGGCGAGGTCGACTACCTCGTCGCCACCGACGCCATCGGCATGGGCCTGAACCTGAACCTGGACCACGTGGCCTTCGCCCGGCTGTCCAAGTTCGACGGCCGCGGCTCGCGCCAGCTCACCACGGCGGAGATCGGCCAGATCGCCGGGCGCGCCGGGCGCCACATGGCCGACGGCACCTTCGGCACCACGGCGCGGGCCGGGACGATCGACGAGGAGGTCGTCGAGGCCGTGGAGGCGCACCGCTTCGACCCGGTCCGCGCGCTGTGCTGGCGCAGCCGGGCGCTGGACTACAAGTCGCCGGAGGGCCTGCTGCGCAGCCTGGAAACGCCGCCGCCGCGCCCGGAGCTGGCGCGCGGACGCGAGGCCGACGACTACCTGGCCCTCCAGACCCTGGCCCGCGACCCGGAGATCCGCGACATGGCCGGCAACCCGGCGGCGGTGCAACTGCTGTGGGAGGTCTGCCAGATCCCCGACTTCCGCAAGACGATGTCGGACCAGCACACCCGCCTGCTGGCCCGCATCTACCGCCACCTGATGCGCGGCGAAGGCTATCTGCCGAAGGACTGGGTGGCCGGGCAGCTCGCCCACTACGACCGCACGGACGGCGACATCGACCGCCTGATCGGCCGGATCGCGCATATCCGGACCTGGACCTACATCACCCATCGCGGCGACTGGCTGGCCGACAGCGCGCACTGGCAGGGCCGGGCGCGGGAGATCGAGGACCGCCTGTCCGACGCCCTGCACGACCGCCTGACCCAGCGCTTCGTCGACCGCCGGACGGCGGCGCTGGTCCGCCGGCTCAAGGACGGCGGCGACCTGATTGGCGCGGTGCGCAAGGGCGGGGAGGTGCTGGTCGAGGGCGAGTACGTCGGCCGCCTGCACGGCTTCCGCTTCACCCTGGACAAGCCGGTCGACAGCGAGCACGCCCGGCCCCTGCTGGCCGCCGCGCGCCGGGCGCTGGCACGCGAGATCCCGGCGCGGGTGAAGCGCCTGGAGAACGACGACGACGGCGCCCTGGCGCTGGACGAGGCGGCGCAGGTGACCTGGCGGGGCGAGGCCCTGGGGCGCCTGAAGGCCGGCGGCGACGCCCTCAGCCCCCGGATAGAGGTGTTCGACAGCGACCTCCTGGACAGCGCCCTGCGCGAGCGCATCCGCCGGCGGCTGGCGGACTGGCTGGCGCGGCACATCCGCAACAAGCTGTCCAGCCTCTTTGCCCTGGCCGAGGCGGAGCTGCCGGCCCGCGCGCGCGGCCTGGCCTTCCAGCTCGTGGAGAACCTGGGCGTGCTGCCCCGCCGGGATGTGGCCGAGCACCTCAAGGCGATGACCCGCGCCGAGCGCAAGGCGCTGGCCGGGCTGGGCGTGCGCATCGGGCGGGAGAGCGTCTGGCTGCCGGCCACGCTGACGCCGGCGGCGGCGCGGCTGAAGCTGCGCCTGGCCGCCATCCATCGCGGCGAGGCGCCGGGCGACTGGGCGCCGCAGAGCGACGTGACCTTCTGGGCGAACGGCCATGCCGACGCCGCCGCCTGCCGCACCCTGGGCTATCGCCGCATCGAGGCGCCCCGGCGCGGCCGCAAGGCGGCGCCGGACAACGCCGAGGCGGTGGCGGTGCGCGTGGACGCGCTGGAGCGTCTGGCCGGCGCCCTGCACAAGCTGCGACCCGCCGGCCCGTTCACGCCGACGGCGCCGCTGGCGCAGTTGCTGGGCGGCGACCGCGAGGCCCTGGCGATCGTGCTGCCGGCGCTGGGCTATCCCCGCGCCCGCTCGGCCGAGGTGGCGAGCTTCCAGCCGCGCCAGGCGGCCAACCGGTCCGACAGAAAGCGGCGCACCGCGCCCGCCAAGGCCATGAACGCCAAGCCGGCCGCTCGCGCGAAAGCCAAGAGCCGACCAAGGCGTCCGGAAGGTTCCCACTCGCGCCCGGACCCGGACCATCCCTTCGCCAAGCTGCGGGAGCTGACCTTCTCGAAATGACCTCCGACCCGCAAGGCGACCTGCTGCGCGCCGACAAGTGGCTGTGGTTCGCGCGCTTCTTCAAGAGCCGGACACTGGCCGCCGAACTGTGCAAGGCCGGCAAGCTGCGGGTTTCGGGCGTCAAGGTCGCCAAGGCGAACCACGGCGTGCGCGTGGGCGACGTGCTGACCTTTCCACAGGGCCGCACGATCCGGGTGGTGCGGGTGCTGGCGCTGGGCACGCGGCGCGGGCCGGCGACCGAGGCCCGCCAGCTCTACGAGGACCTGCAGCCGCCCGAGCCGAAACGGCCCGCCCAGACCCCGGCCCCGCCCGGCGCCGACCGCGCGCGGGGCGCCGGGCGCCCGACCAAGAAGGAACGCCGCGAGCTCGACCGTCTGCACGGTCGCGAGGGGGATATGTGACAGCCCCCTCGCGGGTGTCCGTTTCCTCGCTTCCGCCAGACCCCAGTCTGCGCCCGGGATGCGCGCGGGCGTCACAATTTCGTGACGCGATGCCGCCCGCTGGTTCGCGCTTTCCCGCCTGAAGGGTACCTTCGCGTCGTGTCGCAATCCCGCGGCACATTGGAAGAAGGAGAGCCCGATGAGGCCTTTCGAGGTGTTGCGGGTGCTCCTGGAGATCCTTCGCATCATCCTTGAGATGATCAAGGACCTGTGAGCGCAAGGACCCCGGTGGTGGCAGCCACCGGGGTCCATTTCTGCAAGGGCTTGAACCGGGTTTCCCAAATCGCTTTGGAAATCCGCTTCCTTCGCCCTTCCCATGTTCGACCGCGACGTATCCGCCGCGGCCGTTTGTGGAAGAAGAAGTCGCCCGTCGAGGTGCTGCGGACCTCGTTCACGAGGCGTCTTCAGAATCGGATTTTCCATCCGATCCGTCAACATCTTTTCCAACGCCGGGCCGGGGGCCGAGCACGGCGCTACTCCGTCAGGTCCTCCCAGAACTCCTTGATGCGGGCGAGGAAGCCCTCGCTTTCCGGGTGGTGCTGGCGGTTGCCCTTGCCCTGACCATCGAACTCGCGCAGCAGCTCCTTCTGCCGCTTGGTGAGGTTGCGCGGCACCTCGACCTCCACCTGGACATACATGTCGCCGCGCCGATCGGAACGCAGCACGCTCATGCCCTTGCCGCGCAGGCGGAACTGCTGGCCGTTCTGCGTGCCCTCGGGGATGGTGATCTTGGCGCGGCCGCCGTCGATCACCGGCACCTCGACGCCGCCGCCCAGCGCCGCCGTGGTCATCGGGATCGGCATCTTGCAGAAGATGTTGGCGCCCTCGCGCTGGAAGATGTCGTGCGGCTTGATGCCAAGAAATATGTAGAGGTCGCCGGACGGCGCGCCGCGCAGCCCCGCCTCGCCCTCGCCGGCCAGACGGATGCGGGTGCCGTCCTCGACCCCGGCGGGGATGTTGACCTGCAGCGTGCGCTCCTTGTGCTGTCGGCCACTGCCCTGACAGCCGTGGCAGGGGCTGTCGATCACCTTGCCCGCGCCGCCGCAGGCCGGACAGGTCCGCTCGATGGAGAAGAAGCCCTGCTGCGCGCGAACCCGGCCGTCGCCCCGGCAGGTGCCGCAGGTGCTGGGCTGGGTGCCGGGCTCGGCGCCGCTGCCGTCGCAGGTGTCGCAGACCACGGAGGTGGGTACGCTGATCTGGGCCTCCTTGCCGGTGAAGGCCTCCTCCAGCGTGATCTCCATGTCGTAGCGCAAGTCCGAGCCGCGACCCGACTGACCGCGCCGGCGGCCGCCCATCATGTCGCCGAACATCTCGTCGAAGATGTCGGCGAAGCCGCCGCCCCCGAAACCGCCGAAGCCGCCGAAGCCGCCCGGTCCGGCGCCACCGTTCTCGAAGGCACCGTGGCCGAAGCGGTCATAGGCCGCGCGCTTCTGGTCGTCGCTGAGAACCTCGTAGGCCTCGCCAATCTCCTTGAACCTGGCCTCGGCCTCGGGATCGCCCGGATTGCGGTCCGGGTGGTATTGCATGGCCAGTTTGCGATAGGCGCGCTTGATCTCGTCCTTGCCCGCGCCTCGGGCCACCCCGAGGGTTTCGTAGTAATCCTGCTTCGCCATGGCGCGCTTGGGTGCCTTCCGCTTCGTTCTTGGCCTGGCTGATCACGCAGCGAAACGGGCGGGAGCCACGGCCCCCGCCCGTCCGGTACCCGTCACGGTCAGGAGGACGACTGGCCGCCGCGCTTCTGGTCGTCGTCGACCTCCTCGAAGTCGGCGTCGACGACGCCCTCCTCGGCGGACTGGCCGCCGCCGGCCTGGCCGCTTTCCGCGCCGGCGCCGGCGCCGGCGCCAGCCTGCGCTCCGCCTTCCTGCTGCGCCCGGTAAAGGGCCTCGCCGACCTTGGACGACGCCTGGCCCAGCGCCTCGGTCTTGGCCTTGATGTCGTCGAGGTTGTCGCTCTCCACCGCGCTGCGCAGCTCGGCGATCGCGCTTTCCACCGCCTGCTTGTCCTCGGCGGAGATCTTGTCCCCGGCCTCCTGCATCGTCTTCTCGGTGGTGTGGATCAGCGCCTCGGCCTGGTTCTTGGCGTCCACCAGTTCACGCTGCTTCTTGTCTTCCTCGGCGTGCGCCTCGGCGTCCTTGACCATCTGCTCGATCTCGTCCTCGGAGAGGCCGCCGGAGGCCTGGATACGGATCGCCTGCTCCTTGCCGGTCGCCTTGTCCTTGGCCGAGACGTTGACGATGCCGTTGGCGTCGATGTCGAAGGTCACCTCGATCTGCGGCATGCCGCGCG
>CAZLNO010000140.1:0-8040 GCA_964561005.1 uncultured Rhodovibrionaceae bacterium | reverse complement strand
CCGACGTGCAGAACATCGACCTGATGAACCTGGCGGGTTTCTGCCGCAACTGCCTGTCCAAGTGGTACGCCGCGGCGGCGGAGGCGCGCGGGGAGGACATCGACTACGACGGCGCGCGCCAGATCGTCTACGGCATGCCCTACAGCGAGTGGAAGGCGAAGTACCAGACCGAGGCCACGCCCGAACAGAAGGCCGCCTTCGAGAAGAGCCACGCCGGCGGCGGCCACTGACCGGCGGCGGTGCTCTGGCGGACCGCGACGCGGCCGGTCATGGCCGTTGCGTGCGCCGGGCCGGCCCGCTAGGGTTCGCATCCGGAAATGCCCCGGCCGGACCCGGCCGGGGTGTCGTTTTTCCCCAAGGTGTCGAGTCCATCCCAGGAGGTCAGCCCCATGGCCGATGTCGGCGGTATCGCGTCGGATCAGCTCAAGCAGTACGTCGAACGGATCGAGAAGCTGGAGGAAGAGAAGGCGAACCTTCAGGCCGACATCAAGGAGGTCTATTCCGAGGCCAAGGCCAACGGCTTCGACACCAAGATCATGCGCCAGGTGATCCGCCTGCGGAAGAAGGACCGCGACGACCGCCAGGAGGAGGAGCACCTGCTCGACCTCTACAAGCGGGCACTGGGGATGGAGGAGTAATACCAGCGGCAATATTTATTGACCCGTCGTTCCGTGCGCGCCGCGGCACGCAGTGATGTGGTGCGGACACGGGATCCCGTGCCACAACGGCGAGCAGCTCCCGGACCAGCGATGCAGCACTTCGTGCTGCACCGCATCCGGGATGACGGGTCAAAACAAACCGCCGCTGGTATAACGGTTCGGCCGGGTCAGGCTGCCCGATTGAAATCGTCGCGGGCGAGCCGGGCGACGACCGACGAATCCAGAAGCGACAGGAACGTCAGGCCCACGAGATTGCCGTCGTTGTGATGCGCCACGCGGGCGCGCACCGGGCCTTCCTGTTCGGGAAGCACGAGCTGGACCTCGGTGCCGATGGGCGGCTTTTCGTCCATCTTCACGCCCGCGCCGCCCTCGGAGATATTCTGGATCGTGATGGTGCGGGTTTGGCCGGCGACCGTCAGCGACGCCTGTCGCGCGACGTCGTGCCGGATGTAGCGGCGACGATCGCTGTCGGTATTCAGGCGCACTTCCTCCAGGAACCCCTGCACCTCCTTGTTGAGAAGCTCGGCATCCTCGGACAGCGTGCTCGAGGAATCCAGCAGTTCGTTCGCCGCGGTGCTGGTTTCGCTGGTGCCGGCGTGAACGTCCTGGATCGTGCTGGCCACGTTGTTCGTGCCGTTGGCGGCCTGCTGGACGTTCTGGGCGATGTCGCTGGTGGTCGCGTCCTGCTCCTGCACGGCGGCCGAGATCGTGCCCGCGATGGCGTTGACCTCGTCGATCGTCTCGATGATCTCGTTGATGGCGCCGACGGTCGTGCGCGTCTCGGTCTGGATCGTCGCGATCTGGTCCTTGATCTCCTCGGTGGCCTTGCCGGTCTGGGCGGCGAGGTTCTTCACTTCGTTGGCGACCACGGCAAAGCCCTTGCCCGCCTCGCCGGCGCGCGCGGCCTCGATCGTCGCGTTGAGCGCCAGGAGGTTGGTCTGCTCGGCGATCTGGGTGATCAGGGTGATCACCTCGCCGATGCGCTCGGCGGCGTCGGCCAGCCCCTGGATCGTCTGGCCGGTGTTGCGCGCGCGGTCGGCGGCCTTCGAGGTGACGTCGTGGGAGTGCTGGACCTGGCCGGCGATTTCCCGCATGGACGCGGTCAGTTCCTCGGTCGCCCCCGCGATGGTCTGCACGCTGCCGGAGGCGTCGTCGGCGGCGTGCGCCACGTTCTGGGCGTGGTCGCGCGTCCGATCGGCGGTCTGCGTCAGCCGCTCGGCGCCGCTGCGAAGTTGCGTGGCGGCCGAGCTCAGGCGGTTGATGATGCCGTCCGTGGTCTCCTGGAACTTGCCGAAGGCGGCCTCCAGCGCCTTCAGGCGGGTTTCCCGGCGCTGGCGCTCGATCTCCTCGCGGTCGGCATACGCTTTCGCCTTGCGCGCATTGTCGCGGAACACCTCCAGCGCGTCCGCCATCTGGCCGATCTCGTCGCCGCGGTCGCGATAGGGCACCTCGGTGTCCAGCTCGCCCTGGCTCAGGCGGGTGATGGCGCCGGTGATGCCCACCACGGGCCGGATCGCCGAGCCGTAGACCACGCCGCCGGCCAGCCCGGCGGCGATCAGGATGCCGGCGATCGACAGCCAGGAGGCCAGCAACGCCTCCCGCGAGCGGTCGTCGACGGTGCCTCCCGTCGCCTCCACGCGGCTGGCGTAGCGCGCGCCCAGCTCGTCCAGGATGGTATCGGCGCGCACGATCTGCTCGCGCACCTTGACCATCACGGCGTTGCCCTCGCGGCGTTCGTCGAACATGTAGTGGTCGAGCGCGGTGAGGGCGGAATCGTGGATGGCGGTGACGCTCTCGGCGATCTTGGCGCTGGCCTCGGGCGCGAAGCCCTTGGTGTCCGCGACGAGGTCCTGCGTCCTCTCCAGGGCCTTTGTGGCCTTTTCCTCGGAGGCGGCATCCAGGCTGTTCGCCATGTCGAGATGCCAGTACCGGAGATCGGCGAAAGCGTCCTTCAGCGCCGTGACGGCGCGCAGGCGCTGCAGCGCCTCGCCCTGGGACACCACGGCGTCGTTGCTGGCCGTCACCTGAAAGAGGTTGAAAGCGGCCAGACCGCCGACGCCGAGGATCATGGCGACGAGGACGGCCCCGACCTTGGCCCGGACCGACAGCTTGGCAAGCCGTGTCGAACCCATCGCCCGCAATGCCCTCGCACCCGTGCTTGCGTCCTGTCCCGACATGCCGATGCCTATCCGTCGAACTCGAAAAGGATTTTCACGCCGTCCGGCAGGGGCTCGACCTCGCTCTTGGCGGCGTAGCCGAAGGCCCCCTCGCGCCGGGCGATGGCGCGCAGGAGGAAGCGCGTCGAGCCGACGGCCCGCGGCGGCGTCTCGCCGCGGGTCTGCTTCAGGCGCGCCCACCAGTCCTCGAGCTGGTCGGGGGTGGCGTCCAGCACGCTGGCCACGAAGGCGGCGTGGGCGGCGGAATCGCCGGGGCGGGCGAACGGCCGGGCGCGCATGCCGTTCCGCCACTCGTTCTTGCGCTTCAGGAACAGGCGGGCCACCTCCGCGCGCCCCTGGTCGCCGCCGGCGACGTCGTTGTCGGCATTGACCAGCACGGCGAACTCGCCGGCCTGTGCCGGGGCGGCGGCGAGCCCCGCGACCAGGGCGACGGCGGCGGCGAGCGGGGTGATGCGCATCCACGCCATGATCACGCCTCCCCTAGTAGCTGAGCGTCGCGGAGAGCTCGACACTCTGCGCGTCGTCGTCGGTGTCGAACTCGGTCTGCCGCAGGATGGCGCGCAGGCGCACGTTGGGGTTGGGCTGGTAGTTCAGGCCCACGCTGTGCTCGAGGCTGTCGTTGAGGTCCTCAAGGGTCTCCGGATCGTTGCCGGAGTCCAGGTAGTCCAGGCGATAGAACCCGGTCCACGCTTCGCTGAACCGCCAGGCCGGCTGGGTGTAGGCCGCGAATCGGTCGTCGCCGATATCCTCCTCGGTCAGGAAGACCTCGTTCTTCCAGAGGATCGGCCCGGCGTCGTAGCGGATGTCGCCGCCATAGGCGAGATAGTCCGCGTCGACCTCGCTGCTGCGGTCGCCGTAGGTGGCGTTGACCCCGACGGTCAGGCCGGTGCCGCCCAGATTGTACTCCAGCCGCCCGCCCACGTTGAACTCCGTGGCGTTGCCGGCAAAGTTGCCGGTGTAGAGGCGATAGGCGAACTCGTCGGCGTCCAGGCCGTCGCCCAGGAACTGCTTGCCGTGGATCTGGAAGCCGTCGGTGAAGTTGGGAAAGATCGTCTGCCCGGAGAACGGGCGCAGGAACTGCGGCTGGTCCGGGTCCAGCAGGGTCGCCGGGAAGTGCTCGATATTGACGATGCCGTGCGGCGTGATGAAGCGCCCGGCCTGGAACTGCAGCGCGTCGGCGTAGCGGAAGTTCGTCCAGGCGAGAACGGTGTCGGTACTCACCGAGCCCAGGTTGCCGAAGCCCGGGTTTTCCGGGTCGCTGAAGTCGGGGTCGCTCTTGCGGATGAAGGACTGCGCCCAGAAGATGTCCCAGCGCTCGTGCAGCTTGGCCCGGACCAGCAGCTCGGCCACGATGCGGTTGAAGCTGGTCGCCGAGTCGTCCTCGCCGTTGACGTGCGTGGCCGCCAGGTCGAGGAAACCGCCGAGGTCGAGCTGCACCGCGTCGAAGGCGTTGACGACGGCGCGGCTGCCGACCTGCCGGTCGATGCGCTCGACCACGGACTCGATGTCGCTGACACGGTATTCGGTGTCCTCGACCGCGGCCTGGGTCTCTTCCACCTGCTCGCGGGTTTCCTCGACCTGCTTGCGCGTCTGCTCGACGACCTCGCGCATCGAGGGCGCCGGCTCCGATGCGCGGGTCCGCGCGTGGCTTTCCTGGCCGTCGCCCAGGCGTTCGCGCTTCAGCTTCTCCACCTCGCGCTGAAGCATCTGGATCTGGCGCTCCAGTGCCTCGATCCGATCGGCCTCGCTGTCCTGGGCCGCGGCCGGCGCCGTCCCCAGCACCGTCAGCGCAAGCATGGCCGTGGCCGTCCGGAGCCCTCCGCCGCGCGCGCGCCGCCGAAATTCCGTCTCCCGCATGTAACGTGCGCCCCCGTTTTGCAACCGACTTTTTTACGGACTTCCAGCCCGTGGCGTTTGAAGTCGGGGATTAGCGCTCAAGCGGTAAAATTTATATAAATATGGACAAACAAAATTGTACTCCGAAAAGCGTTCGCTACTCACATCTGCGCGAGCGGGGCGTGACTTTGTGTGGGGATGGCTCGGCCAAGCCGACATGAGGCGCAAGGCGTCTCGTCACGCATGACGAGACAGGCTTGACAGGTAGAGATGTGGCGCGCGCCGACCGGGACTTGGACGACGCCGGGAGCCGCGGTCAGGCGACGGGCAGGGTCAGATCGACAGCACCAGGGCAAGGACGCCGACGGCGGAGACGACGGCCAGCGCCACGGCGTGCAGGCGGGCGTGGAAACGACGGTCGCCCGACCGGGCGAGATCAATGACAAGGGCACGCTTGGCGCTCATGCTTCAGCTCCGCGTCATGCCAGATTCCGCATGACGTCAAGCTAATGCAATTGCAAACCAGTTGCAAGGCGGTTGCGATGCATTCGCACCGCCGTGTCGACGCGTCTGGCCCTGGCCGTTGCCCGCTTCGAGGCTAGAAGGTCTCCGCCCAGGGCCGCAGGTCCAGCTCGTGCGTCCAGGCGCTGCGCGGCTGCTGGTGCAGGTGCCAGTAGGTCTCGGCGATGGCCTCCGGCTTCAGCAGGGTGTCCGCGCCGCGCTCGGCTTCGGAATAGCGGCCGCCGCGCGCCTCGTTCAGGATCTGGCCGTCGATGACGGTGTGGGCGACGTGGATGCCCTGGGGGCCGAACTCGCGCGCCATGCTCTGGGCGACGGCGCGCAGGCCGAATTTCGGGCTGGCCAGGTTGACGAAGCCCTTGCCGCCGCGCAGCGAGGCGGTGGCGCCGGTGAGGATCAGCGTGCCCCGGCCCTGGGGCAGCATCGCCTTGATCGCCTGCTGGCCGA
This sequence comes from uncultured Rhodovibrionaceae bacterium, assembly GCA_964561005.1. Taxonomy (GTDB): domain Bacteria; phylum Pseudomonadota; class Alphaproteobacteria; order Kiloniellales; family Rhodovibrionaceae; genus CAZLNO01. Next base: position 2,402 of record CAZLNO010000140.1, on the reverse strand, counting down.
CCAGGAAGCCGCCCAGGCAGCTCGTCCGCCAGCACCGCTCGAAGTCGGCCGGGTCGATGTCCAGGATGCCGCCGCGCTCGAATGTCCCTGCGTTGAAGACCACCAGCTCCGGCGCCCCGAGGTCGCGCCGCACGGCCTCGAACAGCGCGGCGACGCTGTCCGGCTCGGCGGCGTCGCAGGCATAGGCCCGGCCGCCGATTTCCCGCGCCAGGTCCTCGGCCTTTTCCGGCCGGCGGCGCGCCACGGCGACGCTCAGTCCGCCGGCGGCGAAGCGCCGGCACAGCGCGGCGCCCAGCCCGGAGCCCGCGCCCACCACGACGGCCACGCTCATCTCGTTCCTCCCTGTCCGCTGCGTGTCTGCACCACCGCGACGCTAGGCCCGCCGCCCCCGGCAAGGCAAGCCACGGACGCGTGAAGGGGCGTGGCTGGATGCTGACGGCGGCATGATGACGGCATGATGACGGTTGGTGGCTTGCGCTGCGAAGCCGCCTGCGGGCTCCGTGCCGTCATGACGCGCCTGACGGCGCGTCCCCTTCCCTGGCCCTCCCCCAAAGGGGAGGGGACTGATTCACGGGGCCTCCGCCAAAGGGAGAGGACTGATCCGAGTCTTCCATGACCGACCCGACGCAGTCCCTTCCTCTTGGGGGAAGGTAAGGGTGGCTGGCCGCGCCCCACTTGATCTCTCCGACGCCGTCAACGCCCGCCCACCTCGGCACAGCCTGCGTCATCATTCATGTTGACGCAGGCTGACACCTGCACGCGCCGGCCCCATCACCGCCGGTCAGCCTGTTCCCCGTCTCCACGGTGTCCAAGAGCGAAGCGAAGTGTGCCATAAAGTCATGAACAAGGCAAGAACATTGGTCAGGACTTCCGGCCGGACACGGGCAATCCGCGGCCCTGCGTCGGGCAGGTCCGCGGCAGGCAGCCCACGGCACGCCGAGGGCGCCCCCACGGTCATTGGTGGCTTGCTTCGCGAAGCCACCCTACGGGCTGTGTAGGGCGGGTTCGCCGCAGGCAACCCGCCGAACGGCGGGGGCGCCTGCACGGTGGTTGGTGGCTTGCTTCGCGAAGCCACCCTACGGGCTCCAAAAATGTTACTAGGCAGTGATTGGTAAAGGGTCAACGAAAATCCCGTGAGCGATACACCTCCCCCGGCTCGGGCCCCGGCGCCTTGACCTCGTCGGCGCGGGCCAGGGCGTTGGCGAAGCCCGGCGCCTGCAAGGTCGCCAGGCGGCTGTCCAGGTTCGCCATCCGCTCGGCCACCACGTGCAGGACCAGGCCGTCGCGCTGGATGCGGCCCTGGACGGCCAGGAGGCTGGCTTGCAGGAAGGGGCGGCGGAAGGCCTCGAAGACCTTGGGCCAGACGACGACGTTGGCGACGCCGGTCTCGTCCTCCAGGGTGGCGAAGATGACGCCCTTGGCGCTGCCGGGGCGCTGGCGCACCAGGACCAGGCCCGCCACCTTCACGCGGCTCTCGTTGTCCGCCTCCCAGAGCTGCTCGGCGCGCAGATAGCCCTCGGCGTCGAAGCCCTCGCGCAGGAAGCCCAGCGGATGGCGGCGCAGCGACAGGCGCAGGCTGGCGTAGTCGTCCACCAACTGCTCGCCCTCGCCCGCCTCGGGCAGCGCCACCGCCGGCTCCTCGCCGCGCTCCTCCGCGCCGGCGGCGGCGAAGAGCGGCAGCGGCGCGGCGTCCGGCAGCCCCTTCACCGCCCAGAGCGCCTGCCGCCGGTCCAGCCCCATCGAGGCGAAGGCGTCGGCCTTGGCCAGTGCCGCCAGCGCCTTGGCGGACACCCCGGCGCGGCGCCAGAGCGCCAGCGGGTCGGGATAGCCGTTGCCGCGCGCCGCCGCCACCGCGCGCCCCGCCGCCTCGCCCAGCCCCTGCACCTGGCGGAAGCCGAGGCGCAGCGCCTGGCCGCCGACGCTGTCCGCCGGGGCCGCCGGCTCCAGGGTGCAGTCCCAGTCGGAGCGGTTGACGTCCACCCCGCGCACCTCGACGCCGTGCCGGCGGGCGTCGCGCACGATCTGCGCCGGGGCGTAGAAGCCCATGGGCTGGCTGTTCAGCAGGGCGCAGGCGAAGGCCGCCGGGTAGCGGTGCTTCATCCAGGCGGAGACGTAGACCAGCAGGGCGAAGCTGGCCGCATGGCTTTCCGGAAAGCCGTAGGTGCCGAAGCCCTCGATCTGCTTGTAGCAGCGCTCGGCGAAATCGCGGTCGTAGCCGCGTTCGACCATGCCCTCGATCAGGCGGTCGCGGAACTTGTGCACGTCGCCGTGGCGCTTGAAGGTCGCCATGGCGCGGCGCAGCCGGTCGGCCTCGCCGGGGGTGAAGCCGGCGGCGACGATGGCGAGCTGCATGGCCTGCTCCTGGAACAGCGGCACGCCCAGGGTCTTGCCCAGCACCTGGC
>CAZLNO010000139.1:0-8399 GCA_964561005.1 uncultured Rhodovibrionaceae bacterium | reverse complement strand
ATATGGAAAGCCTTAAAACACAGCCACGAGTCAGAGTTTGATGCCGCTGGTATTAATACCTCAAATTAAGTGGGAAGCTGATGGCGCCACCGATCACCTGGACCAGCCTAATCGAGACATGGCGCTCGGCGTGTGAGAGAGGCCCCAGCCGCACAGACCAAGCTTCATTCCGGCACCCCTTTGATGGGTCATCAAGAGACGTGGCCTCGGATCGAGCGGGGATCGCGCACACTGCCGAGGGCAGAGCGCCCCCCGCGGACGAGGCCGAGGCTCGACTGAGGTTCCTCGCCACTTGGCGTCATGGGCTGTCGGCAGCCGATGCGCCCTGGCGACCGATAGACAGCGCGATGCCCGTCGTCCCGCTCGACGAGGCCGCCAGCCTGGCGGTCAGGCGGGAGATGGCGGCGGCGGGCGGCGGGGAAGCGCTGCTGTCGATCGTCCTGGGGCCGGTGCAGCCGTTCATCGCTGCCGGCCGCTCGCTGCGGGATCTCTGGACCGGCAGTGTCTTGCTGTCCTGGATCGCGTTTCAGGGGATCGAGCCGATTCTTGAGCGCTACGGCCCGACGGCGATGGTGTTCCCGGTGCTGCGCGGCAACCCGTTGATGGATAGATGGCTGCGCCAACAGGGCGTGCCCGACGTTCCCGAGACCGCGACAGAGATGCGGCGGGTCCCGGGACTGCCGCATCGCCTGCTCGCGGCCGTGCCCTGGGGCGCTGGCGGTGCGGAGGCGCGGGTGCTGGCGGAGACCTGCGAGGCCAGGGCACGCGCGGCGCTCCAGAAGATTGCAGACGACGTGCATGACGCCTTGGCGCCGACGCTCAGCGGGCTGGACCGCGAGTGGGACGCGCGCTGGACGGAGCAGATCGACACCATGCTGTCGGTAACCACCAGCGTGGTGCCGACCGGCAGCGATGAGGCGGGGCTCACCCGTCTACTGGGCCGTCCCGTGCCGGACCCGCAGCGCGCCCGGTTGCGCGAAGTCCTGAAAACAGTCGAAGCGGTGCCGGAGGTCCTGTGGACGGCGATAAACCGCGACTGGCCGGCGGAACTCGAGCTGTCCGGGCGCATGACCGAGGCCACGCGGGCCGTGCGGCCGGTTCCCGAAACCAGGCCGGACGGCGCCGGCTCGCATCGGCCGAAGTGCTCCTTGCTCGGCACCTGGGAACAGATGGGGCCGGCAGACCGGGAAAATGGCCGAACGTTCTGGGAGGCGGCGCGAAAACTGGATATCAAAGGCGTGCGCCTGCGCAAGGGCGAGCGTTTCTGCGCGCAGTCGCTGGTGAAGCGCTTCGCCATGCCCGCGGGGCTGGGGGAGAAGCTCGGGCTGACCAACAAACTGGACATGCGCTTTCCCGACACCGCGAGCGTGGCCGCCTGGGACTGGATGGCGGAAAACGATCTGAGCTGGCGAGAACTTGAAGACCAAGCCCACCAACCGTGGAACGGCCAGTGGCTCTACGGCCGCGACCAGGAGCTGGAGGCCGAGGAGCGTCCACCTGAGTCCATCAGGCTCCGCATCGACGCGGCACGTGCCAAGGCCCTCGATGCCCCGCCCACCTACTACGCGGTCCTGCAATGCGACGGCGACAACATGGGCGGCTGGCTGCGCGGCAAGACGGCGCCGAACCTGGCCGACGTGCTGGAGGACGACACACTCAAGCCACATCTGCCCAGCGACGAGCGCATGCCGGTCGGGCCGCACTGGCACGCCCTGCTGTCGAAGGCCCTGGCCGAATTCGCCTCGGCCATCGTCCCGCGTATCGTCGCCCATCACGGAGGAACGCTGATCTACGCCGGCGGCGACGACCTGTTGGCGGTGATGCCGGTGCGCCGCGCCCTCGATTGCGCCCGCGATCTTCGGGCGGCGTTTCGCGGCGAGCCGGGCGGCCTGAATGCCAGCGAGCACGCGGGCTGGTTCCGCTTCGCAAAGGAGACCGGCAATCACCTGACCCTGGGATCAAAGGCCGGACTCTCCGCCGGCATCTGCCTTGCGCACGTGAAGGAGGACCTGCGGCTCGTGCTCGACAAGGCGCGCGCGGCTGAAAAGGCCGCCAAGGACGCCGGTCGCGACGGCCTGGCCATCAGCGCAATGCGACGATCCGGCGAGCACAGCACCGCCGTGGCGAGCTGGGACGATGTGGCCTGGCTCAATGGCCTGATCGACGCCTTCGTCGACGGCGCCTCCGACCGCTGGGCCTATCGCCTGCGGGCGTTGGAGCCGACCCTGCGCGACCTGCCAGAAGAGATCGCCGTGGCGGAAATCACCCGGCAGGTGAACCGCCTTGAATCGGACAGCCAGAACAAGCTGAATAAGGCCGTTTTGCCGGCGGACGGCGTGCGAAACGACAAGGCCGCGGACCACATCGCCGGGCATTTTCAGGCCTACCGGAAACGGCGCCAGAACAAGGGGGCCGAGCCCGAAACCCTGCTGAAGGACTTCCTGCTGCTGTGCCAGACGGCGTCGTTCATGGCGCGTGGCCGCGAGCGCTGAGGGGGACGCCATGGCGACGACGCTGACGCTCGACCTCAGGCCGGCGGACGTTCTGTTCTTCCGCGACGGGCGCCCCTTCGAGACCGGCCGGGTGGACAGCAGCCTGCCCTTGCCGCAGACCCTGGCCGGGGCGCTGCGCACGCATCTGATGTCCGTGCTGGGCTGCGATTTCGAGGCCCTGGGGACCGCGCTGCGCGACGGCCAGGGGCTGGACACCGCCCTGGCCGCCCAAGGCGAAGACCTGGCCGCGATCGCCGGAATGCGCCTGGCCGGCCCCTGGCTGGCCTGTCGCAACGAGGTCTTTGTGCCCACCCCGGCCACCCTGCACCGCGAAAAGGACGGCAAGGACCTCTATCTTCTGGCGCCGCTGGGCGACGACCTGCCCGGCTGGGTGCCGGACGCGGCGCGCCGGCGGACGCGGCCGCTGTGGTTGCGGCAGGATGTGCGCAGCGAACCCGCGGGTGGTTTCATCACGTTAGCCGGACTTCACAAGGTCTTGAACGGCGAGACGCCGGACGCCAGAGCGCTGTGCAAAGCCGACGACCTCTTTGCGGTCGAGCATCGCACCGGCATCGGCATCACGCCCGGGGGCACGACGGTCGAGACAGGGCTGATCTATACTGCCGGTTTTCTGCGCCTCCAAAGGGGTGTGAACCTCCGTGCCGAGGTCTCCGGCCTGAGCGCGCGGCTTGCCGACATCCTGCGCGACACGGAGGTCCTGCGCTGGGGCGGCGAGGGCCGGCACGTCAGCCTGCGCGTCGCGACGGGCGGGATCGCCTGGCCCGACGCCGCCGCGCGGGAGGGCGACGGCGCCCTGGTGGTGCTGACTACGCCGGCGCTGCTGGACGCCGGCTGGCGCCAGCGCGACTGGCAGCCGGTGGCGGCGGCGGTGGACCGGCCGGTGCCGATCTCCGGCTGGGATCTGGCGCGGCGGGGGCCGAAGCCGACGCGCTTCGCGGTGCCGGCCGGCAGCGTGTTCTTTTTCGACCGAGACGACCCGGCCTGTCCCGACGGCCCCTTCGTGGGCGCGGCGGCGGACGGCATCCTGGGGTTTGGCTGCCATGTTAAGGGGAGCTGGCGATATGCCTGATGGTGCCTTGTTGTATCTCCACGCGCTGACCGGGCTGCATCCCGGGTCCGGGGCGGCGCTGGACGTGATCGACCTGCCGGTGCAGCGCGAGCGGCACACAGGCTGGCCGCTGATCCCCGGCTCCTCGCTGAAGGGCGTGCTGCGCGCCGCCACGCGGCCGGGTCCCGGCGACGCGAATGCCGAGGCAAGGGGTGACTGGCTGCGGGTGTTCGGCCCGGAGACCGAGAACGCGGACAAGCACGCCGGCGCGATCTCTCTCACCGATGCGCGCATCCTCGCGTTCCCGGTGCGCTCGCTGAAGGGGGTCTACGCCTGGGCTACCTGCCCCGCCGTGCTCGACCGCTTCCACCAGGACCTGCGGCTGGCGGGCGCGCGCACGGACCTGCCGGATCGCTCCGAAGTGCACAACGGCGAGGTGCTGTGTGCCAAGGCACCGCTGGTGATCGACGGCTCCAGCGTCATGCTGGAGGAGTTCGATTTCACCTGGCGCGGCAAGGCCGGGGCCTGGGCCGACGCCCTGGCTGAGCGCGTGACCGGCGATGCCGCGGTGTCGGCACGGCTGAGATCGCGGCTCGCCATCCTCTCCGACGACGACTTCGGCCACTTCGTGCAGTACGCCACCGAGGTCACCGCGCGCATCGGACTCGACCCGAAGACCAAGACCGTCCAGGGCGGCGCCCTGTTCTACCAGGAGGTGCTGCCGGCGGAGACGCTGTTCTACGCCGTCGTCCTGAGCGAGGGCCGCAACGCGAACGGCTTGGCGATCAAACGCGACGAAGCGCTGGACTGGCTGACCGGCCGGCTGCCCGAGGTGATCCAGGTCGGCGCCGACGAGACCATCGGCCGCGGCTACTGCGCCACGCATCTGCACCGCGCGGCACGGGAGGCGGCGTGATGGCGAAGCGCAAGGGCAACAAGAAGCCTTACGCGAAGGCGCCGGCGCGGACGCCGCAGGCCGGCAAGCCGGGCGAGCCCGCTGCCAGGGCGGCCACCATGTCGGCCGAGCAGACGGCAGCCGGGGCAAATCCAGCTCCATCCGAGTCACCCCGGTCCGAGGCGCAAGGCGCGGCTCGCCAGCAGACCCTGGACCAGATGCGCGCCAAGCACGCCTGGGACACCGTCGAAGAGGTCAAAGACTCGCCCAAGGTCAAGGACTTCGTTGGCCATGCCAAGAAGCTGCCGATGCGCATCCGCGCCGCCGGACTGGGCCAGGCGCTGGCCTTCGTCGCGTCCAAGGGCACGCTCGGCGACCCGAAGGACGACAAATACAATAAGAGCCTGGAAACCCTGATGCTGCGCCTCAACGACTGGGTCCTCGATCAGCGTGGGCTGCGCGGCGAATCGAAAGCCGAGGACCCCGAGGCCATGCTGCGTGAGATTACCGCGCGCGACGCCGCCTTCCTGAAGCGCGCGACCATGGAAACCATGGGCTGGCTGCAGTGGGTGAACCGCTTTGCCGAGGCGAAGGGGCTGAAGGGCGATGATGACAGCGAATGACGGCATCGAGACACCGGTCCTCCCCGGCAGCGCCCAACAGTTGCTCGCCCATCTGCGGTTGGGCGAGCGTCACCCCGGCCTGCAGCTCGACAAGTTCAGCGCCGGCGGCGTCCAGAAAGACAATCAGTCCAAAGCCCTTGAAGCGGTCGTCCAGACCACGGGTGACCCGAAGCTGCTGACCGAGCTGCACGCCCAGCGCGAGCGCCTGCTGCGGGCGCTGGGCGCGACGCGCTTCGAGGCCACGACGGCGGGGCCGCTCACCCTGCACCTGTCGCGCGCCTCGGCGCTGGAGAACGCCGGGATCTGCCTGCATCCCCTGCACGGCTTCGTCTACCTGCCCGGCAGCGGCCTCAAGGGCATGGCGCGCGCCTGGGCCGGGACGGCCGAGCCCGATGACGCCCGGAAGGCCCGAAAGGGCGATATCTTCGGCATCGGCCCGGGCGACAAGGCGGGCGGCGAGCACGCCGGCGCGGTGGTGTTCCATGACGCCTGGCCGCGGCGCTGGCCGAAGCTGGTCCAGGACGTCGTGAACAACCACCACCGGCAGTACTATCAGGGCAGCGAGCCACCGGGCGACTGGCAGGACCCGGTGCCGGTCACCTTCCTGGCCGTCGGTCCCGGCGAGACCTTCGACTTCGCCTTGTCCCTGCGCCCCGGCGCCGCTCCGGAGTTGTTGGAGATCGCGCGCGACTGGCTGCTGGCGGCGCTGACGTGGCGTGGCGCCGGCGCCAAGACCAACGCGGGCTATGGCGCCTTCCGCCCGCCCGCCGACGTCAGGGTGCCCGAGCCGGACAGGCGCCGCGAGGTCCGCGAGGCCTTCACCCTGACGCTCACCTCGCCGGGCTTCTTCGCCGGCGCGCGACAGGACGGTTCGGACTGCGACCTGCGCCCGGCGTCCCTTCGCGGCGTCATGCGCTGGTGGTGGCGCACGCTGCACGCCGGGGCGATGGACGTGCGGACGCTGAAGGACCTGGAAGGCAAGATCTGGGGCGACACCTCGCGCGCCGGCATGGTGCGGGTGACGGTGGAGGCTGTTAAGCACACCAAGGCTGAAAAGTTCGCCAATGAGACACACCCCCGACAATGGGTGAAGGCAGACGGTAAGAACACAACCAGTCAAGGCCTGTGGTACGCCGCCTACGGTATGGATGGAAAGGTCAAGGACGAGAAGGGACAAAAACAACGGCGTCAGCGTCACTTCGTTCCTCCGGGGGCGCTGTGGGAACTGACCATCAGCGTTCGTGACAACAAGAGCGGGATCGACCTCGCCAGAGCGATGAAAGAGGCCAAGGCGGCGCTATGGCTGTTATGCCGCTACGGCGCCGTCGGATCCCGATCCCGCAAGGGCTACGGGAGCTTTGCGGATGTCACGATGGACGGGATCGCCGACCTGATTGGGCAGGTTCGTAGACGTGAGCGCACTTCGGGAGGCTGCCCCACGCCCGCCCTGGAGGACGCCATTCTTGCCGAGTGGTCGGTGTCGGACGATCCCGTCATCGCGCTCGATCGGGCCTGGGCCGCTATGAAGACCTTCGCTGCAGGGCGGAAACATGATCCGAAGAAGCTGGCGTTGGGCCTGCCACGCAAGGTTCACGGTCCAATGCAGACCCCGCTTGGGCATCAGGACCCGAAAAGGCATCGGCCGCCCAAGGACCTGACGGGTCCGAAAGGGGAGCGACATGCTGCCCCCTACTTCATCCATGCGGGGCGAGACCAAGACGGCAAGACTGTCGTTCGCTTCATCGGCTTTCCGGCCCATCACCTGCCGAACCGCAATGACAGCGAGATCATGCTGCGCGAAGTGAAGGCTGCGCTGGATCAGTGCTTCAGCATTCCGGATAAACCCAAATTTCCTTTCCAGGCGACCATAGACGGCGACCCCGTCGATGTCGTCGATGAACGAGACGGCAAGTATATTATAGACGAAGGTGGCGGCCAAAAAGTGGAAGTCGATAAGGACGAATTAGACTAACATCCCTGAATCACCGGGAGACGATAGATGAGCAACAAGGTGCTTTTCATGACCATCGGCACCGGCCAGGCCGAAAAGCTGGAGGAGACGCTCTATCTCCCCATTCTGAAATCGATCGGAACCGACCAGTGGGATCAGGTAAAGCTCCTGCCGTCGCAAGAGACGATTACGCACGCGGGGACCGTCCGCGATCGCGTGCCCGATGTGCCTGTGGAGATTCACCCACTTCCGGAGGCCGATGCGGAAAACGATCCCGACGCCTGCTTTCAGCACTTCGACCGCATCATCGCCGCCACGCTCGACCGAGGGTATCGCCCGGAGACCTGCGTCGCCGACATCACACGCGGCACCAAGGCGATGAGTGCCGGTCTGGCGATGGCCGCCGTGCGTCGGGACATCCCGGTGCTGCGCTATCTGGCGGGCCAGCGCGATGCGGGCGCGCAGGGCACGGTGCTCTCCGGCACCGAGCAGATCGTCAATGCCCACACGCGCATGGTCACCACATCCCGCCGCCTGGATGCAGCGCGCGGGCTGTTCGAGCGGGGCAACTTCAGCGCCATCGGCACGCTTCTGGATCAGGGCGGATCGCAGGCCGTTCCCGACAGCCTCCGGTCCCAGATCAATGCGGTGAAGGCTGTGGCGGACTTCTGCGCGATGTGGGACCGCCTCGACTACGTGAGCGCCGCCGTGCGCGCGCCGGACATGGACGCGCTTACATTGCCGGAGGACTGGACAGGGCTTCTGCCCACTGCCGCGTCGGTTGACTTCGTACGGACGTTGGCCGCGGGTACTCAGCACGAGGATGACCTGCGCACGCCCGACAATTATGTCGAAATGGCCCGGCATGTCGGCCGGCTCTGCGCCGACCTGATCGCCAACGCCCGTCGCCGGGTGGCGCAGGCACAATACGAGGACGCCTCGCTGCGGGTCTACCGCGTCACCGAGCTTATCGGTCAGGCGGCGCTGTTCGCTCAAGGGTATGACAGCGAATGCGTGCCAACCGCCGATCCCGCAATGCAAAAGCTGATTGAAAAGCTGCGGAAAAATAAATCCACACCTCCCAGTGCACATCCGCGCGACCCGAGCTGCGTGATGCTCGCGCGCCATAATACTGCCCAGTTCCTCCATATTCGCGGGACGAGCTTCGGCAAGGAATTGGCGGATTTCGGGAACAAGCCCGAGGTGAAATCGCGCAATCATAGCCTCCTCATACATGGCTTCAAGGCCACAGGCCCGACCGAGGCCGGGCCCTTGAAGGCGAACCTGAACGAGCTTCAGGGCTACCTTGTCCGGGCCTTCCCCGACGAGGCCGACGCCTGGCTGGCCACCGCCGCCACGCTGCCGCCCG
>CAZLNO010000138.1:7166-8421 GCA_964561005.1 uncultured Rhodovibrionaceae bacterium | reverse complement strand
GGGCGAACGGGGCGGCGGCGGCCACGGCGCGCTCGGGCAGGTGGCTGCCGCGCGGACGCGGCCGGGTGACGGCGCCGGCGCCCAGGCGGCTTTCCAGGCGGTCGATCAGCGCCGCCAGCTCGTCGCCTCCGCGCTGCGTCCCGCCGTCCGCCCGGCCCAGGGCGAGCTGACGGGCGCCCAGCGGCTCGGCGGCGAGGGCGGCCAGGGTCATCACCTCGACGCCGAAGCCGGGATCGAGGACGTCCAGGCGCTCGGCGAACAGCCGCTTCAGGTGGTCGGCCTCGCGGCTGGCCCGGCTGGTGCCCAGGCGGACCGGCTGCCGCGTGCCGTCGACGCGGTAGAGCGTCAGCTCCAGCCGCCGCGCTCCCAGCCCGCGCTCCTCCAGCCGGCGGCACAGCGCCGCGATCAGCGATTCGATCCCGGCCGCGAGGTCGTCGCGCGCGCCGATCGGCTCGGCGAAGGCGCGGCGCGCGCAGAGTTCCGGGCGCGGCACCAGCGGGTCGATCGGCTCCTCCGCCCGGCCCAGCGCCTGGTCCAGCCGCCGCGCCACCTCCCGCCCGACGCGCGGCGCCAGCGCCGCCGGCGGGACGGCCGCCAGCTCGCCGATGCTGCGCAGGCCCAGGCGGTGCAGCAGCGCCGCCGCCGCGCCGCCGATGCGCAGCGCCGCCGGGGGCAGGGAGGCCAGCGCCTGGCGCGTCTTCCCCTCGGGCACGACCCGCGTCGGCCGGTCGTCGTTGGTGGCGAAGCGCGCCACGGCCCAGGCGGCGCCCGGCGTGTCCGCCATCGCGGCGCGCGCGGTGAAGCCCAGGCGTCGCAGGCGAAGCCGCAGGTCGGCCAGCATGTCCTCCTCCCCGCCGAAGAGATGGGCGCAGCCGGTGGCGTCGATCAGCACGCCCGCGCCGCCGCCGGCGTCCTGTGTCGGATCGGGCGCGGTCCAGGGGCTGTAGCGCCCGCACCAGGCGGCCAGGCGGCGCAGCGCCCGGCCGTCGCCCTCGGGGTCGGCCGGCGCGCATTGCAGGTCGGGGAGCTGCGCCCGCGCCTCGGCCAGCGGCTGGCCGGGCGCCAGCCCCGCCGCCGCGGCCCGCGCGTCCACCGCCGCCAGCACCTGCCGTCCGTTCTCCCCGGCGACCAGGACCAGGGGGCGGGGGGCGGCATCGACCTCCCCCTCATGCCGGGCTTGTCGAAGCGCGGCCTCACCCTTCGACGAGCTCAGGGTGAGGGATTGGCTCGACGAGCTCAGGGTGAAGGATTGGCC
>CAZLNO010000138.1:0-7066 GCA_964561005.1 uncultured Rhodovibrionaceae bacterium | reverse complement strand
TCGACGAGCTCAGGGTGAGGGATTGGCTCGACGAGCTCAGGGTGAAGGATTGGCCCGACGAGCTCAGGGTGAGGGATTGGCTCGACGAGCTCAGGGTGAGGGTTGGCGTTTTCGGTTTCCCCTCATGCTGAGCCTGTCGAAGCATGAGCGTGCCAGGCGCGGCGTCCGCCCCCTTGGACGCCTCACCCCGTGCGTTGCCAGTCCCGCGCTGCCGCCGCTCCGTCGCGAAGCGGGGCAGCCAGAGCGAAATCACCCGTCGCATCGTTCCACTCCACCTCGAAGCTCGCCGGATGGCCGCCGCGGCAGCGCAGCAGGTCGAGGCGCCAACGCGGATGGCCGGGCAGGCCGCGCACGGGGCCGGGCGCGCCGGGCAGGGCGCCGACCTGCCAGCGCGTGGCGGCGGCGCTGGGCTCCTGCCGACCGCGCGGGGGCAGCCGGCGGCGCAGCAGCAGCAGGCCGGTCACGCCGCCGGCCTCGGCCGCGAGCTGCAGCCGCCGCGCGGCCACGCGGTCGAAGGCCGCCACCTCGGCCACGGCCCCGGCCAGCGCCGGGCAGCGCAACGCCTCCTCCAGCGCCCAGAGCGCGGCCGCGGCGTCCTCGGCGCGGGCCAGCAGCAGGCGGTCCGGATCGACCCCGAAGGCCGCCAGTCCTGGCGCGTGGAGGTCCTGCCGCCGGGCGATCCAGAGCGCCGGCCCCGCCGCCGCGCGCAGCAGGCGGCCCAGCACGGCGGCGCAGAACCCCGCCGCCGGGCCGTCGTCCCACTCCGTGCGCGCCGGCCCGACCTCGTGCAGCGCCGCCCGCGCCAGCCCGCCGCCGGGCAGGGCGTCGTCCAGCACCGGCGCGCCCAGCGGCAGCACGCCCCGCGCCCCGTCGCTCTCCCCGACCTCCAGCGCGCGGATGCGCCGGCGCAGCGCGTCCAGGTCCATCGTGTCGCTCTTGGTTTGTTCTTGCCCCGTCGTCATGGTAGCCTGATCTCTCCGGGAAGCGATGTTCTTTATTTGTTCTATATCGCCGCCGACAGCGAGTCAAGCACCGCTGGACATCCCCGCCGCGCTGCGCCAGCATCCCGCGCCATGACCGAGGTTCGCGAGCAGCCCGACCCCCTGGCCCCGGCGCACGGCTTCGCCGACCTGATCGGCTATCGCCTGACCCGCTGGGAGGAAGGCGAGGCCGAGATGGTGTTGGCGATCACCGAGCGCCATCTCAACCGCAGCGGCTTCATGCACGGCGGGGTGCTGACGACGCTGATCGACTCCGCCGCCGGTTACGCCGGCTGCCATTGCGCCGTGCCGGGCCACGTGCGCCGTGCGCTGACGCTGCAGCTCACGACGCAGTTCCTGGCCCCGGCCCGCGCCGGCGACCGCCTGACGGCCGCGGGCCGGGTGGTCGGCGGCGGCCGCAGTGTGTTCTTCGCCGACTGCGAGGTGCGCAATGCCGACGGCGAGTTGCTTGGCCGGGGCGAGGGCGTGTTCAAGTATGTCCGCGGCAGCGAATCGCCCGAGGGCATGCCGGTCGAGCGGGGCTGATCACGCAGGGTTTGCTTTCCCCCGCCGCTCCGCTTAAATCCTGTCCAACCATCTGTCAGCTCAGGAGACGCCGATGGCGCGCAACCGCCCCGTGACGCGAAGCGACGTCCTCACCATCGCCGGCCAGCTCGACGACACCCGGATCGCCGAGATCATCGCCACCAAGGCAACCGTCGCCGAGCTTGTCGAGGCGCGGCAGTGGGTGCTGAGCAACGACACGCCGGGCATCCACCGCCAGCGCAGCCCGCGGGTCAACCGGTTGTGCGAGATCCTGGACAGCGTCCGCCCCGACGACGAGGGCTGAGGTCGTGGACGTTGGCGCCCTGACGCGCCCTGCCGGGCGCGTCCCCCATCCTAGCCTTCCCCCAAGGGGGAAGGGACCGGGTCTGAGTGGACGGGGATGTTCAAGACAGCGTCCCCTCCCCATTGGGGGAGGGACAGGGAGGGGGGCGCGCCCGGCCGGGCGCGTCAGGGCGTCGTTCAGAACATCTCCCTGGGATTGAAGGTCAGGTCGATCTCGCGCCAGTTCTCGTACTTCTCCGGCGGCAGGCCCTGTAGCGGCGAGGCCATGCGCACGGCGCGCAGGGCGCTTTCGGCGGCGGCGCGGTAGAAGGAGTCGCTCATCCGCTCGGTGCTCAGGATTTCCGTATGGCGGACCGAGCCGTCCCGGGTCAGGCGGACCTTGATCTTGATGACCAGGTTCTCGGCGTCGCGGGCGCCGGCGGGCACGTTCCACCTGTCGCTGATCTGACGCTTGATCGCCTCGCGCTCGCCGGCCGTGAGCCGATCGCCGATCGCCTCGTCCTTCTTCTCCTTCTCCGCCTGTTGCGGGCGCGGCTCGGCCTCTTCGGCTTCTTCGGATTCCTCCTCGCGCTCTTCCTCTTTCCTGTCGTCCTCCGCCGCCGGTTCGAGCTTCGCTACGTTCTTGAGGATCGAGGTCAGGCGGTCCTCGCGCGGCTCCTCCCGCTCCTCGGGCTTGTCGGCGAGCTGGACCCGCGGCTTTTGCGGGGGTCGCGGCGCGGAGAGGTCCGGCGCGTCCTCGCTGGCCTCCGCGCGTTCCGGCTCGGGCTCGGGCTCGGGCTCGGGTTGCGGTTCGGGGTCCGGCTCCGGCTTCGAGACCGGCTTGGCCGGCGGCCGCGGCGGAGTCGGCAGCGGCGGCGCGGGCGGCTCGGCCTCCGGCGGCTGCGGCGCCGGCGGGGCCTCGGCGACTTCCGGGGCGGGCGGGGGCGGCGGCACGTCGCCGGCCTCGGCTTCCGGCTCGGCGGGCTCGGGCGCTGGTGCCGGTTCGGGTTCGGGTTCGCGTTCGGGCTCGGGGGCCGTCGTCTTGGGCTCGCCCGTGCGCGCGGCCAGCTCGGCCTCGCTGATCACCTCGACGGGGATGGGGTCGCTGGGCGCCATCGGCCGGCCGAACTCGGGCACGCCGATCCAGATCGCGGCAATCACCGCGAGGTGCAGCGCCAGGGAAATGGCCACGCCGGTCGGCATCGCCTAGCGTCCGTCCTCCAGGTCCTGCTCGGTGACCAACGCCACCTTGGTGAAGCCGGCGCCGTTGATGCGGCCCATGACCCGCATCACCTCGCCATAGGCGATGGCCTGGTCGCCGCGCACGTAGATGCGGGTGTCGGGCTTGCGCTCGGTGATGGCGCGCAGCTTGGGCACCAGCTCGGCCAGGGTGATCTCGCTCTCCTGCAGGTAGATCCGCCCCTCCGCGTCCACCGAGACGACCAGCGGCTCCACCGGCTCGTTGATCGACTGCGCCTGGCTCTTGGGCAGGTCCACCGGCACGCCGACGGTGAGCAGCGGCGCGGTGACCATGAACACGATCAGCAGCACCAGCATGACGTCCACGAAGGGCGTCACGTTGATCTGGCTCATCGGCGTGTGCGTCCGCCGCCGGCGCCGCCGCGCCCCGAGGCCGCCGCCGTTGCCCGCCCCGTTGCCGTTGACGATGCCGCCCGCCATGGCTCAGCGGGCCTCTTCGAGCTGGCGCGAGAGGATCGCCGAGAACTCCCCGGCGAAGGCCTCCAGGCGGTCGGCGTAGCGGGTAATGTCGGTGGTCAGCTTGTTGTAGGCGATCACCGCCGGGATCGCGGCCACCAGGCCCAGGGCGGTGGCGAACAGCGCCTCGGCGATGCCCGGCGCGACCACGGCCAGCGAGGTATTCTTCGAGGCGGCGATCGAGGTGAAGGAGTTCATGATTCCCCACACCGTGCCGAACAGCCCGACGAAGGGCGCGGCCGAGCCCACCGAGGCCAGGAAGATCATGCGCTTTTCCACCTGCGCCAGCTCGCGGCCCAGGGTGATGTCCATGGCCCGCTCCATGCGCTGCTGCAGACTGGAGACCGCGGCGTTCTTCAGGTCGTGGCCCTTGGCCACGAAGCGCCGCCACTCCCGCATCGCCGCGACGAAGATCGAGGCCATGGGGTCGCTGGGGTGACTGGACAGGCGGTCGTAGAGGTCGTCCAGCGTGCCGCCGGACCAGAACTGCTCCTCGAAGGCCTCGGCCCGCCGGCGCAGCCGGCGCAGCAGCAGCACCTTGTCGAAGATGATGGCCCAGCTCCACACCGAGGCCAGGATCAGCAGCACGATCACCGCCTTGACGACGATGTCGGCCTCCAGGAACAGGCCCCAGATCGTCAGGTCCTGGGCCGCGAGTCCGCCCAGGCCGGTTGCGTCGACGCCGTTGCTCTCCATCGGCTTGGTTCACTCCCCCGATTGACAGTAGGGTTTCAGCGCCGCGGCGATCGGCGGCGGAATCCGGGCGACCCGCCCCTGGGCGTCGAGGCAGGCCACGCGCACGCGCAGCACCGCGTGCAGGCCGCCGTCCTCGGCGTTCAGGACGTGCTGCTCGGCGGTGAGCTGCGCGCGGGTCAGGCTCGACAGCCAGGAGCGCACCTCCAGCAGGTCGTCCAGGCGCGCCGGCCGCCGGTAGTCGACCGTGCAGTCCTTCACCGCGAAGGCCAGGCCGGCCTCGCCGTGCAAGGCGAACTGCGACACGCCGATCAGCCGCAGCATCTCGGTGCGCGCCCGCTCGGCATAGCGCAGGTAGTTGGCGTAGTAGACGATGCCGGCGGCGTCGGTGTCCTCGTAGTACACCCGCAGCCACAGCCGGTGCCGGCCCTCCTCGACGCGCCCGGACAGCGGCACGGCGTCCTCGGCGGGCGGGGCAGGGGCGTCGGCGCGGGTCATCGCGGCGATCCTTCGGGGTCGGGCGTCGCCTCGTCGGCCTCGGCCAGAAGGTCGAACTGCGCCGCGACATGCGCCGGCGGCTTCAGGCCCAGATAGCCGAAGCCGCTGCCGGTCAGCATGCGCCCGCGCGGGGTGCGCTGGAGCAGGCCCTGCTGGATCAGGTAGGGCTCGATCACCTCCTCCAGCACGTCGCGCTGCTCCGACAGCGCCGCGGCCAGGGTTTCCACGCCGACCGGCCCGCCGCCGTAGTCCTCGGCGATGCGCCGCAGGTAGCGGCGGTCCATGGCGTCCAGCCCGCGCCCGTCCACGTCCAGGCGGGTCAGCGCCGCGTCGGCCACCTCCGCGTCGATGCGGCCGGCCTCGGCGACGGCGGCGAAGTCGCGCACCCGGCGCAGCAGCCGCCCGGCCACGCGCGGCGTGCCGCGCGCCCGGCGCGCCACCTCCCGCGCGCCGTCGGCGGTCATCTCCACGCCCAGCACGCCCGCGCCCCGGCGGATGATGCGCTCCAGCTCCTCCGGGGTGTAGAACTCCAGGCGCAGCGGGATGCCGAAGCGCTCGCGCAGCGGCGTGGTGATCAGGCCCGAGCGCGTGGTCGCGCCGACCAGGGTGAAGGGCGGCAGGTCGATGCGCACCGAGCGCGCCGCCGGCCCCTCGCCGATGATGAGGTCGAGCTGGAAGTCCTCCATCGCCGGATAGAGCACCTCCTCGACCTGCGGGCTGAGGCGGTGGATCTCGTCGATGAACAGCACGTCGCGCGGCTGCAGGTTGGTCAGGATGGCCGCCAGGTCGCCGGGGCGCGCGATCACCGGGCCGGAGGTGTGGCGGAAGCCCACGCCCAGCTCGCGCGCGACGATCTGCGCCAGCGTCGTCTTGCCCAGCCCCGGCGGGCCGAAGAACAGCACGTGGTCCAGCGCCTCCTCGCGGCTGCGCGCGGCCTGGATGAACACCGAGAGGTTGGCGCGGAGCTGCGCCTGGCCGGTGAAGGCGTCGAGGCTCTGCGGGCGAAGCTGCGCCTCGGCGAGGTCTTCCTCGCCGTATTCCGCCTGGACCACGCGTGCCTCGTCGCTCATTGCGACAGCTCCTTGAGCCCTTCCGTGATCAGCGTCTCCAGCGGCGCGTCCGCGCCGAGCCGCCGCGCCACCGCCGCCACCGCGCCGAAGGCCTCGCCGCGGCGGTAGCCCAGGTTGGTCAGCGCCGAGACCGCGTCCTCGCTGACCTGGCCAGCGCCGTTGCCGTTGCCCCCGGCCACCGCGCCCATGGTGTCGCCGGGTGTCGCCGCCTGCGCCGCGGGGCCGAGGGCGATGCTCCCCGCCTTGTCCTTCAGCTCCGTCACGATGCGGCCCGCCAGCTTTGGCCCCACGCCGTTGGCGCGCGCGACAGCCGCCTTGTCCTGCGCCGCGATCGCCTGCGCCAAGTCATTGGGAGGAAGCACGGAAAGGATGGCGAGAGCATGGCGGACGCCCACGCCCTGCACCGTGCCCAGCAGGCGGAACCAGTCGCGCTCGGCCTTGTCGGCGAAGCCGTAGAGGTGGATGTGGTCCTCGCGCACGTGGGTCTCGATCAGCAGGCTGGCGGCCTCGCCCGGTCCGCCCAGCGCGTTCAGCGTGCGCGTCGAGGCATAGACGAGGTAGCCGACGCCGTGGACGTCCAGGACCAGGCCGTCGGCGTCCAGCGAATCCACGATGCCGCGCAGCTTGCCGATCACGAGCGCCGCTCCCCGTTGCCGCTGTCCGCCAGGGCCCGCCAGCGGTTGCCCGTGGCGGCGTGGTGCGCGTGGCAGATCGCCACCGCCAGCGCGTCCGCCGAGTCGGCCGTGGCGATGGACACGCCGGGCAGCAGCCGCTCGACCATCATGCCCACCTGCTCCTTGGCGGCGTGGCCGGTGCCGACCACGGCCTTCTTGACGATCATCGGCAGGTACTGCGCCACCGGCAGGCCACGCAGCGCCGGCACCAGCAGCACCACGCCGCGCGCCACCCCCAGCTTCAGCGTCGACTTGGCGTTCTTGTTCACCAGCGACTCCTCGACCGCCGCCGCGTCGGGCTTGTAGGCGGCGAGCATCGCCTGCAGCCCCTCGTGAAGCTGCACCAGGCGCTCGGCCGTGGACAGGCCGTCGTCGGTCTCCACCGTGCCGTTGGCGACATGGACCAGGCGCGCGCCCTCGGCCTCGATCACCCCCCAGCCGGTGCGGCGCAGTCCTGGATCGAGCCCGACGACGCGCATCAGCGAACGGACCCCTTGGCCGGCGGTTCGTGACGCGGTCTTGCCGTGTCCCCCTCCCTGGCCCTCCCCCAAAGGGGAGGGGACTGGTTGGAGTCCTTCATCACCGGTATGGCGCACATCACTGGCAC
>CAZLNO010000137.1:0-8596 GCA_964561005.1 uncultured Rhodovibrionaceae bacterium | reverse complement strand
GTCGGCGCCGGCGTCGTCTCCAAGATCATCGAGTAGCAGGAGCCCTCGTGTCGGGCGGAGGTTGCGGCGTTCTAGGGGTGTAGCTCAACTGGCAGAGCATCGGTCTCCAAAACCGAGGGCTGGGGGTTCGAGTCCCTCCACCCCTGCCACTGACCGCCGCGAGCCGAAGGCCCGGAGCTGAAGCGACAAAGCGACTGGCGGGCGTACCGTGCGCGATCGCGGTACGCCCGCGCAGGTGTTTGACCGGCACGCGCGATCACCGGGCGCGGCGCGACGGCGCCGAGCAGCCGCGGGAGCGGGAAACAGGAATGGCCAGCAAATTCAACCCGGGGCAGTTCGTCCGCGAGGTTCGCCAGGAGGTTCGCAAGGTCACCTGGCCCACGCGGAAGGAGACCCTGATCACCACGGGCATGGTGTTCGTGTTCGTGTTCCTGGCTGCGACGTTCTTTTTCGTCGTCGACCAGATCCTGTCGGTGGCGGTCCGCGTCGTGCTGGGGTTGGGAGGGTGACACTGATGGCCGAACACGCACCATTTCCCTCGCGCACCGAGGCGCGCTGGTACGTCATCCACGCCTACTCCGGGTTCGAGAAGAAGGTCGCCGACTCGATCAAGGAGCAGGCGCGGCAGAAGGGCCTGGAACACCTGTTCGAGGAGGTCCTGGTGCCCACCGAGGAGGTCGTGGAGATGCGCCGCGGCCAGCGGGTCAGCTCGGAGCGGAAGTTCTTTCCGGGCTATGTGCTGGTCAAGATGAAGCTCACCGACGAGTCCTGGCACCTGGTCAAGAACACCCCCAAGGTAACCGGTTTCCTGGGCGGGCGCGGCAAGCCGCAGCCGATCGCCGAGGCCGAGGCTGAGCGCATCCTGCAGCAGGTGCAGGAAGGCGTGGAGCGGCCGAAGCCCGCCGTCTCCTTCGAGGTGGGCGAGCTGGTGCGCGTCGTCGACGGACCGTTCACCTCGTTCTCCGGCACCGTCGAGGAGGTCGACCAGGAGCGCGCGCGGGTGAAGGTCGCCGTGTCGATCTTCGGACGATCGACGCCGGTGGAACTGGAATACAATCAGGTCGAGAAGCAGTCCTGAGACAAGTGCTCGTCGGCCGCCGCACAGCGTGCCGGTCGGCTTTTCGCGCGGGAGGCGCCGCCATCGCCGCACCGCGCAGCCCTGAAGCAACGCAGGAAAGGGTTCGAGAATGGCAAAGAAGATCGTTGGCCGGATCAAACTGGAGATCCCGGCGGGCAAGGCCAATCCCTCGCCGCCGGTGGGTCCCGCGCTGGGTCAGCGCGGGCTCAACATCATGGAGTTCTGCAAGGCCTTCAACGCCGCCACGCAGGAGATCGAGCCGGGCACGCCGACGCCGGTGATCATCACGGCGTTTTCGGACAAGTCCTTCACCTTCGAGACCAAGACCGCGCCCGCTGCCTTCTTTTTGAAGCGCGCCGCCGGCATCAAGAGCGGCGCCAAGCTGGCCGGGCGCGAGAAGGTCGGCAAGGTGACGCTGAGCCAGGTCCGCGAAATCGCCGAGGCGAAGATGAAGGACCTGAACTGCTACGATATCGAGACCGCGATGGAGTCGATCAAGGGCTCGGCGAGCTCGATGGGCATCGACGTGGTGGAGGACTAGAACGATGGCGCGTCGCGGCAAGCACATCAAGGACGCCTACAAGGACCTGGATCGCAGTCGGCATTATCCCATTGAGGAGGCGATCAAGGAGATCAAGGCCCGGTCCTTCGCCAAGTTCGACGAGACTTTCGAGATTTCCATGAGCCTGGGCATCGACCCGCGCCATGCCGACCAGACGCTGCGCGGTGCGACCACGCTGCCGCACGGCACCGGCAAGACGGTGCGCGTAGCCGTGTTCGCCCGCGGCGACAAGGCTGAGCAGGCAAAGGCGGCCGGCGCCGACGTCGTGGGCGCGGAGGACCTTGCGGAACAGATTCAGCAGGGGCAGATCGACTTCGACCGCGCCATCGCCACGCCGGACATGATGCCGATCGTCGGCCGTCTGGGTAAAATCCTGGGGCCGCGCGGTCTGATGCCGAACCCGAAGCTGGGCACGGTCACCAACGACCTGGAGGAGGCGATCAAGGCGGCCAAGGGCGGCCAGGTACAGTTCCGCGCGGAGCGCAATGGCAACGTCCACGCCGGCGTCGGCAAGCGCAGCTTCGACGACGCGCAGCTCGCCGAGAATGTTCGCGCTTTCGTCGACGCGATCAACCGCAACAAGCCCAGCGGCGCCAAGGGAACCTACATCAAGAAGGTCGCGCTCAGTTCGACCATGGGTCCCGGCTTGCGGCTGGACGTGTCCAGCCTCAGCCAGCCTCAGGGATAGGCGGGCGCAGGAAGAATTCGAGAAGCGCGCGAATCGCCTCTTGAAGATGTGACCATCGCTGCGTTAACAAAGCGGATTGCGATGGTGACGGGGGGGTCGGCTTCGGCCGGCCTCCGCAACCTGTCCGAGACTGCAGGTGGGCGCGCGCGACGCGTGGGCCCTTAAGCCGGCCACGGGCCTGCATAGACAGGAAGCAGAGTCGCGGCGATCGAGACGCCGGCCCCTGACGGGCCGGCCATACTCGCAGGCTTGAGCTTCCGGGACAGGCGAGCCGGACATCCGGGACGGCTGTCGTCCCGATGTCCTCGTGCAAACCCGATCGCGGCTCCAAGGGGACGCGGTCGAAAGGCAAGGGAACGGAGACATATCCGTGGACCGTGCAGAAAAGCGCGAGCTGGTCTCCGACCTGCATGAGACGTTCCAGAACGTGACCCTGCTGGTGGTCACCCGGCAGAGCGGGTTGACCGTGGCGCAGGCGAGCGATCTGCGGCGGCGCATGCGGGAGGCGGGAGCCCGCTACAAGGTGGCGAAGAACCGCCTGGCACGGCTTGCCCTGGAAGGCACGCAGTTCGAGGGCGTGTCGCCGCTGCTGGAGGGCCCGACGGCGCTGTCGTGGTCGGAGGATCCCGTGGCGGCGGCCAAGGTGGCTGTCGACTTCGCGAAGAAGAACGACAAGCTCACCATCGTCGGCGGCGCGCTCGGCGGCCAGGTGCTCGACGCGGAAGGCGTCGACGCCGTGGCCAAGATGCCGTCGCTCGACGAATCCCGCGCCACGCTGGTCGGCCTGCTGCAGACGCCGGCACAGCGCGTGGCATCGGTGCTGCAGGCCCCGGCGGGTCAACTGGCGCGCGTGCTGAAGGCTTACGCCGACAAGGACCAGGGTGAAGCCGCGTAAGGCGGCCGAAATCGAGGACAACACGTTCAAGCCTGACGGAGTATTGAAAAGATGGCCGATCTGGACAAGTTAGTGGAAGAGCTGTCGCAGCTCACCGTGATCGAGGCGGCGGAGCTGTCGAAGAAGCTGGAGGAGCACTGGGGCGTCTCCGCGGCGGCGCCCGTGGCCGTGGCTGGGGCGGCGCCCGCCGAGGCCGCCGAGGCGAAGGAGGAGCAGACCGAGTTCGATGTCGTGCTCACCGCCGCCGGCGACAAGAAGATCAACGTCATCAAGGAAGTGCGCGGCATCACCGGCCTTGGCCTGAAGGAGGCGAAGGCGTTGGTCGAGGAGCTGCCGAAGCCCGTGAAGGAAGGCGCTTCCAAGGACGAAGCCGAGGAGCTGAAGAAGAAGCTCGAGGAGGCCGGTGCCTCTGTCGAAATCAAGTAACGGCGCGAGCCTCGAAAGACCATGGGACCGGACGGCGCGCGGCCAGGCGGTTGCGCGCCGTGCCGGCTTTGTGCGCGTTAGGGACGGGTTCGCCCGCCGACCCGCCATCCCCGACAATCGCGCCAGCACGACGGTGATCCGGCGGGCGCGCCCGCGAGCCTGAGCGCGTGGCGATCAGACGGACAGGCTGCGGATGTCGCCGCCCGCAGTTCGATGTAACCGCGCATTCGCGGGCGGCGCAAGGCAGAAAACGGTTTTGCCGGGGGACCGCGGCACGGTCGCCGGCGGCAGGACGAGCAAACGAGGATGAGAGATGGCGCAGTCGTTGACCGGTCGTAAGCGGATCCGCAAGACATTCGGACGTATCCCCGAAATTGCTCAATTGCCCAACCTGATCGAGGTTCTGAAGAATTCCTACGACGCCTTCCTGCAGAAGGACGTGCCCGTGGCGGAGCGCCGCAGTATCGGGCTGCAGGAAGTGTTCAAGTCCGTGTTCCCGATCCGCGACTTCTCTGACCGGGCGGAGCTCCAGTTCATTCGCTATGAGCTGGAGGAACCGAAGTACGACGTGGAGGAGTGCGAGCAGCGTGGCATGACCTACGCGGCGCCGCTGAAGGTCACGCTGCGCCTGGTGGTCTGGGACGTCGACGAGGACACCGGCTCCAAGTCCATTCGCGACATCAAGGAGCAGGACGTCTACATGGGCGACATGCCCCTGATGACGGCCCATGGCACCTTCATCATCAACGGCACCGAGCGTGTCATCGTCTCGCAGATGCACCGCTCGCCGGGCGTCTTCTTCGACCACGACCGCGGCAAGACGCACTCCTCCGGCAAGTACCTCTTCGCCGCGCGGGTGATCCCCTACCGCGGGTCCTGGCTGGACTTCGAGTTCGACGCCAAGGACATCGTGCACGTGCGCATCGACCGGCGCCGCAAGCTGCCCGCCACCACGCTGCTGATGGCGCTTGACAGGGCCGAGACGGCCAAGCTGCGCGCGGAGCGGCGGGAGCACGGCAAGGACCTGGAGCCCTATGAGGCCGAGGGCATGAGCGCCGAGGAGATCCTCGGCTACTTTTACGACCGGGTGACCTTCGCCCGCGACAAGCAGGGCTGGCGGACCCGCTTCGACCCCAAGGCCATGCGGGGGGTGAAGCTCGACCACGACCTGATCGACGCCAAGACCGGGAAGGTGCTGGCCGAGGTCGGGACGAAGATCACGCCCCGCATGGCCCGCAAGTTCGTCGAGCAGGAGGGTCTGGAAGAGCACGTGGTGCCAAGCGAGACCCTCGCGGGACGCTACGTGGCCGCGGACTTGATCAACGAGGAGACCGGCGAGATCTACGTCGAAGCCGGCGACGAGCTGTCCGAGGGCATCATCGAGCGCCTGGAGGAGGCCGGCATCCAGGAGATCCCGACCCTGGCCATCGATCACGTGACGGTCGGCGGCTACCTGCGCAACACCCTGATGACGGACAAGAACACCTCCCGTGAGGATGCGCTGATCGACATCTACCGCGTCATGCGTCCGGGCGAGCCGCCGACGCTCGAATCCGCGGAGCAGATGTTCAACAGCCTGTTCTTCGACCCGGAGCGGTACGATCTGTCCTCGGTCGGCCGGGTGAAGATGAACGCGCGCCTGGGCTTCGAGACGGAAGACAGTCTGCGCACGCTGCGCAAGGAAGACATCCTGGAGATCGTCCGCCTGCTCTGCGAGCTGAAGGACGGCCGCGGCGAGATCGACGACATCGACCACCTCGGCAACCGCCGGGTGCGCTCGGTCGGGGAATTGCTGGAGAACCAGTACCGGGTCGGGCTGCTGCGCATGGAGCGGGCGATCCGCGAGCGCATGAGTTCGGTGGAGATCGATTCCGTCATGCCGCACGACCTGATCAACGCCAAGCCGGCGGCGGCGGCGGTGCGCGAGTTCTTCGGCTCCTCGCAGCTCTCGCAGTTCATGGACCAGACCAACGCGCTGTCGGAGATCACCCACAAGCGGCGCGTCTCGGCGCTGGGTCCGGGCGGGCTCACGCGAGAGCGCGCGGGCTTCGAGGTGCGCGACGTGCACCCCACGCACTACGGCCGCATCTGCCCGATCGAGACGCCGGAGGGGCCGAACATCGGCCTGATCAACTCGCTGGCGACCTATGCCCGCGTGAACCCCTACGGCTTCATTGAAAGCCCATACCGGGTGGTGAAGGACGGCCAGGTCACCGACGAGGTCGTCTATCTCTCGGCCATGGAGGAGGGCAAGTACACCATCGCCCAGGCCAACGCCGAGATCGACGCCAACAACCGCCTGACCTCGGACCTGATCTCCTGCCGGCGCGGCGGCGAGTACCTTCTGGCCCGGCCGGGGGAGATCGAGTACATCGACGTCTCGCCGAAGCAGATCGTGTCGGTGGCGGCGGCCCTGATCCCCTTCCTGGAGAACGACGACGCCAACCGCGCGCTCATGGGCTCGAACATGCAACGCCAGGCGGTGCCGCTGGTGCAGTCGGAGGCGCCGCTGGTGGGCACCGGCATCGAGGATATCGTGGCGCGCGACAGCGGCGTCGCGATCAGCGCCCGGCGCGGCGGCGTGGTCGACCAGGTGGACGCGACCCGCATCGTCATCCGCGTGACCGACGAGCTGAGCAGCGGGGAGCAGGCGGTCGACATCTACAACCTGCGCAAGTTCCAGCGGTCCAACCAGAACACCTCGATCACCCAGCGCCCCCTGGTGCGCGTGGGCGACATGGTGGAGCGCGGCGACATCGTGGCCGACGGCCCGTCCACCGACATGGGCGAGCTGGCGCTGGGCCGGAACGTGCTCTGCGCCTTCATGCCCTGGATGGGCTACAACTTCGAGGACTCGATCCTGATCTCCGAGCGGGTCGTGCGCGACGACGTCTTTACCTCGATCCACATCGAGGAGTTCGAGGTGATGGCGCGCGACACCAAGCTGGGCCAGGAGGAGATCACCCGCGACATCCCCAACGTCGGCGAGGATGCCCTGCGCAACCTCGACGAGGCCGGCATCGTCTATATCGGGGCCGAGATCAATGCCGGCGATATCCTGGTCGGCAAGGTGACGCCCAAGGGCGAGAGCCCGATGACCCCGGAGGAGAAGCTGCTGCGGGCGATCTTCGGCGAGAAGGCTTCGGACGTGCGCGACACCTCGCTGCGGGTGCCGCCCGGCGTGACCGGCACGGTGGTGGAGGTGCGCGTGTTCTCCCGCCGCGGCGTGGAGAAGGACGAGCGCGCCCTGGCCATCGAGCGCGCCGAGATCGAGCGCCTGGCCAAGGACCGCGACGACGAGAAGAGCATCCTGGAGCGCAGCTTCTATGGGCGCCTGAAGGATCTGCTGCTGGACCAGACGGTCTCCGCCGGCCCCAAGGGCATGAAGACCGACGTCACGGTCACCGAGGAGCTGCTGTCGCAGTACACCCCGGGGCAGTGGCGCCAGATCGCCGTGAAGGACGACGCGGTCCAGGGCGACGTCGAGGGGCTCAACAAACAGTTCGACGACGCCATCGACGCGTTGCAGAAGCGCTTCGAGAACAAGGTCGACAAGCTGCAGCGCGGCGACGAGCTGCCGCCGGGCGTGATGAAGATGGTCAAGGTCTTCGTCGCGGTGAAGCGCAAGATGCAGCCGGGCGACAAGATGGCCGGACGCCACGGCAACAAGGGCGTGATCTCCAAGATCGTGCCGATCGAGGACATGCCGCACACCGAGGAGGGAACGCCGGTCGACATCGTGCTGAACCCGCTCGGCGTGCCCAGCCGCATGAACGTCGGCCAGATCCTGGAGACCCACCTCGGCTGGGCCTGCGCGGGCCTGGGCCGGCAGATCGGGGCGATGCTCGAAGAGGTGCGCCACGAACAGACCGACACCGGCAAGCTGCGCGGGAAGCTGAAGGAAATCTACGGCGAGGAGGTCTACAAGAACCAGATCGAGGCGCTGGGTGATGATCAGCTTGTCGAACTGGCCGGCAATCTGCGGGGCGGCGTTCCGATCGCCACGCCGGTGTTCGACGGCGCCCGCGAGGACGAGATCGTGCGCATGCTGGAAGCCGCGGGGCTCGACCGCTCCGGCCAGGTGACGCTGATCGACGGCCGCACCGGCGAGCCCTTCGCGCGGCCGGTGACCGTGGGCTACATCTACATGCTGAAGCTGCACCACCTGGTGGACGACAAGATCCACGCCCGCTCCATCGGTCCCTACAGCCTGGTCACGCAGCAGCCGCTGGGCGGCAAGGCGCAGTTCGGCGGCCAGCGTTTCGGCGAGATGGAGGTCTGGGCGCTCGAGGCCTACGGCGCCGCCTACACCCTGCAAGAGATGCTGACGGTGAAGTCCGACGACGTTTCCGGCCGGACCAAGGTCTACGAGGCCATCGTCAAGGGCGACGACAACTTCGAGGCCGGAATTCCGGAGTCGTTCAACGTCCTGATGAAGGAGCTGAAGTCGCTCGGCCTGAACGTCGAAATGAAGCAGAGCGAGCCCTGAGGCCCTTTGACACGACGATTCGGCGGTCGGGCGCGGCAATGATCCGCGTCCGGCCGCCCGTACCGCTTGAAGAGACATGGCGCGGCAGCGCGGCAGCGGGAGTACCTCCATGAATGAGTTGATGAACATCTTCGGCCAGACGAGCGGTCCGCAAAGCTTCGACGAACTGAAGATCTCGATCGCGAGCCCCGAGCGGATACGGTCCTGGTCGTACGGCGAGATCAAGAAGCCGGAGACCATCAACTACCGCACGTTCAAGCCCGAGCGGGATGGGCTTTTCTGTGCCCGCATCTTCGGTCCGGTGAAGGACTACGAGTGCTTGTGCGGCAAGTACAAGCGCATGAAGTATCGCGGCATCATCTGTGAGAAATGCGGCACCGAGGTCACCCTGGCCAAAGTGCGGCGCGAGCGCATGGGCCACATCGAGCTGGCCAGCCCGGTGGCGCATATCTGGTTCC
>CAZLNO010000136.1:0-8673 GCA_964561005.1 uncultured Rhodovibrionaceae bacterium | reverse complement strand
GAAGATGTCGCGGCAGGCCAGCCGGGTCTCGCGCTCCGGGTCGGCCGGGTTGCGCGCGGCGACCTTGAACGCCGCCGGCACGACGGTCTCGAACTTCACGATGTCGGCGATGTCGAAGACGAAGGAGCGCGGCTTGCCGGTGTGCAGGAAGCCGATCGCCGGCGCGTAGCCCGCCGCCAGGATCGCCGCCTCGCACAGCCCGTAGAGCGAGGCGGTCGCGGCGCTCAGGCACAGGTTGGGCAGGTCGCCGGCCTTGCCCGTCTTGGGATCGTACCTCCGACGGGTCCACTTCACGCCCGCCTCCTGGGCAAGCTGCTGGTACAGGCGCTTGACGCGCGCCGCCTCCAGGCCCCGAAGCTGGTCGATGCCGCGCCGCGCCGGCGGCTCCTCGTCGAAGCGCAGGGCATACATTTTGCGCACCACCTTCAGGCGCAGCCCCTCGTCCAGGGCCAGGCGCGCCTGGTGCAGCAGACGCTCGGCGCGGGCGCCGCCGGGCTGACCCGCGGCGTAGAAGCGCACCCCGCCCTCTCCGGACCAGATCAGCAGCGTGCCCGTCCGGCCGGCGAGCTTGACCGCCTCGTGGGTGATGCGGGTGCCTGGCTCCAGGAAAATCGTGGTGATGTTGCCGATCGGGATCTGGCGGCGAACCTCGTCCTCGCCCACGGCGACAAAGGCGCCGTCAAGCACGTCGAGGCGGCACCGCCGCACCGTGGCAAAGGACAGCCGATCCTTGATCGCGATCGGCCGCGCCGGGGCCAGGCCGGGTCCCTCGGTGAAGCCGACCTCGTCGTCGTCGCTCATGGCGCCGGGACCGCCGCGCCCGATGCCGGAGCGCGGGCGATCAGCATCATGCCGCAGCCATAGGCGCGCGCCTTGCCCACACCCTGGGGCAGCGCCGTGGCGACGGCCTGGGGGTCGGTCACCTCGGCCTCGCCCGTCAGATCCAGAATGCCGAGCGTGAAGGGCCGCCGACGATCGCCGGGGAAGACCCGCTCGGTGGTGTAGGACTCGGCCTGGATCGTCTCGGCGGCAAGGCGGAGCCCGAGCCGCTCGGCCCGGCGGCCCAGCCAGTCGGCGCCGACCCGCTGGGCGACTTCCAGCCGGTCGGGCACCCGGCCGCCGGCGGCCTCGGCGGCAATGCGCTCGCGGTTGAAGGTGTCGTAGACGGCGTCGATGCGCTGGCCGTCGCGCTGCTTCACCGGGTTCGCCCGCAGCTTGAAGCGCACCCGATCGCCGGGGTAGAGCCGCGGCTGGAAGGGCTTGGCGTCGACGCGCCACAGGGACTCGGCCTTGGCGTGCGGGCGGCGCGGCGCGTAGGCCATCACGGTCGGCCGCCCGCCCTCCTGGTCGACCCGGAAGACGAAATCCCGGTCGCGCTCGGCGCTGTCGCCGAACAGCGTCCAGACGAGGTCGTGCAGCTTGCCCGGCGTCGCGCCGAGTTCGCTGAGCAGCTTGATCAGCGCGCCGTCGGAGCCGGCGGCGTCCGCGCGCAGGCGGGCCCGGATCAGGTAGGTCATGGCGTGGCGGCCTCCCGCCCGTCGCGGTCCGCGGGCGCGATGCGGGTGCTGAACTCGATGCGCTGGCCGAAGCGGCGCAGGCCGCGGGACAGCGGCTCGTCCGAGACCTCGCGCCAGCGCGTGCCGGGAGTCTCGGGGCTCGGCGCGCCCGGAAAGCCGTCCTCCCAGGCCAGGGTCACCGGCGTCGCCAGGATGCGATGCTGGAGCGCCCACCACCAGTCGGGGGTGCGCTGCCCGGCCGCCAAGGGTGGCAGCGCCGGATAGGCCGCGAGCTGTTCGGCCAGCGGCGCGTCCGCCAGGACCGCCGGCGCCGGCGGCAGCGCCAGGGGGCAGTCGCGGCGGCCGAGATACAGCTCGAACACCGGCCGGCGCAGCGCTGCCGCCAGCGCGTCCAGGCCGTGCGGCGCGCCCTCGCGCGGCGCCAGAAAGACGCGCCAGAGGCCGTCCTGCAGATAGGCCCGCCGGGTGATCATGGTGTGCACCTTGTCCCCGGTCTCCAGCGCCTGCTTGCGGCTGACGAAGCCGGTCTTGCGCTGGGCGCGGCTCGGCTCGACGGTCTGCACGGTGCGATAGTCGCGCAGCACCCGGCGCGGCCCCTGGGCGGCGACGGCGACACGGTAGCCGGCGGCGAGCGCCGCCTGGTCGTCCTCGTCGGTACGCTTCAGGCCAAGCGCCGCCGCGACGATGCCGAGCACCGCGCTGCGGCCGGGATGCCCGGCGGTGGGTCGCTCGGTCTCGCCGGCCTCGCCGGTGCCCCAGGCGGCCAGCGGCCCGAACAGGCGGAAGGCCAGCACCGGCATGGAGTCAGCCCTCCGCCGAGGCGCGCGGCGCGCCCTGGCTCAAGGCGACCACCTCCGCCAGGGTGCCCTGGCCCCGTGCCACGTCGAGCCAGCGGGCCTCGGGCGCGTCGCCGTAAACGCTGTCGAAGCCCTTGGCCGTGGCTTCCAGTTCCGCGACAGCGCGGGCCAGCAGGGTCTGGCCGTCGCCGCCGCGGGGCTGGACCGGGCTGAGGAAAGCCGCGGCCAGGCTGCGCGGGCTGCCGGGACCGCGCTCGACGCGGAGGTGGCTGGCCCGCGCGCGGGTGCCGAAGGGCGCGCGCTTGCCCACCGGCGCGACCTTGGCCAGCCCCTCGATAAAGGCCGCCAGCGCCCGGTCGGCGAGGTCGCGGTCACCGCCGAGATTCTTGATCAATTCGTCCTTGTTGACGTTCGCATAGCCGTAGAACAGCCCGGTCAGGAAGCCCTGCTCGCCGATGAAGGCGGAGCCGGCGTCCTCCTGCCGATCGTTCAGGTCGTCGACGGCGACGTAGTAGTCGATCTCGGTGTCCGCCCGGTCGACGGTGAAGGGGTGCGCCACCTCCGCCGCCGCGTTCAGGCGCATTTCCGGCCGGTCGGCGAACATGCGGCCGAACAGCGCGATGTCGGCCGCCTTGACCGCGCCCTGGATCAGGCCCTTCAGCTCGGCTTCGGCCGCTTTTTTGTCGATCTCGCCCCGGGCCAGCCGGCGCGCCAGCGCAAACGCCGCGTCGGCCTCCTCCGGCGCGATGAAGGCGAGCTGCTCGATCTCGGTGGGATGGTCGTTCTTGTCGCTTTTGAGCTTCCCGAACGTCTCGGCGACCGTCCGGGCGGTCACCTTGACCGTCTCTTCGTCGAAGCCCTCCTCGGCGAGCGCCTGCGCGATGCGGGTGCCGAGCATCTGGGTGCGCGTCCCCACGCGCCCTTCAAGCGCATTGGTGAACTCGTCCGATGTCCGCACCGCGCGCTTCAGCGCGGCGGAGGAGATGCGGCCGCGCGGCACGCCGCCGAAGGTCATGGTCTTGGGTCGGCCGGTGTCGTCGCGCACCAGGCAGGACGCGGGGTAGGCGGTGAGGAAGTGGATCTGCACGAAATCGGTCATGGGGCAACGGGCTCCACGCTGGGCGGTGTTTCGGGCTTGGGCGTTCAGGTCTCGGCCGCCGCGGGCTCTTCGGTGGCCTCGGCGTAACGAGGCGGGGTGGTCAGCGCGGCGAAATAGGCGAAGCTGAGCTGACGGCGGGTCTCCTCGTTCCACCACACGACGGCCTGGGCAAGCTGCGGCAGGTTCACGCCCTGGTCGGCGAACAGCGGGATCAGGCGCTGCCAGCGGGTCAGCGCCTCGTCCGGATCGACGCTCGTCAGCAAGGCCCGGGCGCGCAGCTCGCTGACGATCGGCGCCTCGATGTCGCGGCCCACCATCTGCCGGGCCAGGGTGGCGCGCGGGTTCGCCTTGTCCTGGTCCACGCGCGCGGCCAGGATCGCGAAACGCGCCAGGCCGGCCACGATCGCCGGCTCGGCGAGCGCGGCGGCGCGTTCCGCATCATCGGTGTACAGGGCCTGAAGCAGCGTCCCGAACCCCGGGAGAAACAGCGCGTCGCCCGGCGTCGCGCAGCGCTTCAGCCGCGCCCGCAGCGCCTTGCTCGCCCCGGAGGCGTGCGTCCGCTCGGTGAGCTGGCGATGCCAGGCCAACAGCGGTCTGGCCAGCTTCGGCGCCTTGTCCGGCGGGTCCAGCCGGTCGAGGCGCCACGCGAAGCGCGGCGGGGGCGGCTTGTCGGTCATGCCTGTTCCCTCTCCAGCAGGTGTTTCTCGATGCCGCCGTGGGCGCTCTTGTCGGCGCCGCGGCGAAGCTTCAGGCGGGCCACGGTCACGTCCTTGGCGGCGTCGGTGGTCAAGGCGGCCTCCGTCACCGCGTCGAAGAGGTCGAGCGCCGTGTTCTTGAGGCGCCGCTGGAATTCCAGGCGGGCGCGCTGGCGCTCGGGCGACTTCAGCGCGGCGGCGACGTCGCCGCTTCCGGCCAGCGCCTCGGCGAGGTCGTCGACATAGGCCTGGAACGCCGGCTCGGTCTCCTGCCAGAAGGCGATCTGGCGCTCGCGCTCCAGGTCGCGCGGCATCTCCTTGGCCGCGCCCTCGCCGTTCAGCGCCTCGACGATGCACAGACGCAGCCACCAGGCGATCTCGCCCCCGACCCGCACGACGTCGCCCAGGTGCTCCTCGAACAGCCTGATGTCCGTGGTGGATTCGGCGGGAAAGGCGCGGAAGACGAAGGGGAGGTCGACCACGCTCTCGACCTTGGCGTTGTCGCAGCGCAGGCCGAAGGCGCGCACGCGCACCTGGCGGCGTTCCAGGTACCGCGCGCGGGTGTCGCGCCAGCGCCGCACCACCTCGGCCGCCACCGGCCCTTCCTTGCCGGCGCTGCCGCCGTCGGCGAAGAGCCCCCAGCGCTCGCGCCAGGCCGCGCCGAGCGTGAGCGTCGCCGCCAGCCTGGGGAACGCCTTGATATCGCCCTTGTCCTTGCGCTGCGCATAGGGGGTCAGCGGATGCCGCCAGCCGGTGCTCTCGTAGTCGGGACCCTCCGCCTTTTGCCGCAATGCGGTCACCAGGGGGACGCCGGCCTCCCCGCTCACGCCGCAGGCGCGATCCGGATCGGCGGGCTCCGGTTCGGCCAGCAGGATACGACGCGGACAGGCGAAATAGATGTGCGTGGCGGGCGTGTTGTCCTGCGTGCGCTTGCCCTTGGGCTGGCGCCGCCAGGGCAGCGGGTCCGCCGCCTCGCCCCCGTCCGCGCCCAGGGTCTCGAAATCGCGGCGCGGCAGCAGGTTGGCCAGAACGGTGTCGTACAGCGTGTCGCGCGCCACCCAGGTGCGCAGCGGTCCCCCACCACTCAGCGAGGTGCGCGTCCCGCGCCCGCCGGCCGGGCTGTGCGCCTGGATGAACGCCAGCGCCAGCATGGCGATTTCGGGACGCATGGCGGCAATCTCGCCGTGCAGGATGTCCTGGTTGCGCTTGCGCGTCTGCTCCCCCGCGGCGGTCGGCAGCAGTCGGCCGATGGGCGACGGCTTCTCGCCGGCGACGCTCGGGTCCTGAAAGGCGGGCGTCTCGCCATAGACGTCGAAGCCGACCGCCGCAGATGCGAACATCTCCCGCAGTGCCGCCGCGTCCGGCGGCTGGCGCAGCAACCGCAGCAACTCGCGCTCGCTCGCCGGGGCCACGACATACTGATACAGCCCGATCAGCAGCTCGGTGGCGAAGATGTCCAGCACCGGCAACCCGAAGGCGAAGGCCACCGGCCGTGCCCCGCCCGTCGCGGCGAGGTCCGCCGGCGCCATCCACGCCAGCGCGCCGTCCGCCCGGCGGACGCGAAGGTAGGGGGAGGTGAGGTAGTTGTAGGTCAAAGCGGTCGACTCGTGATTTTCGATTGGGTAAATATATCCGCAACCACTGCGGCTGCAATATCAAAAGGTTGCACGCCAGATCCGCGCGGGGAGTGCCCACAGAGGGACATGCAGGGAACGGACAACCTCGGGGACCTCGCCCGCCGCTACTGGGCCAAGGCCCGGCCCGCCGAGGGCGCGGCGCAGGGCTGGCATCCCTTCCTGTGGCACGCCCTGGACGTCGCCGCCTGTGCCGAGTCGCTGCTGGCGCGGCACGAGGTTCTGGCGGCGCGGCTGTGCCGGCTGGCGGGCGGGCGGGACATCCGGCCGCTGGTGACGGCGCTGGCGCTGATGCACGATCTGGGCAAGCTGTCGCGCTTCCAGGCCAAGGCGCCTGAGGTGCTGGCGCTGATCCGGCCCGGCGAGCCCGTGCCGCCGGGACGCCAGGGCGTGCATCACGCCGACCTGGGCCTCGTCATCTGGCAGCAGGCCCTCGACGACCTCTGCGGTGACCTTTGCGGCGACGACCTGGACGTCGCCCTCGCGCTCGACATCCTACTGCCGGGGGTCTTCGGCCATCACGGCGTGCCGGCCAATGGCCACGGCGCGACCGCCCGCACGATCCTGGAGCGGGAAACCATGGAGGCCGACCGACAGGCGGCCCGCACCCTGGCGCGCCACGCCCTCGACGGCTTCGTCGGCGACTTCGAGTCGGTCGCGGCAGCCCCCTTGCGGGCGCTGTCCGACGAAGACGCCGCGCGGCTGTCCTTTCTGCTGGCGGCAACCATCAACATCGCGGACTGGCTGGGATCGAACCAGACATGGTTTCGCTACACCCCGCCGGACCGCGATCCCGAGAGCTACTGGGACGAGGTCGCCCGCCCCGCCGCCGCCGAGGCGGTGGCCGGGTCCGGCGTCATCCCCGCCGTCCCGGCGCCGCGCACGCGCTTTGCCGAGCTGTTTCCGGAGCGCCCGGCGCCCCGGCCGCTGCAGGCCCGCGCGGACAGCCTGCCGCTGCCGGAGGGACAGGGCCTGATCCTGGTCGAGGACGTCACCGGCAGCGGCAAGACCGAGGCGGCGGACATTCTCGCCGCGCGCATGGCGGCCGCCGGGATGGGGCGCGGCATCTACTTCGCCCTGCCCACCACGGCGACGGCGGACCGCATGGCGGAGCGCCATCTCGGCGTCCACGCCCGGCTGTTCGACGGCGCGACGCCGCCCAGCCTGACCCTGATCCACGGCGGGGCCCCCGGCGAGCGATCCGGCCCCGGCGTGCTGGAGGCGGGGGAGGAGGAGGCCCGCGCGTGGCTGGGCGGCGACCGGCGGCGCCAGCTCGCGGCCGATGTCGCGGTGGGGACGGTGGACCAGGCGCTGCTGGCCGCGCTGCCCGCCCGCTTCGCCAGCGCCCGGCTGTTCGGCCTGGCCACCAAGACCCTGGTGGTCGACGAGGTGCACGCCCACGACGACTACACCGGCCGCCTGCTCGCGGCGCTGCTCAAGCTGCACGCGGCGCTGGGCGGCAGCGCCATCCTGCTGAGCGCGACGCTCACCGCCGCCCTGAAGCGCGACCTGGCCGGCGCCTTCGCGGCGGGAGCCGGCTGGGACCGACCCGATCCCGAGCCTCTGGCGAGCGCGCCCTATCCGGCCATCACGACCGTCGGCGCCGAGGGCGTCCAGGTCGTGTCCGTGCCCGTCCACGACGGCGGCGCGCGCAGCGTGGCCGTTCACTGCACCGACGACCCCGAGGCGGTGCGGGACCACCTTCTGCGCACCGCCCGCGACGGCGGCTGCGCCCTGTGGATGCGCAACACCGTGGACGACGCCGTCGAGGCCTTCGAGGACCTGCGCGCCGGGCACGCCGACGTGACGCTGATCCACGCCCGCTTCGCCGCCGCCGAGCGCGCCCGCCTGGAGCAGGAGGTCACCCGGCGCTTCGGCCCGGAGTCCACGGCCGCCGAGCGGTCCGGCGCGATCGTGGTCGGCACCCAGGTGCTGGAGCAGTCGCTGGACCTGGATTTCGACGCCATGGTGGCGGACCTGAAGCCGATGGACGCCCTGATCCAGTCGGCCGGCCGCCTGCGCCGCCACAGGCGCGACGCGGCGGGCAATCACCTGCCGGACGGAACGCCGGGGCCGGACGCGCGCGGCCCGGCGGCGCTCTGGGTTCATGGCCCGTTGTTCACGCCCGCGCCCGACGCGCGGTGGTACCGCCGCGTGCTGCCCCGGGCGGGCACGATCTACCCGCGGATCGACTGGCTGTGGCGCACGGCCGAGCAGCTCGCCAGCCAGGGCGAGCTGCGCCAGCCGGAACGCCTGCGCGATTTGATCGAGGCGTCACTGCCGGAGGCCGACGCGGAGCTGCCCGAGGGCATCGAGACGGCGGCGATCCAGGCCGAGGGCGATGCTCTGGCGCACCGGGGACTGGCCAAGGGCAAGGCGCTCGACGTGGCCAAGGGCTACACCCGCGCGGAGGGTCAGTGGGCGGACGACACCCGGGTGCCGACCCGGCTGGGCGAGAGCGAGGAACTCTGCCTCGTCGCCCTGGGCCCCGACGGCGCGCCGCGCCCGTGGTCGGCCGACCGCCGCGCCGGCAACGATCCGGCGGCCGGCTTCCTGCGGGTGCGCGCCGGCCTCTTGCCCAAGGGCGTTCGCCAGGCGCTGGCCGAGGACCCGCGCCGCGAGACCGTCGCCCGCTGGCCGGGCCTGCGCTGGCGCCTGCCGGTGTTCCTGTCCCCGGACCCGGCCGGCGGCTGGACCTGGACGCGCCCCGACGACAGCCTGGACGAAACGCTTCACTACGACCGTGCTCGCGGCCTACGCGTCCGGCGGGGTGAAAGCACATAATTGCTGGTTTTTTTGGCGAGGCGCATCCTTGCCGATCGGAGAATGGAAGCCCGCGCCGGTTGCCGCCAGCGGCCAGCAAGGAGGTGGACCGCATGGCCAAGAGGGCACCGGCATCGCAGCGGACACGCGAGACCTTGCGCGATCTGA
>CAZLNO010000135.1:4441-8692 GCA_964561005.1 uncultured Rhodovibrionaceae bacterium | reverse complement strand
ACATTGGTGAGCCCGCCAGGATTCGAACCTGGGACCTACTGATTAAAAGTCAGTTGCTCTGCCAGCTGAGCTACGGGCCCGGTGGGATTGGGCAGGAGAGTCGGGTTGGGCAAGACGATAGGCAGGAGACGCCTCGGGGTCAAGCCGGCCGTATCCGCGTCGATGTCTGTACCTGGCTGCCCGCGCGGCCTAGACTGGTGGCGGGCGGCAGTTGGCCGCCTGGAAGTCGGATGCGGGCCGGAGCGGCATGACGGGCTGTTGGCGGGCAAAATCCAGGGATGGTCGCCAGCGCGGCCTGGCGCTGGTGCTGGTGCTGTGGGTGCTGACGCTGCTGTCCCTGATGGCGGCGGGTTTTTTGTCGGAGACGCGCACGGAGACCCTCGCCGCGCGCTACCGCGTGGACAGCGCCGAGGCGGAGGCCCTGGCCGACGCCGGCGTCCGCTGGGCGATCTGGCGGCTGCTGGAAAGCGGGCAGGGAAGGCGGGGCGGTGGGGAAGAGGACATCGAGCCCGTGCCGCTGGACGGCCGGATCTGGCGCTGGCCTTACGGCGGCGGGCAGGTCCGGATCAGCGTGCGCGACGAGGCCGGCAAGATCGATCTCAACGTCGCCCGGATAGAGGTGCTGCGGCGCCTGCTGAGGGCCGTGGGCGTGGGCGCCGCGGCCGCCGACAGTCTCGCCGCCCGCATCGCCGACTTTCGCGACGGGGACGACGCGGCGCGCGTCGGCGGGGCGGAGGACCCGGACTACCAAGCGGCCGGTCTGCCCTACGGCGCCAAGGACGGACGCTTTCACAGCGTCGACGAACTCGGTCAGGTGCTCGGCATCGACCAGGCGCTGGCCGCGCGGCTGCGCCCGCACGTCTCCGTGGTCGCCGGCACCGCCGGCGTCGACCCCACGGCGGCAACCGTCGAGGCTCTGGCGGCAGTGCCTGGCGTCGACCCGGGACAGGCCGCCAACTACGTCGCCGCGCGGGAGGCCGCGCCGCCGGACCAGCCGCCATCGCCGCCGCTGGGAACCAGCTTCGCCCGCTCGCCGCGCTCGGAGTTCACCATCGTCGCCGAGGCCCGGAGTGCCCACGGCGGCGTCTTCGTTCGGGAGGCGCTGGTGCGGCTTGATCGCTTCAGCCAGGGGCGTCCCTTCTCCATCGTGGACTGGCGGCAGCGCATGTTCCGACTGCCGGCGCCCGCGCCTGAAAGCGAGGCCGGGAGCTAAGACGATCCGAAGCCCACGGGGCCGAAGCTCCAGACCAGCCAGATCGCCGGCGCCATAAAGGCTCCCAGCGGCAGCGCGTCCTCGCCGCGCAGGGTTCCGCCGCGCGCCCGCGTCAGCAGCGCGAAGGCCAGCCCGGCGACGCCGGCGAGAAGGAGCACGCTCGGCAGGCCGGCCCAGGTCGTCCAGGCGCCGGCCGCGGCGAACAGCTTGGCATCGCCCAGCCCCAGCCCCTCGCGGCCGCGCAGCCGTCGGTGGATCCAGGCCAGCGTCGCCAGGCTGGCGTATCCGAGAACCGCGCCGAGCGCCGCGTCCGCCAGCCGCACCGGCGCGATCGCCCAGATCACGGCGAGCCCGGCCGGGATCAGCGGCAGGACCAGCGCGTCGGGCAGCAGGAGGCGCCGCCGGTCGACCTCCGCCAGGGCCAGCAGGGTCCAGCCGAGCGCCGCGCTGGCCCAGGCCAGCCAGCCGGGGAACACGGCGAGGCTCCAGGCGGCCACGGCCAGCGCGCCCAGCATGGTGCCGATTCGCCCAATTCCGCGTGCGTGGTCGGCCCCGTCGTGCAGCAGATGGTGCACGAGGCCGCTCGCCGGGAGGGCGGCGAAAAGCAGGGCAAGGTCGGCAACGGCGGCAAGCCAGGGCACGACGGCGGCGCTCCTTGACGGCGACCTCGGCGGGCTATCAAAGACGGCGGGTGGTCGCCTGTCCAGGGGCGGTCGTCGGCCGGGAGCCCGGCCCGAAGGACGCGCGTTTTTCTTCACGGCGCCATCGTGGCATAACGGCGTGTGTGCAGGATTGGAAACGGACAGGCGAAAGGCCCATCGCCCCATGAATCGCGGCGTGGACCAGAACAAACCGGGCGAGCCGCTCCTGGTCGTGCAGGACCTGGTCAAGAACTTCGGCGGCCTGCGCGCCATCGACCACTGCACGCTGGAGGTGCGGCGCGGCACGATTACGGGCCTGATCGGCCCCAACGGCGCGGGCAAGACCACGCTGTTCAACATCATCACCGGCTTTATTGCGCCGGACTCGGGTCGCGTGCTGTTCAAGGGTCAGGACATTACCAACCTGCCGGCGCACCGGATCTTCGACAGCAAGCTCTGCCGCACCTTCCAGATCCCGCGCGAGCACCCCAGCATGACGGTGCTGGAGAACCTCATGCTCGTCGCGCCGCGGCAGACGGGGGAGCGCATCTGGAACACCTGGTTCCGCGCCGGCCGGGTGCGCGAGGAGGAAGCCAGGGTCCGCGAGCGGGCGCTGGAGGTGCTGGACTTCATCGATCTCGGGCACCTGGCCGACGAGTACGCCGGCAAGCTCTCCGGCGGGCAGAAGAAGCTGCTGGAACTGGGCCGCACGTTGATGGCGGAGCCGGAGATGGTGCTGCTGGACGAGCCGGGCGCCGGGGTGAACCGCTCGCTGATGAAACGCCTGGTGGCGAACATCGAGCGCCTGCGGCGCGAGCGCGGCATCACCTTCCTGCTGATCGAGCACGACATGGACCTGGTGATGAACCTCTGCGACCCCGTCATCGTGATGAGCGAGGGGCGCAAGCTGATGCAGGGCGCGCCGGCGGAGGTGCGCCACGACCAGCGGGTTCTGGATGCCTACCTGGGAGGCCAGTATGCCGCTGCTGAAGGTTGACGACGTCACCGCCGGCTATGGCGACATGCAGGTGCTCGCCGACGTCTCCATCGCGGTCGAGCCGGGGGAGGTCGTCTCCATCATCGGTCCCAACGGGGCGGGCAAGTCGACGCTGATGAAGGCGGTGTTCGGCCTGCTGCATCCCTGGCAGGGCCGCATCGAGTTCGACGGCCGGGACATCTCGCGCCTGGAGCCCTACGAGATCGTCGCCACGGGGATGTGCTACGTCCCGCAGGTCGCCAACGTCTTCACCTGGCTGACCGTCGAGGAGAACCTGGAGATGGGCGCCTTCATCCTCGACGACGCCGACCTGGACGCCCGCAAGGACAAGGTGTTCGCGCTGTTCCCGCGGCTGCGCGAGCGCCGCCGGCAGCGCGCGGGCAAGATGTCCGGCGGCGAGCGCCAGATGGTGGCGATGGGCAGCGCCCTGATGCTGGACCCGAAGCTGCTGCTGCTCGACGAGCCCTCGGCGGGACTGGCCCCCAAGGTGGTGGACCAGATCTTCGACAGCATCCTGCGCATCAACGAGGAGGGGCTGGCGATCCTGATGGTGGAGCAGAACGCCAGGCAGTCGCTGCGGATGGCGCATCGCGGCTATGTCCTGGCCAACGGCGAGAACCGCGTGGACGGAACCGGCGAGGCGTTGCTGCGCGATCCCGACGTGGCGCGGCTCTACCTGGGAGGTTGAGGCATGAGCACGACCGGTCAAGAGGCACGCTCCCGTCCGCCCGCCGCGCTCGGCCCAAGGCCCGGCGAGCGCATCCGCGCCGCCCTTCAGAGCCGGGCGGCGGCGGGGCTCTTCGTCGTGGGCGTGCTGGCGCTGGTCGTCCTGCTGGCGATCCTCCAGGACGTTCCGGCCGGGCGGCTGCTGTCGCTGACCGTATGGGGAATCATGCTCGGCGGGGTCATCGGGCTGGGCAGCATCGGGCTGACGCTGGTCTACGGCGTGCTGAAGTTCCCGAACTTCTCGCACGGCGCGCTGGTCACCCTGGGCGCCTACTTCACCTTCGCCCTGATGTCGCTCCTGCCGCAGGGCGCGGCGCTGCGGCCGTTCTCGTTCGGCTGGGAGTTCCTGGTCGCGCTGGTGGTGTCCATGCCGCTGGTCGGCGTCGTCTCGCTCGCCGTCGACCGGGTGATGTATCGCCCGCTGCGCCTGCGCAATGCCTCGCTGGTTCTGTTCGCGATGGCCTCGCTGGCGATGGCCTTCTTCCTGCGCTCGATCGTTTATCTGGTGTGGGGCTCGGACTTCCGCTTCTACTACGAGGGCCGCCGCAACCCGGCGCTCGACCTGCCGCTGGGCCTGCGGGTGCAGGCGGACCAGTTCTTCATCCTGGCCCTGGCCTTCCTTCTGGTGATCGCGGTCTACCTGCTGCTGGAGCGCACCAAGATGGGCAAGGCCA
>CAZLNO010000135.1:0-4341 GCA_964561005.1 uncultured Rhodovibrionaceae bacterium | reverse complement strand
ACGGCCCGGCGGTGGCCTTTCTGCTGATGGTGTTGACGCTGCTGGTGCGCCCGCAGGGCCTGTTCGGCGCGCCGGGGGAGTGAGCGACGATGACGGAGGCGACGGTCGTCAAGGCCGTGTTCATCGCGGTGCCGCTGGTGCTGCTGGCACTCAAGCTGACTCCGGGCGCCTGGCCGCTGCGGCTGGCGGGCGCCGTCGTCGGCGGACTGGCGGGCGGTTTCTTCCTGGCCGGCGTGCTGCCGGGCGGCATGCTGTCCTATCTGGTGAGCTTTTCCATCATGGCCGGGATCTATGCGATCCTGACCCTGGGACTGAACACGCAGTGGGGCTTCACGGGGCATCTGAACTTCGGCATCGCCGGCTTCTTCGCGATCGGCGCCTTCACGACCGCGCTGGTGACCACCGAGGCGCCGAGCGGCGTCATGGCGCAGTACACCCAGCAGGCCTTCGGCCTGGACCTGCCGTTCCTGATCGGCGTGCTGGCCGCCGGGGCGGTGGCCGGCCTCATCGCCTTCCTGATCGCCATCCCGGTGCTGCGCCTTCGCATGGACTTCCTGGCCATCGCCACCATCGGCATCGCCGAGATCATTCGCCTGATCTTCCAGAACGAGCGCTGGCTGGCGAACGGGCCGCAGCCGCTGCGCGGCATCCCGCGGCCGCTGCAGTGCGTCGTCGAGGAGCCGGCCTGCAGCTTTCTGCCGGGCTTCGTCGCTCAGTTCCTGCAGCCCCTGGAGCAGCGCGACTACATCTATTTCTACCTCGTCATCGTCGCGCTGTTCCTGGCCGCCATCTACCTGCTGTTGGAGACGGCGACGCGCTCGCCCTGGGGCCGCGTGCTGCGCGCGGTGCGCGACGAGGAGGCCTCGGCGGCGATGAACGGAAAGAACATCACCGCGCTGCGCATCCAGTCCTTCGTCGTCGGCGCGATCGTGATGGGCCTGGGTGGCGGGCTGTACGCGCACTATGCGGTGACCATCGACTACAGCCACTTCAACCCGCTGTTCGCCACCTTCATCGTCTGGGTCATGCTGATGCTGGGCGGCAGCGGCAACAACCGCGGCGCCATCCTGGGCGCGTTCATCATCTGGGGCGTGTGGAGCGGCACGGCCTTCCTGACCGGGCTGATCGAGCCAACGCTGGCGCAGATCTCCGAGGCCCTGCCGGGGCGCAGCGCCTATCTGCGCTGGATGCTGGTGGCGATCCTTCTCGCCGTCATCGTCCTTTACCGCCCACAGGGGCTGATCAAGGAGGACAAGGTGGTCAGCCGCACCCTGGCCCGCATCGGGGCGCGCGCCGCGCGCCGCGCCTCGCCCGAGCGGCGCCGGCCATTCTGAACCGCGAACCAAGGAGAGGACATGCGCAATCTGGAACTGCCGGGGCGCTCGCCGGTGCTGGCCCGCCGGGGCATGGCGGCGACCTCGCACTATCTTGCCAGCCTGACCGCCCTCGACGTGCTGCGCGACGGCGGCACGGCGATGGACGCGGCGGTCGCCGCCTGCGCGGTGCAGGGCGTGGTGGAGCCGGGCTCGACCGGGATCGGGGGCTGCTGCTTCGCCCTCTACGCGCCGGGCGGCGGTGACGAGATCGTGGCCTTCAACGGCTCCAGCCGGGCGCCCGCCGCGGCCACGTCGGCGAAGCTGCGCGACCAGGGCCTTTCCGCGATCCCCCGCCAGTCGCCGCACGCCGCCCTGGTGCCGGGCGCGGTGGACGCCTGGGACCGCCTGCTCAAGGCCTATGGCCGCAAGGAGCTGGGCGAGGTGCTGCAGCCGGCAATCCGCCTGGCGCGGGAGGGTTATCCGATCTACCAGCGCGTCGCCCGCGACTTCGCCGCCGAGGCCGGGGTGCTGGGCGACGACCCGCACACCGCCGCGGTCTTCCTGCCGGACGGCCGGGCGCCCCGCATGGGCGCGGTGCATCGCCAGCCGGCGCTGGCCGAGACCCTGGCGCGGATCGCCCGCCACGGCCGCGACGCCTTCTACGAGGGGGAGGTCGCGCGCGACATCGTGGAACGGCTGCAAGAGCTGGGCGGCCTGCACACCCTGGACGACTTCGCGCAGGTGGCAGGCGAGTTCGTCGCGCCGATCCACACCGACTACAACGGCTATCAAGTCCACGAGTGCCCGCCCAACGGCCAGGGCGTCATCGCGCTGGAGATGCTGAACATCCTGGCCGGCACGGACCGGGCCAAGCACCCGCCGCTCTCGCCCGAGCGCCTGCATCTGGAGATCGAGGCCGCGCGCCTCGCCTATGCCGACCGCGACGCCGTGCTGGCCGACCCGGACGCGGGAGTTCCGGTGGAGACGCTGCTGTCGGCCGGGCACGCGGCGGCGCAGCGCGCCCGCATCGATCCGGCGCGGGCGATGCAGCCGGCGCCGGAAAGCCCGCTGCCGGCGCATCCCAGCACGGTCTACATCACCGTCGTCGACGCCGAGCGCAACTGCGCCAGCTTCATCAACTCGCTGTTCAACGTCTTCGGCAGCGGCATCACCGCGCCGGCCAGCGGCGTGCTGCTGAACAGCCGCGGCCGCGGCTTCACCCTGGCGCCGGACCACCCCAACGCGATCGGCCCGCGCAAGCGGCCGCTGCACACCATCATCCCCGGCATGCTGTGCCGCGACGGGCGGGCGGTGATGCCCTTCGGCGTCATGGGCGGACACTACCAGGCCGCCGGGCACAGCTATTTCCTGGGCAACGTCCTGGACTACGGCATGGACGTGCAGGAGGCGATGGACCAGC
This sequence comes from uncultured Rhodovibrionaceae bacterium, assembly GCA_964561005.1. Classification (GTDB taxonomy): domain Bacteria; phylum Pseudomonadota; class Alphaproteobacteria; order Kiloniellales; family Rhodovibrionaceae; genus CAZLNO01. The sequence goes on along the minus strand of CAZLNO010000135.1, from coordinate 1,605 downwards.
CGCGGCTGTTCCCCGACGCGCCCGACAGCGTCGAGGTGGAAAGCGGCATGCCGGCCGAGGCCGTGGAAGGGCTGAAGCGCCTGGGTCACCGTCTGGTCCCCGCCGCCGCGCCGATCGGCGGCGCCCAGGCGATCTGGATCGACTGGTCGACCGGCCTGCTCAACGGCGGCTCCGAGCCACGCAAGGACGGCTTCGCGCTGGGGTATTAGGGCGAGGGGCGACAGGCCTGTTCATCCTGTGACGGCGGTCACGCGGGCGCGGGCGGAAGGCGATTACGTTCATGGCGAAGGCAGACGACAGAGCAAACCCGAGCCCTATAGGAGACTTCGCCATGACCAGTGACGCCATCCGCCTGACCATCGCCGCCGTCGCCGCCGCCATCGCGCTGGGCGGGGCCGCCGCCGGCAGTCGGGCCTCGGAGAAGACCTTCAACCAGGCCGACGCGCCGCAGGCCGTCGCCCAGGTCGCCACGCAGGACGTGGTCCGCGGCGAGCAGAACACCCGGATCGGCCACTACGGCCGGGTAACCTTCGGCCCGAGCCAGATCGCCGAGGTCACCGTCGAGGAAGCGCGGGGCAAGTTCGGCGGGCAGTGATGCCCGTGACGTCGAACCGGCCATCGGCCTGTTGCCGCCGGCTATCGCTTCCAGCCAGCCTCCCGGGGCCCTGACCCCGCCGGTTGCCTCCCGCCGGCGGGGTCGATCGTATCCAATCGGGTTCGGCCCGCGAACAGCTCAGTAGCTATTGCGGTCCACCATGGCCAGCGGCGTGCGCAGCAGGATCTTCAAGTCCAGGAAGAAGGACCAGTTGTCGATGTACCACAGGTCGCGCGCCACGCGACCGGTCAACTCCCGCGCCGTCGGCGTCGCGCCGCGTCGGCCGGTCACCTGCGCCAACCCCGTCAGCCCCGGTTTCACGCGATAGCGGTTCGGATATCGCGAAACCGCGTCCGGATACAGCAGCTCGCCGGCCCGCGCGCCGAGGGCGTGAGGGCGCGGGCCCACCAGCGACATCTCGCCCCGCACCACGTTCCAGAGCTGCGGCAGCTCGTCCAGCGAACTGCGCCGCAGCAGCCGTCCCACCCGCGTCACCCGCGAATCGCCGGCCGTCGCGAGGCGCCGCGCCAGGGGATCGCTGGCCGCCGCATGCATCGTCCGCAGCTTGTATACCGTGATGACCCGGCGATGCCGCCCATAGCGCGGCTGCCGGAACAAGACCGGTCCGGGACCCTCCAGCCGGATCGCCAGCGCCGCCGCCAGCAGGACGGGCAGGGCGGCCAGCAACAGCAGCAGCGCGAGCGGCCGGTCCAAGGCATACTTGATTCGCCAGCCCAGCGCCCTGCGCCGCGCCGCCGCCGCCGCCGCCGCGGGCGAGGCTGGACGCCGCCATGACGTCGACGAGGACATGATTCACGCGCACCAAGATCATAGAACACAACCAGCCAGGGTATCCTGCCCCGCAGCTACTGCATTGGCAAGCTGAATTCCGACCCCGGTCCGCGCGTGCTTACCGGGTATCCGTTCACTGGCCGATAAAATATGCGATGACGAAAATGACAATTATTACACTGAGAAAAGACAGAAGGAACCTGAAACTGGGTTCCTTA
>CAZLNO010000134.1:4693-8766 GCA_964561005.1 uncultured Rhodovibrionaceae bacterium | reverse complement strand
GCTTCGACAAGCTCATGCTTCGACAAGCTCATGCTTCGACAAGCTCAGCATGAGGGATTTGGCTCGGAACCTCACCCTGAGCTTGTCGAAGGGTGAGCCCGTCGACGACTGGCCGCGGCGAGGCTTGCGCCGCGCTTTCCCCGCCACCTACCCTTGATCCTGGACGAGACGGCCGACGGAAGAGGTTCATGCAGGAAAAGGTCAAGCTGGACCGCATCGACGTGAAGATCCTGGCGACCCTTCAGGACGAGGCCCGGATCAGCAACCACGACCTGGCCGAGCGCGTCGGGCTGTCGCCCTCGTCGTGTTCGCAGCGGGTGCGCAAGCTGGAGTCGCGCGGCGTGGTCGGGCCCTACAACGCCCGCATCCAGCTCGACCGCGTGTGCCGCAGCGTCACCGTGCTGGCGACGGTCACGCTGAACAACCACGAGCAGGCGGACTTCCGCCGCTTCGAGCAGGCGGTGGCGGCCATTCCCGAGGTCGTGGAGTGCCTGAAGATCAGCGGCGCCTTCGACTACCTGCTGCGCTTCGTCTGCGCCGACATGACGCAGTACCACGCCCTGTCGGAGCACCTGCTGTCCACGGGGCGCGGCGTGGCGCAGCTCGCCAGCCACGTCGTGCTGACCACCTGCAAGGGGCCGACCGGCTATCCCCTGGAGCGCCTGCTGCAGCCGGGTGACGGCGCGTGACCGGCCGACCGTCCGGCCAAACGCTGGTCGTGCAGTCGATGCGCCCGGACCCGCCGGCGTGGGTCGCGCGCTGCCTGGAGTCGGTGCGCGCCTGGGCGTCCGGCGCGGGCTTCGCCTACCAACGTCTGGGCGACGAGCTGTTCGACGCGCTGCCGGCCTGGGTGCGCGAGAAGACGGTCGACAGGCCGACGACGGCGAGCGACCTGGCGCGGCTGCGGCTGCTGGAGGCCCGTCTCGCCGAGGGCTGGGCGGCGGTGGTGTGGCTGGACGCGGACGTGCTGGTCGCCGATCCGGCGGGGCTGAGCGCGGCGCTGGACCTTTCCGCCGGCTACCTGCTGGGCCGCGAGGCCTGGGTGCAGGCGGACGCCAGAGGCCGGCCGAAAGTGCGGCGCGGCGTGCACAACGCGATCCTGGCCGCCGCGCCGGGCAACCCCTTCCTGCCGTTCTATCGCGAGGCGGCCACGCGCATCCTGGCCCGCCACGACGGCCCGATGGTGCCGCAGCTCGTCGGGCCGAAACTGCTGACCGCGCTGGACAACATGATCGGCCTGCCGGCGACCGGGGCGGTCAACATGGCCAGCCCCCTGGTCCTGCGCGACCTCGCCGCCGGCGGCGGCCCCGCCCTCGACCTGCTGCGCCGGACCAGCGGCGACCCGCCGGCGGCCCTGAACCTCTGCCAGTCCTACGCCGGCCGCGAGAGCGACGGCGTGAGGGTGTCCGAGGGATTGCTGAATGCGGTCATCGAGCAACTGCGAGATGCCGGAACATCGGACTCGTAGGGCAGGCTTCAGCCTGCCATCGGCATCGAGCATGGCACGCTGAAGCGTGCCACGACACGTGACATCCCCAGTCCTCACCCCACCACCGCCACCAGCGCCGCCGCGGCCAGCAGGACGGCCCCGCCGGCCAGCGCGACGGCCAGCTTGATCCAGCCGTTCGCGCCGCCGCCCAGGCCGGCGCCGCTGTGCAGGCGCAGGCCGCGCGTCTCGACGTCTTCCACGATGCGCTCGACGCGCGCCAGGGTGTCCGGCAGCCGGCGCGCCACCTCGAACACCTCGCCGGCGGTGTCGCGGATGCGGGCCTCGGGGCCGCGGTTCTCGCGCATCCACTCGGCGATCAGCGGCTCGGCCAGCACCCAGGTGTTCAGTTCGGGGTTCAGGCTGCGGCTGACGCCCTCGGCCATCATCATGTTCTTCTGGAGCAGCAGGAGCTGGGGCTGCACCTCCATGTGGAAGGCCTCGCTGAGCTGGAACAGCCGGCCCAGCACGCGGGCGAAGGAGATCTCCTGCAGCGGCTTGCCGAACACCGGTTCGCAGACCGAGCGCAGGGCCTGGGCGAAGACCTCCAGCCGGGCGGGCTCGTGGCTCGGGCCCTTGGGCAGGTAGCCGGCTTCCAGGTGCACCTCGGCCAGCCGCCGGTAGTCGCGCGCCAGCAGGGCCAGCAGCATGTCCGCCAGGAAATAGCGCGTCTTGCGGTCCAGCCGGCCCATGATGCCGAAGTCGACGGCGACGATGTTGCCGTCGTTATCGATGAACATGTTGCCGGGGTGCTGGTCGCCGTGGAAGAAGCCGTCGCGGAACACCTGCCGGAAGAAGATGGCCGCCGCCTTCTCCAGCACCGCGTCGACGTCGTGGCCGGCCTTGATCAGCGCCTCGCGGTCGTCGATCGGGATGCCGCTGATGCGTCCGGCGGTGAACACCCGCCCGGAGGTGCGCGACCAGTCCACCGGCGGCACGTTGTAGCTGGGGTCGTCGGCGAAGTTCTCGGCCAGCTCGTGCGCCGCCGCGGCCTCCATCGAGAGGTCCATCTCGATGCGCACCTGGTCCTCGAAGACCTTCACCAGCGCCGTGGGCTTCAGGCGGCGCAGGCGCGGCTGCGTCCGCTCGGCCAGCTCGGCCAGCCAGTAGAACAGCTCAAGGTCGCGCGCGAAGGCCTGCTCGATTCCGGGGCGCAGCACCTTCACCGCCACCGGATCGCCCTCGCTGGTCACCGCGAGATGCACCTGGGCGATCGAGGCGGCCGACAGCGGCACCTCGTCGAAGCTCTCGAACAGCACGTCCAGCGGCTCGCCCAGCTCGCGGGCGACGATGGCCTTGGCGGTGTCGCCCTCGAAGGGCGGCAGGTGGTCCTGCAGCTCCGCCAGGTCGCCCGCCAGCTCCTCGCCGATCAGGTCGGCGCGGGTGGAGACGAACTGGCCCAGCTTGATGAACGAGGGGCCCAGGTCGGTGAGCGCCGCCGCCAGCTTCCGCCCCGGCCGGCCGGGCACGCGCCGGCGGAACACCAGGCGCGCCAGCCTGGTCACCGGCTTGGCGACCTCCGCCGCCTCCAGAACGGCCAGCGCGTCGTGGCGCGCCAGCACCCGCGCGATCACCAGCAGCCGCAGGAAGGCCCGGAGCGTCCGCCACATCGCTCAGAGGCGCCAGCCCGAGTGCAGGGCGGCGATCCCACCGGAGAGGTTGCGGTAGGTCACCCGGGCGAAGCCGGCCTCTCGCATCATGCGCGCCAGCTCGTCCTGGGCGGGGAAGCGTCGGATCGACTCCACCAGATAGCGATAGCTCTCGCCGTCGCGGGCCACCAGTTCCCCCAGGCGCGGCAGCACGGCGAAGGAATACATATCATAGATGTCCGCGAGGCCGGGGACCACGACCTGGCTGAACTCGAGGCAGAGGAAGCGCCCGCCCGGCCGCAGCACGCGGTGCGCCTCGGCCAGGACCTCGTCGATGTAGGTGGTGTTCCGCAGGCCGAAGGCGATGGTGTAGGCCTCGACGCCGCGCGACGCGACCGGGAGCGCCTGGGCGTCGCCGCAGACCCAGGAGAGGCCTTCATAGATCCCCTTGTCCAGCGCCCGGTCGCGGCCGACGCGCAGCATGTCCTCCGTCAGGTCGCAGACCGCGACCTGCGTCCGGCCCTGCGTGCGGTCATGGATGCGCAGCGCGATGTCGCCGGTGCCCCCCGCCACGTCCAAGACCGTGGTGCCCGGCCGCGGGTTCAGCCAGGCCACCATCTGGTCCTTCCAGATGCGGTGGACACCGGCCGACATCAGGTCGTTCATCAGGTCGTAGTTGCGCGCCACCGAGCTGAACACCCCGCGCACCAGCCCGGACTTCTCCGCGGCGGGGATGTCGCGCGCGCCGAAGGAGGCGGTGTCGCGCTCGGCAAAGGGACGGCGGCGGCTGTCTCGCGTCATCATGGCGCGGACAATAGCGTCTGTCCGCGGCGAAGGCCATTACCGAGATGGCCGCCGCGGCGAGGGCGGATGATACGCAAATATGCACGTGGTGATTGCTATTTACAGATATAGGTGCAAGCATGAAACGGTACACGATCGTTGACCCTGCAAGGAGTCGCAAAGGAAGTCAGGATGGCAAAATCGGTCGATGTCGT
>CAZLNO010000134.1:0-4593 GCA_964561005.1 uncultured Rhodovibrionaceae bacterium | reverse complement strand
CATCACCTGAAACTGCCAAAGGGTCTTGTTCCCGACGAAAAATACAACGAGGCCTGGGTCAAGGGCGATCTTATCCAGACCGTGTCCATTCACCGTCTCGACCGTTTTAAGGTTGGACATCGTAAGTACATTGCACCGGTTGTTCCAGAGGACATCCTGCGGGACATTCGGCGCTGCGTCCTGCACGCGACAGGCATGGCGGCCTTGACATGCCACTGGTGATTGAGCTATGTATCGGTCGTCACCGCTTAGCGGACATGGAAGACCATCTTCTTTCTGGGAAGGTGGCAGGCCTCGGCAAGGACGACGCAAGTCAGTCGAGGCCTTAAGTCAAGCCCCGCCACACGGCGGGGCTTTTTCGTATCGGCAGTTGAGTGTTGATCTTGGCTAGATGCCGCGCCTTTTTGTCGCGGCGCTTAAGCCGTGCACTCGAGTCCCGGACCCGCTGGCGGCGATACGGTCGACGTCGCGCCCGGCGAAGAAGTCGATCCAGACCGAGGTGTCGACAAAGACCACGTCAGTTCGCGCTTCGCCCGAGGCGGCTTTGGTCGAGATCGCCCGACCATTCAACCGTGCCGAAGAGTTGATGCAGGTCTTCCTGGCGCTTCAACTCGACGAGAAGCCTCAGGGCTGCCTCGACAGTCGCCTTCTTCGTGGCGTGGCCCGACAGCCGCCGGGCTTCCGCCATCAGCTCGTCGTCAATCTCGATGTTGGTGCGCATCGCAACCTCTATGTGTACACATGACGGAAACAACGCGCGTCCTGCGGCGTAAGTCAATGGGAAACGCTTTGTCCCCGCCCGGACACGGGCGGCAAGTCGCGCCGCAGCATTGTGACAGACATAGCGCGCCGCGCCGCCGCACGCTACTGTGCGGGCCACGCACCGACACGCATGCCGAGTCGAGTCCCAAGGTCCGTCGCGCCGATGCCCGAGCTGCCCGAGGTCGAAACCGTCTGCCGCGGCCTGCGGCCCTGGCTGGAGGGCCGGCGGCTGGCGCGCGTGATTCAGCGTCGGGCCGACCTGCGCTGGCCGCTGCCGGACAACTTCGCCGCACGCCTGGAAGGCCGCCGGGTGGCGCGGGTTTATCGCCGGGCGAAGTACATCCTCTGCGATCTGGACGACGGCGAGGTGCTGCTGGCGCACCTGGGCATGTCGGGACGCATGGTCGTGGCGCCCGAGCCCGAGGTGCCGCTGGAGCCGCACGACCACGTCGTCCTGGTCACCGAGGACGGCGCGCAGGTGCGCTTCAACGATGCCCGGCGGTTCGGGATGATGGACCTGGTGCCGACGGAGTCCCTGGAGTCGCACCGGCTGCTGCGGGACCTGGGGCCGGAGCCCCTGGGCAACGGCTTCAGCGGGCCGGTCCTGGCCGAGCGCCTGGCCGGCCGGCGCACGCCGATCAAGGCGGCGCTGCTGGACCAGAAGACGGTGGCGGGCCTGGGCAACATCTATGTCTGCGAGGCGCTCTACGCCGCCGGGCTGTCGCCGCGCCGGCTGGCCTGCACCGTGCAGGGCCGGCGGGCCGAGCGGCTGGCGGCCGGCGTGCGCGAGGTGCTGGCGCGCGCGATCGCCGCCGGCGGCTCCTCGCTGCGCGACTATCGCCAGGCCTCGGGCGAACTGGGCTACTTCCAGCACGACTGGGCCGTCTACGACCGCGAGGGTCTGGCCTGCCCGGCCTGCGCGGCGACTCAGGCGGGCTGCGGCGGCGTGCGGCGCATCGTGCAATCGGGCCGCAGCACTTTCTATTGTCCCCGCCGGCAGCGATAGGCAAGATCGTCCGCGATGTCGCAGTGCCCCGCATCCCCGCGAACGGCCCGCCGGCTGGCGGGCGTCCTGCTCGCTTTCGCCCTCGTGTTGTCGGGAGACCCGGCACGGGCGGGCGGGGCGGCGCCGGCCGGCTATGTCGCCGACATCGCCGACCTGCCCCTGATGGCGGAGCTGAGCGAGGTGCCGGACGCCGGGGTGGTGTTCGACAAGCCCTCGGGCCGGATCGTCGAGGCCTTCGCCCACGGCAAGGTGGACGCCGCGCGCGTGCGGCGCTTCTATCGCGAGACGTTGCCGCAGCTCGGCTGGGAGCGCAGCGGGCCCGACACCTTCGCCCGGGAGGGCGAGATCCTGCAGATCGACTATCTGGGCAAGGACGGCGACCTGACGGTGCGCTATACCCTGCAGCCCCGCTGACCCCGCCGCGCCGGGCGCGCGGCGGGCGCGACACGCATGTGAACTGAGGAAACGGGACATGAGCTACGAAACCATCAAGGTCGAGACGCGCGGCCGCGTCGGCGTGATCACCCTGCATCGCCCCGACGCGCTGAACGCCCTGAACGCGCAGATCGTCGATGAGCTGGGCCGGGCCGTGACCGCCTTCGAGGATGACGACGGCATCGGCTGCATCCTGGTGACCGGCTCGGAAAAGGCCTTCGCCGCCGGGGCCGACATCAAGGAGATGAAGGACAAGGACTTCGCCCAGGTGCAGAAGGAGGACTTCATCACCGGCGACTGGGAGGCCCTCGCCCACGCCCGCAAGCCCACGATCGCCGCGGTCAACGGCTATGCGCTGGGCGGCGGCTGCGAGGTGGCGATGATGTGCGACATCATCATCGCCGGCGACTCGGCGAAGTTCGGCCAGCCGGAGATCAAGCTCGGCACCATTCCCGGCGCCGGCGGGACGCAGCGGCTCACCCGCGCGGTGGGCAAGGCGAAGGCCATGGAGATGTGCCTGACGGGCCGGATGATGGACGCCGAGGAGGCCGAGCGGTCGGGCCTGGTCGCCAAGGTCGTGCCGGCCGACCAGCTTCCCGACGAGGCGATGAAGACCGCCGAGGCCATCGCCGGGATGTCGCTGCCCATCGCCATCACCTGCAAGGAGGCGGTCAACCGCGCCTTCGAGACCACGCTGGCCGAGGGGCTGAAGTTCGAGCGCCGGGTCTTCCACGCCACCTTCGCCACCGCGGACCGCAAGGAGGGCATGTCGGCCTTCGCCGAGAAGCGCAAGCCCGACTGGCGGCATCGCTGACGACCGCGCGCCGGGGTCGTCCGTGCCGCTTGCTGGCGGCCTTGACGCGCCAGGGGGCGCCAGATATATACCGGCCTCCAGATTTCCCGGACACACAGAACCGCGAGTGAGCCATGGCGCACCATAAGTCCGCCAAGAAACGCATACGTCGCAACGCCACGCGCTATGCGATCAACCATGCCCGCAAGAGCCGCATCCGCACCTTCGTCAAGCGGGTGGAGACGGCCCTGGCCAGCGGCGACCAGCAGACGGCGCGCGAGGCCCTGCGCGCGGCCGAGCCGGAGATCCGGCGCGGTGTCAACAAGGGCGTGCTTCACCGCAACACCGCGTCGCGAAAGATCTCCCGTCTCGCGCACCGCGTGAACGCGCTCAACCAATAATCCTTTAAGGTTTTATTGCAGCCGCCGACGCGTCGGCAACGCCCCCGCATTTCGCGCGGGCGTTGCTTCGACGCGTCTTTATTTTGGGATTCCGGTCACTTATAGGCGATCCGCTGGTCCCTTGCTGTTGTTCTCCAAACGGTCTCGTTGCCTTAAGGTGAAATGAAGAGTAAGTTACAGGCCATCGGCAGGGGCAAAGACAATCAACAAAAGTTACCATACAATACAATAAAGTTTATGATAAACGTTTCGATGGTGACCGGCGGCAATCTGGTCAATTGGGACTATTGACAACGCGTATCCGATTCAAATTCAGGCGACTCGATTAGGTTCGAGGTCCGCAACAACGGGTGCATGCCGCGCAAAGGCCGCGGCGGCTGGGGCGGCAATGAAGGAGCGGATGGTTGTCGATGGAGGATCACCAGGCCCTGTGGCGCCATGCCATGAACAAACCCCGCACCGCCCCCTGCGGCGCTGCATCCGCGGCCGTCCGCAAGCCTGCCGCGGCTGGACGGCGCTGGACCGGCGCGGTATCGGAAACCGGGGATCTGCGTCCGGTGGGGGATGATGGCATGGAAGCAACCGACCCGCGCGAGTATCTGGAAGAGCAATGGGCGCGCGTGCGCGGGCGTCTGCGCAACGAGGTCGGCGAGGCCGCGTTTCGGTCGTGGCTGAAGCCGCTGACCCTGATCGGCCTGCGGGAGGGCGTGGTGCGACTCGCGGTGCCCACGCGGTTCATGCGGGACTGGATCTCGGGCAACTACGCGGACCGCATCCGCGCCTTGTGGAAGGGGGAGCACGCCGGCCTCGCGGGCGTGGAGATCGTCGTCCAGCCGCCGCCCCGACCCGGCGACACGCCCCAGGCGCAGTCCCATGCGCAGCCCAACGGCACGCCGGCGCCGACGGCGGAGTCGGAGCTCGCCAACGACAGCGCCGCCCCGGCGCCCGCGCGTGCCGCCGCCGCTCCCTGCGGCAGCGACTCGGGTCTGTATGAGAGCGGCGGCGGTCTCGGCCAGATTTCGGCGCCGCTTGACCCGCGCTTCACCTTTGACAACTTCGTGGTGGGCAAGCCCAACGAGCTGGCCTACGCCGCCGCCCGCCGGGTGGCGGAGGCGAGCACCGTTCCGTTCAATCCGCTGTTCCTCTATGGCGGCGTGGGCCTGGGCAAGACGCACCTGATGCACGCCATCGCCTGG
>CAZLNO010000133.1:0-8822 GCA_964561005.1 uncultured Rhodovibrionaceae bacterium | reverse complement strand
TTCCTGGCCACCTGTCACCACATGATGCGGTCCCGGACTCAAAGGGATAAGCCTCCCGGAGAAAATTCAAGAAACAAAAAAACACTACGAAGACTTCGACACGACCTGAGCATATCCCGGCTCGCCGGGCGCGACGTGCACGTTCGGAACGGTCGATGCCGGTAGACGCAGCGGTATCGTCGATCCTGATCGCATGCATTGACCCACGCGGGGGGTTTGTCGCGACGGAACGCCTGCCATATACGCTTGACTGTATATACGTTCAACCATATGTGCGTGGCATGGAAAGCGTGGATCACGTTTTTGCTGCTCTGTCGGATCGGCTGCGTCTCCGCTGCGTGCTGTTGCTGGCGCGCGAGGGCGAGCTTTGCGTGTGCGAGCTCGTCCAGGCGCTGGACGTCGTGCAGCCGAAGGTCTCGCGACATCTCGCGACGCTGCGCGCGGCGGGGGTCGTGGCCGCCCGGCGGGACGCGCAATGGCTGCATTACCGGCTGAACCCGGACCGGCCGCGGTGGCTGTCGCGCGTCATCGAGGCCGCCCGCGCCGGCGCGGCCCGGGATGCCGACCATCTGGCGGACCTGAAGCGCCTGGCCAGCAGCACGAAACGCGTCGCGCGGCCGCAACACACGGCAGACGCAGCTATCGACAAGGAGACACACCCATGTTCGTAGTCTTCGAGCGGCTGGCCGACCTGGTCACCTTCCGGCTGCTCGGCCTTGCCGAGGGCACAAGCTTGGCGGATGCCGTCCACTTCTTCGTTCTGGATACCAGCAAGATCTTCGTCCTGCTGGTCGCGGTGATTTTCCTTGTCGGGCTGTTCCGCAGCGTCCTCACCCCGGAGCGCGTGCGCGGCTACCTCTCCGGCCGGTCGCGCGGGATGACCTACGGCATGGCGGTCGGCCTCGGGGCGGTGACGCCGTTCTGCTCCTGCTCCTCGGTGCCGCTGTTCATCGGCTTCCTCAAATCCGGCATCCCGCTTGGGGCGACCATGGCGTTCCTGGTCGCCTCGCCGATGATCAACGAAGTCGCGGTGGTCGTGCTGGCCGGCGTGGTCGGCTGGGAACTGGCGGTCTTGTACGTCGCGACCGGCCTGGCGGTGGGCATGCTGGGCGGCTGGCTGACCGATCGCTTCCGCCTTGAGCGGTTCGTCCAGGACTTCGTCTGGCATGTGCGCGCCGGTCAGGCGGCCGACAAGGCGGCGGACACCAGTCTTGCCGGCCGCGCGCGCTTCGCCTGGGGCGAGGTACGCGACATCGTGGGCCGGATCTGGATCTATGTGCTGATCGGCATCGGGATCGGGGCCGGGCTGCACGGCTTCGTACCGCAGGAGGTGTTCGCGAAGTACGCCAGTGCGGACAACCTGCTGGCGGTGCCGGCAGCGGTGCTGGCGGGCATTCCGCTGTACGCCAACGCCACTGGCGTGATCCCGGTGATCGAGGCGCTGCTCGGCAAGGGCGTGCCGATCGGCACGGCGCTGGTGCTGATGATGAGCGTGGTCGCCCTGTCCCTGCCGGAGTTCATCCTGCTCCGCCAGGTGATCACGGTGCGCGGCCTGACGGCGTTCGCCGGTTTCATGGCCATCGCCTTTGTCGCGGTTGGCTACCTGTTCAATGCAATCCTGTAAGTTTCGAGGAGAACCAGCAATGGACGTGAAAGTGCTCGGCACCGGCTGCAAGAAATGCGAACAGACCGCCGAGTTGATTAAGGCCAAGGCGGCCGAACTGGCGGTCGACGCCACGGTGGGGAAGGTCACCGACGCGGCAACCATCATGGAATACGGCGCGATGTCGACGCCGGCCGTCGCGATCGACGGCAAGCTCGTCCACAGCGGCGGCAAACCGTCCGAGCGCGACGTCGAGGGCTGGCTGAAACAGGGTCGGTAAGCATGCTTCGCCAGCCCGCTTTGCCATCCCCGTCGCGTCGCCCCGTCCATCCACGCCAAGCAATCAATGGGACTGCCACCAAATGAGCGTCGAAACGCATACCCGGCTCACGGACGAGCCCGACATCAAGAAAGGCATGGGCCTTTTCGAACGGTATCTTTCCGTTTGGGTCGCCATCGCCATCGTGGCGGGGATCGCGCTGGGCCAGCTCGCGCCCGCGGTGCCGGAGACGCTGGCGCGCTTCGAGTACGCGCAGGTGTCGATTCCGGTCGCCGTCCTGATCTGGGCGATGATCTTCCCGATGATGGTGCAGATCGACTTTTCCGCCATTCTCGGGGTGCGGCGCCAGCCCAAGGGCCTGATCATCACGACGACGGTGAACTGGCTGATTAAGCCGTTCACGATGTTCGCCATCGCCTACTTTTTCCTGATGGTGGTCTTCGCGCCGCTGATTCCCGCCGGTCTGGCGCGGGAGTACCTGGCCGGAGCGATTCTGCTGGGGGCCGCGCCCTGCACGGCGATGGTCTTCGTCTGGAGCTTCCTGACACGCGGCGACGCGGCCTACACGCTGGTGCAGGTGTCGGTGAACGACATCATCATGCTCTTCGCCTTCGCGCCGATCGTGGTGTTCCTGCTCGGCGTCTCGGACATGGTGGTGCCCTGGAACACCGTGGCGCTCTCCGTGCTGCTCTACATCGTGATTCCGCTGGCGGCGGGCTATTTGACGCGGGTGACGCTGATCAAGAAGCGCGGCGTCGCGTGGTTCGACGGCGTCTTCATGAAGAAGATCGGGTCGGTCACGCCGGCGGCCTTGATCCTGACGCTGGTGCTGCTGTTCGCCTTCCAGGGCGAGGTGATCCTGAAGCACCCGCTGCACATCGTGCTGATCGCCATTCCGCTGATCGTGCAGACGTTTTTGATCTTCTTCCTGGCCTACGGCTGGGCGAAGGCGTGGCGCGTGCCGCACAGCGTGGCCGCGCCGGGGGCGATGATCGGGGCGAGCAACTTCTTCGAGCTGGCCGTCGCCGCCGCGATCGCGCTCTTCGGGCTGCAATCCGGCGCGGCGCTGGCGACCGTCGTGGGCGTGCTCGTCGAGGTGCCCTTGATGCTGGCCCTGGTCCGCATCGCCAACGGCACCCGCCACCACTTCCCGCAAACGCAAGACAAGGCGGGGGAGCAGCCGGCGCAATGACGCAGCCGCGCATCGCCATCAGCGAACAGGCCAAGGCGTGGCTGCACGCACGCGGCGGGGCGCTCACGCTGCGCCATTCCCCGCGCCACGGCTGCTGCGGCGGCAGCGCCGCGCTGCCCGTGGCGGACCCGGAGGCTCCCAGGGACGCGGAAGGCTACGAGCGCCACCGGATCGACGGTCTCGATGTCTATGTCGCGACGGACTTCGCGGTCGGCGGCCAGGAAATCCGCGTCGGCCTGGAGGGATTCTGGAAATGGCGCAGGCTCACCGTGGACGGCGTCGGGATCGCCGGCGGCGCGAACTGAGAAGACGAAAGCTCAATAAAGGAGCGGAACGATGCTGGACCATGTTCTGGTCGCCGTGGACTTCTCCCCGGCCTGGGATAGCCTGAAGCAACGGCTGGACCACCTGAAGTCCTGGGGCGTTCGGAAGCTGACGCTCGTGCACGTCCTGTCGACCCGCTATCCCGCGGCCCCGGCGGAGACGCATCGCGATTATTTCGCCGGCGAATTGAAGAAGGCCGCGGAGGCTCTGGCGCGGGAAGGCTTCGCGGTCGATACGGCGCTGCGCACCGGCGAGCCCGGTTATGCGCTGGTCCAGGCCGCGCGCGAGACGGGCGCGGCCATGATCCTTGTGGGCACCCGCGGGCACGGCCGGTTCTACGAATTTTTCCTGGGCAGCACGGCGCTCGACGCCGCCCGGCTCGCGGACCGGCCCCTGTGGCTGGAACCCTTGGACGGCGAAGCCGCGGCGGAAACGGCCAGCCTCCTGCTTGCCACGGACGGCTCCGCGGCGGCGACCGGGGCGGAACGGTATTTCGCCGCGCTTGCGCCGAAGGTCGATCGCGCGCTGGCGCTGCGCGTCGTCACCAGCAGCGACCCGAGGGACGCCGCGCGCGAGGAGGCGGACGCCCAGCGTGACCTCGCGGACCTGGCGGCGCGTGTCGCCGGCATCGAAACCCGCGTGGAGCGCGGCTACGCGCCCAGGGCGATCGCCGAAACGGCGCGAGCCGGGGATTTCGGGCTGGTTATTGTCGGCAAGCGTGGCCACTCTGCCCTGACAGACTTGCTCCTGGGCAGCACCGCCGAGGCCGTTTGCCGCAACGGGCGACGCCCGGTGCTGCTGGTGCCGGGGGATGCGACGCCGCCGGAACCGGCGTCATAGCGCCCGCGCGATCCGCGCACGGGGGCCCGGCGGTTCACGGCGCGTTGCGCTGCGCGGGGTCGCGGGTGAAGGCGCCGGGCGCTTCGACCGTGCCTTCCCGGCGCTGATGCCGCGCCGCCTCGGACCACCAGACAAGCTGGTCCAGCGCCCGGTCGAGATAGCCGTTCCAGCGCGCGCCGTCGACACCCGGCGGATAGTCGCCCGCCTCGTCGAAGACGTCTTGCGCCCTGGGCACGTGAATCATGGCGGAAACCGGCAGGCAGCCGAGTTCCGAGAGAAACGTCCGCATGCCGACGGCGGCGCGCGTGCCGCCCCATTGCCCCGCGGAGTAGGTCGCGATCGCGCTCGCCTTGTAGGCAAAGAGGGAGCTGCCGAAATGGTTGAGCATGTCGGCCAGCGCTGGGCTCATCGCGTGGTTGTACTCGGGGCTGACCATCACATAACCATCCGCTGCCTCGATCTCGCCCGCGAGCGTTTCGAGCTGCGCCGGAGCTTGCCCCTTGGCGTAGGCGAAATGCGGCTTGAACGGTCTTGGAAACGCCAGGTCAAGCGGGTCAACCAGCCTGGCGTCAACATCCTTGGCCTCCAGGCGGGCCAGGCAGGCTTTCGCCACGCGATCGCCCAGGCGCGCCGGACGCGGCGGCGTGCTGTCCCGCGCCGAACCCAGGAAGACCAGGAATTTCAGGGCCATGTCAGTCTCGCTCGGCGGTGATTCACTGTGCGCTTCCGGGCAATAACCCGTTCCCCCTGCCTCGTAAGGCGCAATCCATGTATCGCGCCTGGATCGCCTCATTGCAAATCGAAAGGGCCGGATCGAGAGATCCCGCCTTGCGGTCCGGCGAGGGCGGTGGCCGCACGGAGCGAACGCTCAGGCCAGCCGCTCCAGCGCCAGCGCGATGCCCTGGCCGCCGCCTATGTACAGGGTCACGATCCCGCGGCTCAAGCCTTCGCGCTGCATGGAATGCAGCAGCCGCGTCGTCAGGATGGCGCCGGTGGCGCCGATAGGATGGCCGTGCGCGATGGCTGGCGCCGCCCTCGACGTTCACGATGTCGTCGGGAAAGCCCAGATCGCGGGCCACCGCGATGGCGATGACGGCGAAGGCTTCGTTGATCTCGACGTGCTCGACGTTGCCCAACTCCCAGCCCGCGCGCGCCAGCGCCAGGCGTACCGCCGGGACCGGACCGATGCCGAACATGCCGGGCTCGACCGCGGCGACGCCATGGCCGGCCACCCGGGCCATCGGCGTCAGGTCGTTGGCGTCCGCCCAGGCGCGCTTGGCGGTGAACCGCTGCGGCTTGCCGTGGGGTGAGCGGGAGGCCTTCGGGCGTCAAGGCGAGGCGATTGTGCGCGCGCTCGAACAACGGGCGCTCGACCATGGCTCCCACCGCCTTGATGTGGCGCGTCCGCCTTGATGTGGCGCGTCACCGCCGGTTGGCTGATGCCGAGTTCCTCGGCCGCGCGGGTGAAGCTGGTCAGCCGCGCGGCGCTCTCGAAGACCACGAGGGCGTTGGCGTTGGCGAGTCGCTGGCGCGGGTTCTTCATAACGCCAGCTTATCATCCGCATCGAGATTTTGCGGGTTTCGCGCAGTCATGTCCCCATGCGAGCTTCCAACTCCGTTATGACGCTTTCACTCTGGAGGTGCCTCATGGACGCCCCTGGCGACATCGCCGAGCTCGCCGGCGCGCAGGTCGATGCCGCCACCGCGCGGCGCGCGCCGCCACGCCATAAGCCCTGTCCCGTCAAGCCTTCGGGACCTCGAAAAAGAGAGACCCAATGAAACTCGATGACGCCAAGCGCCTCGACACCGCCGCCTGGCACGCCCTGGCGGAACGCCTTCGCCCCGAGGGCCGCCACTTCATCGACGGCGATTTCACCGCCGCCGCCGAGGGTGCGACCTTAATCAAGACCAACCCCGCGACCGGCCAGCCGCTGGGCGAGATCGCGCGGGGCGGCGCCCGCGATGTCGACCGCGCGGTGGCGAGCGCCCGCCGGGCGTTCAGGTCCGGGGTGTGGTCGCGCATGGCCCCACGCGAACGCATGAACGTGCTCTATCGCTACGCCGCGCTGATCGACGCCAACGCCGAGCGCTTCGCGGTGCTGGACGTCCTTGACGTGGGCAAGCCGGTGCGGGACATGCTCGACGCCGACATTCCGATGTCCGCCGAAACCTTTCAGTATTTCGCCGAAACCATCGACAAGCTCGACGGGCAGGTCACGAACACCGCCGCCGACGCGCTGCACTACATCCTGCGCCAGCCGCTGGGGGTGGTCGGCTGCATCGTGCCCTGGAACTATCCCCTGATGATGGCGGCGTGGAAGGTCGCCCCGGCGCTGGCCGCCGGCAACACCGTGGTGCTCAAGCCCGCCGAGCAGTCGCCGCTGTCCGCCGGGCTGATGGCGCAACTCTTCATGGAGGCCGGCGGCCCGCCGGGCGTTTTCAACGTCGTCCAGGGATACGGCGAGGAAGCCGGGGAAGCCCTGGCCCTGCACGCGGACGTGGACAAGATCGCCTTCACCGGCTCGGTGGAGGTCGGCAAGAAGATGATGATCTACTCGGGCCGGTCCAACATGAAGCGCGTGACGACCGAATGCGGCGGCAAGACCCCGCAGATCGTCATGGCCGACTACGACGATCTCGACACCGCCGTGCGGTATGCGGTGGACGGCATCTATGCCAACCAGGGCGAGGTCTGCAACGCGAGCTCGCGCCTGCTGGTGCAGGACTCCATTCACGACGCCTTCGTCGAAAAGTTCGAGGCCGTGACGCGGGAAACCTATGTTCCGGGCGACCCGCTGGACCCGGCCACGCGCATGGGCTCGCTCGTGGACACGGCCCAGCAGCGCCGGGTGCTCGACTATGTCGGGATCGGCCGGGAGGAGGGCGCGGCCCTGCGCTTCGGCGGCGGCGTGCCCGAGGGCCGCGCGGGCGGCGCCTATGTCGAGCCCACGCTGTTCACCGGGGTCGACAACCGCATGCGCATCGCGCGCGAGGAGATCTTCGGCCCCGTGGCCACGGTGCTCCCCTTCAAGGACATGGCCGAGGCGGTGGCGACCGCCAACGACACGATCTATGGCCTCGCCGCCGGCATCTGGACCAACAACCTGACCCGCGCCCACAAGATGGCGCGCGACATCGAGGCCGGCGTGGTCTGGGTCAACTGCTTCGACCACGGCGACATGACCCAGCCCTGGGGCGGCTTCAAGCAGTCCGGCTTCGGGCGGGACAAGTGCTTCGAAAGCATGCTGCACCACACCCAGACCAAGTCGGTGTGGATCAACCTGCCGGATTGACCGTCCCGGACTTGCCCCCCAGAGAAATGCTCCCACGCTAGGTCGTGCCGACTGGCGTGGGATCATACCGCCCGACATTTGAACGGACACGAAGTCGGCGGGACGCCAAGCAAGGACCCTGCAGATGTACGATTTCATTCGTCGGGCGGTATTAGGATCAACCCAATGGGACGCGCCCATTGCTTACTGTTCAGCACCAGAACTCAGTTTTGGAACACCTCCGCCCGGTGGACCGCCAGATAGGAGAGGTGCTTCTCGGTAAGCCCCCGCAGCGCGCCGTACGCGTCAAGGTGCAGCGCGGTCCGGTTGGTGGCGGACAGCGCGGGGGAGATCCGCAGGGCGCCGTCGTCGGCGAAAGTAATCAGGCCCGCATCGAAGGCGGCATCCAGATGGGCGGCGAGGAGGAGGCCGTTGTGGACGTCCAGGCGTTCGGCGTCGCTGTCGCACTGGGCCCAGGGCTTGATGTGGCTGGCGCGGAGCAGGCGGGGATGCGTGATGCCCGTGAGGGGGCAGCGGCCGGACCAGTAGTCGAACAGGGCCTCGCGGAAGACGTCCTGGCCGACGCGCTGGACGACCTGGCGCTCGGCCTCCGTCGTCCGGGGCAGCCTCCGTGTCTTCTCCTGGAACACCTCCAGCGGCGCCGGCGGCAGGCTGCGGGCGAGGCGCGCCATGCGGCGGACCAGTGGTTCAAGTTCCGTCACGGCGACAGCCGGGCCGCCGTCCGGGCGCGCCAGGGGCGCGGCGGTCAAATCGCTCAGCGCCGCCATGACGCCGCCGTGGGCGAGGCCGGCGAACCACACTCCCTCGCCGCGCGCGATCCACAGGGTATAGGGGACGCCCAGGCCGCGGAACCGGTGCCAGGCCTCGGCTTCGCCCTCCTCGATCCCGAAGCCGTTGTCCGTGGCCGCCTTCTCCAGCGTGACGCGCTCGATCGCCGTCGGGGGCCGGACGGCTGGGCGGGGCGTGGACGAAGCCTCGCGCATGGCGTCAGTTGACCCCGGACAGGCGATCGTAGGCGTCCAGCACGAGGCGCCGGGTGCGGTACTCGCCGTAAGTCGCGATTTCCTTGTCGCGCAGGATGCGGAACGTCTCGGAGGGGTGCTCGGGCCCGTGGGTGTCGTTCGGGTCGAGGACGTAGCGCAGCTCGTCCCGGCCCAGGCCGTACTTGCGGGCAAAGAAGCCATCCAGCTCGGCGCGCAACTGCGCCCGGCGTTCCGGATCCCAGGCAAAGGGCGCGCCAGTGTGGCCGAGGTCCTCCGCCCAAGGACGCATGGCATGGCTGGTGTAGGT
>CAZLNO010000132.1:0-8838 GCA_964561005.1 uncultured Rhodovibrionaceae bacterium | reverse complement strand
GCTAGATCTCCCGCTCGCCCAGGCGGTCCTTCAACTGCTCGACCCGCGCCTGCGTGCCGGGCTGGTGGGGATGGATCGCCAGGGAGGCCTTGAAGGCGTCGAGCGCCTTGCGCGGCCGGTCGAGGGCCAGCCAGCACAGCCCGCGCCCGGCCAGCGCGCCGAAGTGGCGCGGCTCCAGGCTGAGCACGCGGCGGATGTCGGCCAGCGAGCGCCGGTAGTTGCCCCGCAGGTAGTGCAGCGTCGCCCGCGCGTTCCAGGCCTCGGCGAAGTCGGGGGCGAGGCGCACCGCCTGGTCGAAGGCGTCCAGCGCCGACTCCCGGTCGCCCCGGCCGAGGTAGAACTGGCCGCGGCTCATCACCGCCTGCACCTTCTCGTCCTCGTGGACGTGCCAGACGCGCCAGATGCGGCGCTCGATCCGCCGCGCCTCGCGCAGGCTCTCCGCGGCATCCAGGCGGGCGAACAAGCGGTCCAGCCGCGGATCGGTCTGATCCGCGCGCGCCGCGGCCGCGCCCAGCAGCGCGGCCAGCAGCAAGCCCGTCACGGGTCCGCGCCAGCGCATGCCAGCAGTCTACGCCCGCCCCCGGCGCCGATGAAAGAGCCGACTCGCGCCGCGCGCCCGCCGTCATGCTCCGGCAAGCCGCCAGCCTCGCCCATCAAAGACCTGGATCGAACTTCGGTCGCGCGATAGGCTGCAATATGGTTAACAGTCCCGGCGCCACGGGACTGCCGACCGATCGCCATGCGGGGCGACAAGAGGCGGAAACGATTGCGCCCCGGACTGCTTTGCCTGCGCGACTATGCGCTTGCGACGTGACTTCCGCCGCGAAATCTGACAAAAAGCCGACGAGACCAAGAAAACGCAAGTCCGGGAGGGGGTCATGGCAGAGCGCGCAGGCATGCCACGGGGGGCCAAGGCCGCGATCGCCGTGCTGATCGTGCTGGCGACGGGGGCGCTGGCCGGCTGCACCTACTACTACAAGCGCAACCAGAACCTGGAAACGCGCACCGCCGAGCTGGAGCAGCGCATCGCGCGGCTGGAAAGCGAGAACGCCGAGCTGTCCGACCAGCTTGCCAGCGCCCGCGCGCGGGTGGAGGACCTGCGGGCGGCCCAGGGGACGCTGGGCGAACTGCGCGACAAGCTGGCCGCGGCGCGGGACGAGCTGACCACGCTGCGCGACGAGCGCCAGGCGGTGCGCGCCGAACTGTCCACGACGCGCGAGACGCTCGAAGCCCTGCGCGCCGAGAGCCAGGACCTGCAGGGCCAGCTCAAGGCCCGCCGCAACCGGCTCAGCGAGCTGGACGACGGCATCGCGGTGCGCGAGGACACCCTGGCCGAGCTGGAGACCCGGCTGGAATCCCGCAAGGCGACGCTGAGCGACCTGGAGCGGCAACTGGCCGAGGTGAAGCAGGAGCGCGCCCAGGTGCAGAAGCAGGTCGAGGCCGCGCGCTCGGCGGCCAGCGAGGCCGAGAGCCGGGTGGAGAACGCCCGCCGGCGCCTGGCCGAGCTGACGCAGCAGCAGGCCGAGCGGCAGGCCGGCCTGGAGACGCTGCGCGGCGAGCAGGCGGCGCTGAACGATCAGGTGGCGGAGGTGAAGGACCGCCTGGCCGGGCTGCAACGGGAGCTGGCCAGCGCCGAGGCCAAGCTGAAGGCGCGCCGGGACGCGCTGGCCGCGCGCACCAAGGAACTCGCCAAGCTGGAGGCCCGCCTGGCGGAGACCGAGGACCGGCTGGCCGCGCTGGAAAGCGCGCGCGCCGAGGCGCAGGCGTCGCTCGCGGAGGCCGAGGACGCGGTGGCGGAACTGCGCTCGCGGCGCGGGGGGCTGGAACAGCAGCTCGCTGAGGCGGAGGCGGCTTTGTCGACGCTGGAGGCAGAGCGCAAGGCGGTCGGCCGGCAGGTGAACCAGGCGGAGCAGGCGCTGGCCGCGTTGCAGCGCGACCAGGAGCAGGCGCGCCAGCGCCTGGAAGCCGTCGAGTCGGGGGCCGGAGAGACCGAGGACCGCATCCAGGCGGCGCGCGAGGAACTGGCCGAGCTGAACGAGAAGATCGAGGCGGCGCGGGCCAGGCTGGAAGAGCTGCGCCAGCGCCGCGACGCGCTCCAGGCCGAGGTGGCGCAGGCACGGACGCGGCGCGACGAGGTCCAGGCCGCCCTGGCCACGGTGGAGGAGAAGCTCGCCGGCAAGGAGGCCGAGGTCGCGGCGCGGCAGGAGCGGCTGCAGCAGCTCGACGCCGAGCTGTCGCAGGCCGGCGAGGCGCTGGCCGCGCTGAAGACCGAGCGGGAGCAGGCGGCCGCCCGGCTGGCCGCGGCCGAGTCGGCGGCCGAGGAGGCGGAGGCGCGGCTGCAAACCGTGCGCGCCACCCTGGCCGAGGTCAACGGCACCCTGGCGGAGAAGCGCAGCAACCTGGAGTCCCTGACCGAGCTGATCGGCGAGCGCGAACAGGCGCTGTCCGAGCTGCGCGACCAGATCGGCTCGGCCGAGCAGCGTCTGCGGCGCCTGCGCGCCGAGGTCGCCGGCCGCACGCGCGAGGCCGTCACCCTGGAGCGGGCGCTGGAGAACGCGCGTCAGGAGCTGATGAAGACGCTGGAGCGCATCGAACAGGAGCGCGAGGCCGAGGCTCAGGCCACCAGCGGCGGAAGCTGACCGGACCGTCGAGCGCTGGCGGCGGGTTGGCGCCGCTCGGGGCCGGCGTTCAATCGAGGGAGGCGTGGGCATGCGGGGGCGGAATTGGGCCACCGGCTTCCTTGCGCTCGCGGCGCTGACGGCGGTCGCGGCTGCCGGCCGGGCCCAGCCGGACGAACCGGCCGTGCGCGGCGAGGGTCGCTACCAGATCCTGGAGGCGACGCCGGATCGGGTCTGGCGGCTGGACACCCGCACGGGCGAGATTTCGATGTGCAAGCTCGCCGGCGACCGGCTGATCTGCACGCACAGCTCCAAGGCCGCCGAGCCGCCGCAGGCCGACTACGAAACGCTGCAGGCGCAGCGGGAGGCCCAGGAGGCGGCCGAGGCGAAGCGGCAGCTCCGCTTTCTCGACAAGATGCTGGAAATGTTCCGCGAGCTGGTACGCTATGCCCTCCAGCGCGAGGGCGAGGGCGGCGGGCAGCCCTGACGCGCGACATAGTTGCCCGCGCAGCGGCTCGCCGCGCTTTGCAATCGCGCCGTGCGCGGCTAGACTGATGGCATGGACCGGGCTGGCGCTGCATGAAGTTTTTCGAGACGCTTTTCCATCCGGAGCGGGAAGAGGACCTCACCCGAACCGAGATCGCGCGCGCCGCGAACGAGCTGGAAGTGGGCGAGTTCCAGTTCCTGCAGCTTGCCTACCACCACTGGTTCGGCCACGACATGTCCGAATCGGCCAGCCGGGCGCTGTTCAGCGCCTACATGCTGGAGCACGAGGTGCCGGTGTGGGCGCGGCACTACGCCCGGCAGGTGTTGCAGGCGGCCCTGCGCGGCGATATCGACGAGACGGACCCGCGCTATCATCGCTATGACGACGCCTATGTCACCCAGATCCCGGACGGGCTGCGGCGGTTTCTGGCCGCGGCTTTCGTGGTGGCCCTGGTCGTCGGCGGCGGCATCGGGTTCAGCGTCTTCGTCGGCGCGAACAGCGCGCAGTTGCTGCCGCCGTACTTCGACGAAGAGGAACTGAAGCCGGGCCGCCCGGCCGGCGAGGCGTCCGGAAGCCGCCTCAATGGCTCCTGACATCTTCTGGCCCGCCGCGCCTCACGACCTTTCGCCATGTTCGACATCGCCGGCCCCTACGAGCAACTGGTCAACCTGATCTTCCTGGCGGTGACCGGGTTCATCGCCTGGAACGGCATCCGCTACCGCGATGCCGAGGGCAACACCGACGTCGTGCGCCTGCTTTTCGGCTGCATCGCGGCCGTCTTCTTCTTCCTCGTGCTGTTCCAGGACGTGCTCGGGGTCACCCGCTTCGGCTGAGCGGCCAAGTACGATCGCCGAACCGCGCCCGACCCGATGCCGGACGGTGAGCCGTCAACGCAGGACCGAGTGCCTTGCGGCGCAAGCCGCCCTGGTTATCTTGGCGGTGCCCGGACGCAGGGGCTTAACACCGGCGCCCAGACTTGCGATTGTGCGGCGGACACCGCGTCGCACCCGGCCCTTCGGAACCGTTTTCGTACGAGACAAAGCGCTCCATGACCCTGCTCTTCCAGTCCAAGACCGACGATCCCGAGATCTGGCGCCGGCACCTGCGGGCCGCGCTTCCGGAGGAGACCATCCGCGTCTATCCCGACGAGCTGGACGATCCGGCGGAGATCGACGTGGCCCTGGTCTGGCATCCGCCGTCCGGGCTGCTGGCGAGCCTGCCGAACCTCAAGGCCGTCTTCTCCCTGGGAGCGGGGGTGGATCATCTGGCCAGCGACCCGGAACTGCCCAGCGACGTGCCCGTGGTGCGCATGGTCGATCCGGGCCTGACCGAGGGGATGACGGAGTACGTCGTGCTCTCGGTCCTGCGCCACCACCGCCGGTTCCGGGAATACGCGGAGCTGCAGGCCGAACACCGCTGGGAAGAGCTGCCGGTGCCGCTGGCCCGCGGCCGGCGCGTCGGGGTCATGGGCCTGGGCGAGCTGGGCACCGACGCCGCCAGGGCCCTGGCGGCGCTGCGCTTCGACGTCGCCGGCTGGGCGCGCTCGCGCAAGGACATTGCGGGCGTCGCCTGCTTTGCCGGCGCGGAGGAGCTGGGGAAGTTCCTGACCGGCAGCGAGATCCTGGTCTGCCTGCTGCCGCTGACCGAGGAGACGCGCGGCATCCTGAACCGTTCGACCCTGGGCGAGCTGCCCAAGGGCGCCTGCGTGGTCAACGCCGCGCGCGGCGCGCATCTCGTGGACGAGGACCTGCTGGCGCTGCTGGAAACGGGTCAGATCGCCGAGGCGACCCTGGACGTCTTCCACGCGGAGCCGCTGCCGCCCGACCACCCTTTCTGGGACCACCCGCGCGTCCTGGTCACGCCGCACGCCGCCTCGGTCACCCCGCCGGAAACCGCCGCCCAGGTCATCGCCGAAAATGTTCGCCGCCTGAGGCGCGGGGAGACGCCAGGGCCGATCGTCGATTTCACGAAGGGGTATTAAGCGCGATGGTCGGTGCGGCCGACGTATTCGACGACGGGTCCAAAGTCGTTGCCGCTGGCATAAACCCCTGGTGTGTCCGCCATATCCAGGCCGCGTTGCCGACTGCCGTCGACCCCGGCGCCCTTGTTCGCCTTGTTTTGAAGGCGCTCGCGCCCGCCGCAAAGCGCCGCGATCCAGCCTTCCAGCGGCCCGAAGGCGAAGCAGGGCACGGTCCGGAGCCAAGGCGCGGACTATCGTAACCGCCGGGCGTTCGCTAGGCTCCCGTTGCGCTCGGGCCGCGGCCGGGCGCAAGTGCCAGGCACGGGCGGGCGGCAAGCCCGTGCGACGGAGGCAACCAGACAGGGAGACCCGATATGAAACAAGGAATCCGTGCCGTCGTGGCCGCGACCGCGCTGGCGTTCGCGACCGGAACGCCGGCCGCCGCCGACGTCCTGCGGGACGTGCTGGAGAGCGGCACGCTGACCGTCGGCGTCAAGGCCGACTACAAGCCCTACGGCTACCTCGACCCCAACGGCGACATCGTCGGCATCGAGCCCGAGCTGGCGCAGGACGTGGCCGACACCCTCGGCGTCGATCTGGAGCTGGTGCCGGTGGTGGCGTCCAACCGCATGCAGTTCCTGGACCAGGGCAAGATCGACGTGATGATCGCCACGATGACCGACACGGCCGAGCGCCGCGAGGTCGTCAACATCCTCAACCCCGACTACTACTCCTCGGGCACCAACATCATGGCGCGCAAGGCCAGCGATTTCGAAAGCTGGGATGATCTGGACGGCGCGCCGGTCTGCGGCGTGCAGGGCGCCTTCTACAACCGCAAGACCAGCGAGGCGTTCGGCGCCGAAATCGTCGGCTTCACCGGCACCAGCGAGGCGCTGAACGCGTTGCGCCAGGGCCGCTGCGCCGCCTTCGTCTATGACGACAGCTTCCTGAATTCCCGCCTGCAGGAAGAGCAGTGGGCGGACTACGAGATGCCGCTGAAGACGATCGACGACGCGCCCTGGGGCGTGGCGGTGAAGCACGGCGAGGACGCCATGGCCCGCTTCATGTCCGGCATGGTGGTCCACTGGCATACCACCGGCCGCATCGTGGAACTGGAGGAGAAGCACGGCATCGAGCCCGTGCCCTTCACCCGGCGGATGCACGAGCGCTATCAGGGCTATATCCCCGAGCCGAAGAAGTAAGACCTCGGGCAAGTTTGCCCGGATCGCCGCCGCCGCCTCATGTCGCTCCGGCATGGGGCGGCGGCGCGCCGGCCGGACTTCGGAAGGCGCCCAGCACACGGCGGGAGGACTTCGGTGCCGGAGATCTACGAGTGGTTCCGGTGGCTGAACGAGGCGACCGGGATCAATCTCACGATCGTCTACGACAGCTACGACCGCGACCGGATGGTTCGCGGCTTCGTGAACACGATCTACCTGTCGCTGATCTGCCTCGTCTGCTCGGTGGTGATCGGGGTGATCGGCGCCTGGCTGCAGGGCTCGCCGCTCAAGTGGACGCGGCGGATCGTCAACGGCTACATCCAGCTCTTTCGCAACACGCCGCCGCTGGTGCAGATGTACTTCTTCTTCTTCGCCCTCGGCAGTCTCATGCCGCGGATGGAGAACGAATGGGGGATCATGGAGCCGGTGCTGACCAACTGGCACTGGGCGATCATCTCGCTGTCCTTCTTCGCCGGCGCCTTCAACGTCGAGATCTTCCGCTCGGGCATCGAGGCGGTGCCGCGCGCCACGGTCGAGGCCGCCGAGGCGCTCGGCTACAGCCGCCTGCAGGCCTATATCCACGTGGTCCTGCCGCTGGCGTTGCGGGTCTGCCTGCCGGCGCTGAACAACAACCTGGTGAACCTGGTGAAGACCACGACTTTGGCCTACGCCATCGCGGTGCCGGAGATGCTTTACGTCGCCAACCAGATCTGGTCGGACAGCCTGAACGTGCCCGAGATGATGACCTTCCTTCTGTTCGCCTACGTCATCCTGGTCGGCCTGCTGGTCCACGTCATGCACAGGTGGGAGCGGGCGATGCGGCTGCCCGGCTTCGGCACATGAAGGCGGGCAAGGCGCTCCACGGCGAAACCGACCTGCCGGTGCTGTTGCCCGCCGGCGCGCGGCTGCGCCGCCGCGCGGCGCTGGAACGCCTCCAGGGCGGGCCGACGTTGCGCCTGCAAGCCTGGCATGGCCTGGCGCTGGCCGTCTTCGTCGTGCTCTGGACCGCCATGGTGCAGGCCCAGGGCGCCGCCGAGGGTACGGAGCAGCAGGACAGCGTGCTGACCGCCCTCTGGCGCTGGCTGCCGGTGCTGCTGGGCGGCTTCGTGTTCAACATCGCGATCAGCTTCATGGCCATGGGCATCGGCACGGCGGCCGGCACCGTGCTGGGCATCATGCAGGTCTCCGAGAACCGGCCCGTGCGCGGCGCGAGCTGGCTGGTCACGCAGTTCTTCCGCAACGCACCCTGGCTGGTGCTGCTGTTCTATTGCATGTTCCTGCTGCCCTTCGAGTTCGCGGTGTTCGGCGCGACGGTGCCCTTCCCGGACTGGTTGAAGGCGGTGATCGGCCTGGCGCTGCCGGTGATGGCGAACGTGTCGGAGATCGTGCGCGGCGCCATCCAGTCGATCCCGACCGGGCAGTGGGAGGCGGCTCATGCCCTGGCGTTCAGCCGACGGCAGATCCTTTGGCAGATCATCCTGCCGCAGTGCGTCAAGCGGATGCTGCCGCCCTGGATGAACCTCTACGCCATTCTGACGATGGCGACGGTGCTGGCGTCGGTGGTCGGCGTCGGCGAGATGATGACCCTCACCCAGCGCGCGCTGTCGGCGGAGAACCGGCCGGAGTTCCTGGTGCCGTTCTACGGCTTCGTCATGCTGATGTTCTTCGCCTACTGCTATCCGATCGCGCGCACGACGCAGAAGCTGGAGCTGCGCTATGCCGTCAAGCAGTGACACCGCCCCGACGGGCTTGCCGGCGGCCTGGTCGCCGGATCAGCCGATCGTCTCGCTGAAGGACGTGCACAAGAGCTTCGGCGACATCGAAGTCCTGAAGGGCGTCAGCTTCGACGTCATGAAGGGCGACGTCGTGTGCATCATCGGCGCCTCGGGTTCGGGCAAGTCGACGCTGCTGCGCTGCATCAATGCGCTGGTGCCGCTCGACAGGGGCTCGATCACCGTGGAGGGCCAGGAGGTCAACCAGCCGAATTTGGACAAGCTGGCCCTGCGCAAGAAGGTCGGCATGGTGTTCCAGCAGTTCAATCTGTTCCCGCACAAGACCGCGCTGCAGAACATCATGATGGCGCCGATCCAGGTGCTGAAGCAGCCGAAGGCGGAGGTCGAGGAGCGCGCGCGGCGGCTGCTGAGGAAGGTGCGGTTGGAGGGCAAGGAGAACGCCTATCCGGGCGAGCTGTCGGGCGGCCAGCAGCAGCGCGTCGCGATCGCCCGCTCGCTGGCGATGAACCCGGATGTCATGCTGTTCGACGAGGTGACCAGCGCCCTGGACCCCGAAACGGTCAACGAGGTGCTGGTGACCATCCGGGAGCTGGCGGAGGAGGGGATGACCTGCATGCTGGTCACCCACGAGATGGGCTTCGCCCGCGAGGTGGCGGGCCACATGTATTTCACCGACCGCGGCGTCATCGTCGAGCATGGGCCGCCGTCGGAGTTCTTCGCCAACCCCAGGGACCCCCGCACGCAGGCCTTCCTCGGACAGATCCTGTGATACCGCCCGACAAATGAAATCGTACGTCTGGGCGGCCTCATGCTTCGACAG
>CAZLNO010000131.1:0-8856 GCA_964561005.1 uncultured Rhodovibrionaceae bacterium | reverse complement strand
GTGCCGGCGGCCACCGGGGTGCGGGCGGCGGCGGGGTCCGGGGCGAAGGGGTCGACCAGCTCGGCCACGAGATCGCCCCGCGCCACGTGGTCGCCGGGGCGCACGCGGTAGGCCACGATGCCGCCGACCGGCGCATGCAGGACCTCGGTGGCGGCGAGGTCGGTGGCCGGGCAGGCGGGCGGCGCATCCGCGGCGGGCGCGTCGCGGACGATGCCGCGCCGGCGCAGCTCGTTGAGCAGGGCGGCGGCGTCGCGCGCGGCCAGGTCGTCCGCGACGTCGCCGCGCCCGCGCAGCTCCACCGTCACGGCGCAGCAGGCCGGCGGGATGGGCGTGTCGGGAAAGCGCGCGGCCAGACGGGTGAACACTGTCGACCACGCCTCGTCGAACGGCCCGCCGCCGGAATCGGCGGCCAGCAGCACCGCCGCCGCCTCCAGGTCGCCGGCCAGGGCCTCGGTCTCCGGCCAGTGGTCGGGAAGCTGGTAGAGGTGGACCAGCGCCTCGTCGTCGGTGTGCAGGTCCAGGATCAGGTCGGCGTCGTGCGCCAGCCGCGCCAGCGCGAGGCGCAGGTGGTCGCCCTCGTGCCGGGCCGTGCGCGCGTCCAGCAGTTCGCCCATCGCCGCGCGGATCGCGGCGACGTTCGCGTCCGCGTCGTCGCCCAGACGGCCGGCCACGCGCTCCGCCACGGCGTCGTGAAGCCGCGGCCAGCCGCGGTTGAAGTTGCGCCCGTCGGCCAGCGCGTGGCGCCCGTGGTGGATGCCGGCCAGCACCTGCGCCAGCCCGATCGGATTCGCCGCCGGGACGACGACCACCTCGCCGGCGATCGCCGCGCCGTCGCCGCCGGGCGGGTCCAGCGCGTCGAGCTGGCCGACCAGATGCAGCGCCGTCAGCATTCCCGCCGTCTCGTCGGCGTGCAGCGCGCCCTGGACATAGGCCTTGGGCCGCGCGCCGGGCGTGCCGTAGCGGTGGACGGTGAGGGCGCGCTCGGTTCCGATCGGAGCGCCGGGGAGGGCGAGGTGTTCGCTGCGACGGGGCATGCCGGCTCCTTCTCGCGCGGACGGGCGTGCCGCGCCGGATGCGGTGAAGGCCCTTGATGGCCGGACGGCGGCCGGGTCGTCAAGCGGCTTGGCGCGGTCGTGCCAGACCGCCGGGGCAGGCGGTCAGTGCAGGCGCGCGGGCAGGACGTCCTCGTCGGTGGCAAGCGTCTCCATCATGGCGGCCGCCAGCGCCAGCGCGCGCCGCCGCTCGGCGTTGGCCTCGCCCTGCTCCACCGCCATCTGCTGCAGCACGCGCGCATAGCTGCGCAGCATGTCGGTGTAGGGTTCGTCCTCGTCGGACATCAACGACACCCCCTGATCCCGCCTGACTTTCGCCACAGCTTACCGATAGCGGCGGGTGCGTTAACAACGCCTAAAGGCCCGCCGCGGTGGTCATCTCTGTCAGGGTGTCGCGATAGGGTGCCGGGTCGCCGGCGGTCTCGGCGAGGCGCACGGCGGTGCGGGCGGCCGCGACGGCCGCGTCCCGCCGGCCCTGTGCCGCCAGCGCGTAGGCGAGGTTGTTCCGGGGCGCCGGCGCCTGGGGCCGCAACGCCGCCGCTGCCCGGAACGCCGCCTCGGCGCGCGCCGGCTCGCCGAGGCCGTAGCGGATATTGCCCAGCGCCATCCGCGCGGCATAGCTCTCCGGCCAGCGCTTGACGATGGTCGCGTAGGCCGTGGCGGCGGCGCGCGGCCGTCCGGCCCGCTCCAGCCCATGGGCCGCCTCCAGCGCCGGCCGCTCACGGGCGGTGGCCGGCAGCCGCCCCGGCGGGGTCACCACGAGGCCCCAGTCATCGCCGCGCGCCCAGGTGCGCTCGAAGGCGGCCAGGGCGACGACCCGCCGCGCCGTGGTGCCCGAGCGGAGGTGGACTTCCCGCGCCGGCAGGTCGTAGCCGTAGGCCACGGCGTAATGCCACCGCGGCCACCAGTCCAGCGCCAGGTTCTGGAACACCACCACGGGATGCCCGGCCGCCAGCTCCGTGAGCAGGTCTTCCATGCCGCGCACCGGGATGGCGAGGCGCCCATGCCGCCTTGCGCCCGCCGCCATGTCGCTGCGCAGCGTGCCCGTGCGGCCGGGGGTGAAGACCTGCGCCGCCACCGCCTGCTGCGAGACCTCCAGGCCCGACCAGCCCAGGACGGTGGCCAGCGCCGCCGGCCCGCAATAGGCCTCGGTCTGCGGATGGAACGGCACCCCCGCCACCCGCGCGCGGGCCGGCAGGTCGCCCGGCGCCTCGACGAGCCGCCCGGCCTCCAGCCCGGCGCACCCCGAGAGGATGGCGCCGCACAGCAGGGCCGCCAGCCATCCGGGCCGGCGCGGCCTCCGGGTCAGTCGCGCGTGGCGCACTTTGTAAAGTTGAAGACGGTGGTCAGGCACAGCAGGTCCGTCAGCAGCAGGACGAGAAAGATCAGAACGCCCGCGCCGACGATGGTGCCGATGGTCCCCTGGCCGGCCTCGGCCTCGTCCAGGCGCCCGGCGATGCGCGCGATCTCCTGGTCCGACAGGGCGCGGGTCCGGGCCTCGGCCTCCTCCGGGCTCACGCCCAGCGCCTGCATCTGCGCCCGCACGTCCTCGCGCGCCAGGAAGTCCAGAACCCGGGTCCGGTCGGCCTCGGCGGCGGTCTGCGACAGCACGGTGTCGGTGGAGACCATCGCGGCCTGGGCGGCGGCCAGAGGGCCGGTCAGCAAGAGCATGACGACGGCGAGGGGCAGGGCCAGCGCCCGGCAAAAGGCTCGAAACGACATCGCAAGACACCCTTTCGGTGGATCGTAGTTAACAGACCCCTAACACTGTTGTGAGGCGGATACCAGAGCCGGACCGGCCTGCGCATACCGGCGACTTCTGATAGGATGGCGAGACGGCGGCGAACATCCGGAGGATCACGGCGATGGCCGATTTCATCCTCGTCGGCAACGAGCGGGACGGGACCTATGCGCTGGCTCCGCAAACGCCGGCGGGCGCGGACTGGGCCCGCACGAATCTTGCGCCCACGGCCGAGACGCTGGGCAGCTCCTACCTCGTCGACGCCGCGGGCCTCGGCGATCTGCTCGCCCGCATCGAGGCGGGCGGGCTGGTGGTGGACAGACCCGGCTCCGCAGCGGAATAGCCACCTGGGCAACACGCCGGCAAGGCTGTGAAGGCTTTGGGAATGGTGGGCCCGCCAGGATTCGAACCTGGGACAACGCCGTTATGAGCGGCGGGTTCTGACCGCTGAACTACGGGCCCGCGTGGAGACTTCAGGCTGCGGCGCGCGGGGCCGCCGCCCAAGGTGCGGGACCGGCGGACCCTGTCGATTCGCGCATGTTCCCTTATAGCAGAAACGATGCGTCCGGCGATATCGCCGTGGGCGCCGCCCGCGGCGAGGAACCCGGTTCAAGGGATGGCGCGCGGCGCCCGGTCTTTCCAAACAGAAAAATTTTTGACGTACGAGATGGGCCTGCTATCATTTTGCTAACCTTAACCCACGAACGCGAGCTTGGAACCATGGGGTCGTTGCCGGCGCAGCCTCGATTGGGACGCCAGGTAAGGGCCCTGCGGCAGCAGGCCGGGATGACGCTGCAGCAGCTCTCCCTGCGTTCCGGCGTCTCCATCTCCGCGCTGAGCAAGATCGAGAACGGCCACAGCAGCGCCAGCTTCGACACGGCGCTGAAGATCGCCCGCGGTCTCGGGGTGCTGTTCGACAACCTCGTCGACGGCGACAGCCCCGGCAAGGGCAACCTGAGCCGGCTGGTGGTCACGCGCGCGGGCGATGCCGAGGCGTATCCGACCGAGATCTATACCTATCGAGCCTATGGAACGGAGATGCTCCATCGGCGGCTCATGCCCCTGCTGATCGAGGTCAAGACCCGCGAGGTTCCTGATCCCGTCGATTGGAGCACGCACGAAGGCGAGGAGTTCATCCTCGTGCTGGACGGCGAGATCGAACTCCACACCGAGCATTACAGGCCACAAAGACTGCGCGCCGGGGACGCGGCGTATTTCGACAGCCAGATGCGGCACGCGTTCGTGGCGGTCGGTTCCGGCGTGGCGCGGATCCTGTCGGTCAGCCTGGCGGACAGAGGGCCCCGGCCATCTGCCCGCGACGAGACGCAGACCCTGGGTTCGCCGCTGCACGGAAGACAGGCGGAAACAGCTTAGGTCTTCCGCCGCGAATAGAAAGAAAACCAACGCACCTCCACGACAGGGAGCTGAGCAATGACCAGACGTTTCAACGACATCGCATATCTTGGCCGAAGGACGGTCACCGCCGGCATCGCCGCGGGCCTGCTCGCCGGACTCGCGTCCTTGGCGGCCCCGGCGCAGGCCCAGGAGGACCCGATCTACTTCGGCGGCAGCCTGTGCACGACGGGAATTCAGGCGCCGCTGGACGTGCCCACGCTCGAGGGCGCGCGTCTGGCGGTGGAGGCGCTGAACGAGCAGGGCGGACTGCTCGGGCGTGAGGTCAAGTTCCGCAACCTCGACGGCAAGAGCGACCCGCCGACTGTTCGCAACAACGCCGAGCAGCTCATCGCCGACGGCGCCGACTTCATCGTCGCACCGTGCGACTTCGACTTCGGCGGTTCCGCGCAGCGCGCCGCGCAGCAGCACGGCATCGTCGGCATGTCCACTTGCGGTTCATCACCGAAACACGGGTCCGCGACGCTCGGCGACATGCAGTTCACGATGGCGATGTGGAACACCGTGATGGGCGCGGCCGCCGCCGAATATGTCCACGACGAGCGCGCCTGGGACACCGCCTATGTCGTGACCGACACCTTCATCGACTACACCACGACGCTATCCAAGTATTTCATCGAACACTTCGAGAATCTGGGCGGCGAGGTGATCCACGAGTCCGAGTATACCCAGGGCTCCGGCGACTTCTCCGCCCAGCTCTCCACGATGAAGGACCAGTTGGAGGGTCGCGAGGTCGACGTCATCTTCATCTCGTCGTATCAGCCGGACCTCAGCATGATCATCCGCACCATCCGCCAGGCCGGCATCGACGCGCCGATCGTGGGCGGCGATTCCTACGACGATCCCGGTCTCTGGGACGCGCTCGGGACCAAGTTCGGCAACGACATCTACTTCGCCACGCACAGCTTCATGAAGGAAGGCGTGGCTCCCGGCATGGGCGACTTCCTGAAGCGCTACGAGGCCGCCCACGGCGAACGGCCGAAGACCTCGTTCGTCGCGACGGGCTGGGACACCGTGATGTCCATGGCCAGGGCCGCGGAGATCGCGGGGACGACCGATGGCAAGGCGGTCGCCAAGGCGCTGGAGGAGAACAACTTCGAGCTCCTCACCGGCACCATGGACTGGACGTCCGCCGACACCGGCCATCAGCCGCTGAAGTCGGTGGCCATGGTGGAGCTGCAGGACGCGACCACCTCCTTCATCGGCTGGCGGACGCCGAGCAACGTGCCGACGCCGCCGTACCTGAAGCAGTGGATGAAGCGCCAGGAATAAAAAGACCTTGGTCGGCCGGGGCGATCCACGGACCGCCCCGGTCCCCTCCCTTGCCTTTCCTGTTTCGGGTCACCTCTCATGGCGATCGCTTCGAGTTCCGAGGCCCGCGCCGGCACGCTGGCGGTGGAGGTTGTGAGAAAGCAGTTCCACCAGCTCACGGCCGTCGACAGCGTCAGTTTTCGGCTCGCGCGGGGCGAGATCCTGGGTCTCATCGGGCCGAACGGCTCGGGCAAGAGCACGCTGATCAATGTCATCACGGGGGTGCTGGCTCCGACGAGCGGGCGTGTCCTCGCCGACGGGCTCGACATCTCCGGCAAGGCGCCGAACCGCATCGCGCGCGCCGGCCTTGCCCGGACGTTTCAGGGCGTGCGGCTCTTCTCGAACCTCTCGGTGCTGGAAAACGTCGTGGTTGCCGCGTTGAGCATGGGCGCGCCCCGCCGTGCCGCCACCCGGCGCGCTCACGAACTGCTGGCCTACTTCGACATGACGGCCTGGGCCGAGTCCCCGGCCAACAGCCTGCCCTACGGCCACGAGCGCGTCGTCGAGGTGGCGCGGGCGCTGGCGATGGAACCCAAGTTCCTGTTCCTGGACGAGCCCGCCGCCGGCCTGGACGAGCACGAGAGCGAGGCGCTCTTGCACCGCCTGCTCGCCATGCCCGGGGAGCGCGGGCTCGGCCTGCTGATCGTGGACCACGACATGTCGTTGATCATGCGTCTTTGCCAGCGCATCCACGTGCTGAACTACGGCCGCACGATCGCCGAGGGCACGCCCGCGGAGATCCGCGCGAATCCGGAGGTGCTCGCGGCCTACCTGGGACGCGACGGGGGAGAGGTCGCGCATGCTTGAGCTCCGGGACGTCAGGGCGCACTACGGCGCCGTCATCGCGCTGCGCGGCGTGTCGATCCGCGTGGGCCAGGGCGAGCTCGTGGCCCTGGTGGGGGCCAACGGCGCCGGCAAGACGACCACCATGCTCGCCGCCGCGGGTGTGGTCCGCCCCGGCGCCGGCGCGATCGAGCTGGAAGGGCGGTCGCTGGTGGGCCTGCCCCCGGAGCGCGTGGTCCGTTGGGGCGTGGCGATGGTGCCGGAAAACCGGGAGATCTTTCCCGGGCTGACGGTCGAGCAAAATCTCCGCCTGGGCGCCTTCACGCGCCGCGACCGGGAGGAATACCAGGCGGATCTGCGGGAGATGTGCGCGCGCTTCCCGATCCTGCGCGAGCGCCTCCACCAGCAGGCGGGCACGCTGTCGGGCGGGGAACAGCAGCAGTTGGCGATCGCGCGGGCGCTGATGTCGCATCCCCGGCTGCTGATGCTGGACGAGCCCTCGCTGGGCCTGGCGCCGGCCCTGGTGGACGAGGTGTTCCGCCTGATCACGGAGCTGCACGCGCAGGGCACCACCATCCTCCTGGTCGAGCAGAACGTGAGCAAGGCCTTCGAGATCGCCGATCGGGCCTACCTGCTGAACATGGGCGAGGTCGTCGCCAGCGGCACGCCGGCGGACCTGCGCCGGGAGGTGGACATGGGCAGCGTGTTCCTCGGCGGCCATGCCGGCGCGTCCAGGGAGGCGGCCGGTGAGTAATTTGGTCGAACTGGCGATCAACGCCGCCAACCTGGGCAGCCTCTACGCCCTGATGGCGCTCGGGCTGGTGCTGATCTACGGCATCCTGCGCCTGGTGAACTTCGCCTACGGCGAGCTGGTGATGGTGGTGGGCTATGCCCTTTACCTGATGCGGGGCAGCCCGATCCCCTGGCTGGTGATGGCCCTGGTCGCGGTCCTGGCCGCGGTGTTCGCCAGCGTTCTCACGGAGCGCGTCGCCTTTCGTCCCGTGCGCGACAAGTCCCTGACGGCGATGCTGGTCACGTCGTTCGCGGTGAGCACGCTGCTCCAGACGGCGGCCCAGCTCTTCATCTCGCCGCGTTCGCGGGTCGTGCCCCTGCCCGACCTCTTTACCACCACGGTGGAGATCGGCGGCAACCTGGTGCCGCTGCGCGAGCTGATCGCCATCGCGACGAGCGTGGCCATGCTGGTGCTGTTCACGCTGCTTCTGAACCGGACGGTGCTCGGCATCGCCCTGCGGGCGGCGGCGGAAAACTTCCGGATGACGCGGATGCTGGGGGTGCCGGCAAATCTCGTCATCTCCACGGCCTTCGCGATCAGCGGCTTCCTGGCCGGCGTGGTGGCGCTGTTCTGGCTGGGCCGGACCGGCTCGGTGACTCCCGGCATCGGCCTGCAGCCGCTGATCGTCGCCTTCGTCGCCACGGTGCTCGGCGGCATGAGCAGCCTCGTCGGCGCGGTCGTCGGCGGCTACGCCCTGGGGGTCATGACCGTGGTCATCAACACCTTCGTGCCTGAAGGGCTGACCGACTACCGCCAGGCCTTCATCTTCGCCCTGGTCATCCTCATCCTGATCATCCGGCCGGAAGGACTGGTTCGCAGCAAATGACCCGGAACGCCACGACCGCCTGGACCCCGCCGGCCAACCGGTTCCGCCAGGGCCTGGAGAGCCTGTCCGTTGTTCTCGTGCTGCTGGCGGCGATCGGCGTCATCCTGGCGTTGAACCTGGTCCTGGGATCGGTGCTGCTCGACCGCTTCATCACGGAGATGTTCATCGACATCACGCTGGTCGTGGGGCTGCAGATCTTCATGGGCAACACCAACATCCTGTGGTTCCCGCACATCGGCTTCATGGGGATCGGAGCCTACGCCTCGGTCATCTTCACCATGGGACCGGTGCAGAAGCTGATGAGCCTGCCCGAGCTCTACCCTTTCCTGGCGGAGATCCAGATGGGCTTTTTGCCCGCCCTGCTGTGCGGCGGCCTCGTGGCCGCGGGCGTGGCCGCCGTGATCGGCCTGCCGATGATGCGCCTGTCCGACTTCCCGGCCGTAATCGCCGGCTTCGCCCTGCTGGTGGTCATCCATGTCGTGCTGTTGCACTGGAGCGCGCTGACGAACGGGCCGCAGACCCTGTTCGGCGTGGAGCGCCATACCTATTCGTGGAACGCGGCGCTTTGGGCGGCGCTGGCGGTCGTGGCGGCCTACCTGTTCAAGGAATCCAAGGTCGGCCTTCAGCTCCGCGCCTCGCGCGAGGACCTCGTGGCGGCCCGGACGGTGGGCATCAACATCATGTTCGTGCGCTGGCTGGCCCTGGTGCTGAGCGCGTTCATCGCCGGCATCGGCGGCGGGCTGTACGCGCATTACATCACCGCCTTCATGCCCAACGCCTTCTTCCTGACCGAGACCTTCGTCATCCTGTCGATGCTGGTGATCGGGGGCCCGGCGACGATCTCGGGGGCCGTCCTGGGGGCGTTCCTGGTGACGGTGTTCTACCAGTCGCTGCGGTGGGTCGAGAACAGCGAGGCGATCAAGGAAGTCCTGCCCAC